>DATBPG010000176.1:0-15541 GCA_036561485.1 Steroidobacteraceae bacterium | reverse complement strand
GGCACGGCGCGCTTGCTGCCGATCTCCGCCAGTGCATCGACCGCCCGCTCGCTCACCCACCAGTCCGCGTCGCGCGTGGCCTGGATGAGCGAGTCGACCGCGCGCTCGTCCTTCGTCTGGTTGAGGATCTCGATGGCGGCGCGGCGGATGTCCTCGTCCTTGTCGCGTACCAGCTCGAGCACCGCATCGATGACCTTGGGGCCGCCGATCTTGCCGAGCGCATCGCCCGCACGGCTGCGCACCCACCAGTCGTCGTCCTTGATCGCCTCGAGCAGGTACTTGACCGAGCGCGCATCGCCGACCTCGTTGAGCACCTCGACGGCGGCGCGGCGCGCCTGCTCGCTCTCGTCCTTGAGCACCGGCACCAGGTGCCGCACCGTCTCCGGATCGCGCGCTTTGGCCAGCAGCTCCACGGCGCGATTCTGCACATCGAGCTCCGGGTCGCGCAGCAGCGTGCACACGCGCGCGACCTCGATCGGACCATCCATCTTCGCCATCGAGGTCAGCACCGCCGAGCGCACCATCTTGTTGGTGTCGCCGAGCAGCTCCTGCAGCGAGCGCTGCACCTCGGGACGGTTGAAACGCGCCAGCACATTGATGATGTGCAGACGCGCGATGGGGTCCTTGCCCTGCAGGCGTCCGATCAGCTCGGGCAGCGCCGCCTCATCGGCGATCTCCCCGATGATGCGAAACAGCGCCGCCTTCTCGTTGGGCTCCTGCGCATAGGCGGCATTGAGCAGCTCACGCACCGAAAAGCGGCCGCGCTGGCCGTTGATGACATCGAGCAGGGCCGACTTGGCGATGCCAGGGGTCGCCAGGGCATCCAGCAGCAGATGCGGCGGATAGCCGCGGCTGCTGGTCAGCGCCCAGGCGACTCCGGCGATGACGCGCGGACTGCCCTGGACCAGCGCCTGGGTGTACTGCGGCAAGGTCTTGGCGGTGGCGAGGCTCGCCAGGATGTCGACGAACGCGACCGTGGCCTGCTTGTCAGCCTCCGGCAATGCGGCGATGACCGGCTCGATGACGCCAGGCCCCGCCTGCTTGAGTTTCGCGATGGCCTTCTGGATCTCGGGCGCCATCACGTTGGTCGCGCCCCGGATTTGCAGTATCAGCCGGTCGGCGCGCAGGGTGGTGAAAAAACTCATTCCGCCGTGCTAATGTCGCGTGCCGTAATCGCCCGTGTGCTCAGTGGGTTGCAGTGCTCTTTCCATCCACGACTGCGTCACGATCGTCCCTGTCCCGAAAAGCTCCCGTTCGATTGTCGGCGGCCCCATCGCGGCATGCGCCGCACGACATTCCAACCGGTTATTCTTGGTATCCGGATTATGCCATGTTTGATTAAGTCAACGGCCGATCTTGCCGATTCTTTGAAGTCGCGCTCGTTTGGCGCGCTGACGCCGCGCGCCCGCTCCCGCTAGGGGCGGAGGAGTTCCATGTCGATGTCCGAAGAACGGGTGCGCTCGGCGCTGGCGAGCTATGTGGAGCCGTATCTGCAGCAGACGCTCGGGGAGGCGGGTGCCTTGCGAAACGTTGCTCTGCAGGGCGAGCACCTCAGCGTGGCGGTTGAGCTCGGCTTTCCCACGGTCGGCTATGCCCACGCGCTACAGGGAGCGCTGCAGCAGCATCTGCAGGCCAGCGGCCTCGCCGTCGAGCTGTCCCTCGATCTGACCAGCCGCATCGTGCCGCATGCCGTCCAGCGGCATCTGAAGCCCCTCGCCAGGGTCAAGAACATCGTCGCGGTGGCCAGCGGCAAGGGCGGAGTCGGCAAGTCCACCGTAGCGGTGAACCTGGCTTTGGCGTGGGCCGCCGGCGGCGCCGAGGTCGGCATTCTGGATGCCGACATCTATGGCCCGAGTCAGCCGCTGATGCTGGGGTTGGGCGGGCAGCGGCCGCGCTCGGCGGACGGCAAGCACCTGCTGCCGCTCGAGGCACACGGACTGAAGGCCATGTCGATCGGCTTTCTGGTGGAGCCGGAGCAGGCCGTGGTCTGGCGCGGGCCGATGGTCACGCAGGCCCTGACGCAGCTGCTCACCGATACGGAATGGGGCGAGCTCGATTACCTGGTCGTGGACATGCCGCCGGGGACGGGGGACATCCAGTTGACCCTGGCACAGCGCGTGCCGGTGGCCGGCGCCGTCATCGTGACGACGCCGCAGGACATTGCACTGGCCGACGCGCGCAAGGGGCTGGCGATGTTCGAGAAGGTCGCGGTGCCGGTGCTCGGCATCATCGAGAACATGAGTGTGCATGTCTGCAGTCAGTGCGGCCACGTCGAGCATATCTTCGGTGCTGGCGGAGGCGCGCGGCTGGCCGCGCAGAATGGCGTGGCGCTGCTGGGGGAGCTGGCACTCGATGGGCGCATCCGCGAGGAGGCCGATGGCGGTCGCCCGAGCGTGATAGCCGAGCCGGCCAGCGCCCGTGCCCAGTGCTACATCGAGGCCGCACGTCGCACGGCCGCCGCGCTCGCACGCCGCACGCGCGATCGCAGCAGCCTGTTTCCCAAGATCGTCGTCGAGGACAGCTGATGAGCATCAAGGCCGATCACTGGATCCGTCGCATGGCCAGCGAGCATGGGCTCATCGAGCCGTTCGAGGCCGGCCAGGTGCGCACCAGCGAGCGCGGCGAGCGTGTCATCTCCTACGGCACTTCCAGCTACGGCTACGACGTGCGCTGCGCGCGCGAGTTCAAGATCTTCACCAACATCAACTCGACGATCGTCGATCCCAAGCGTTTCGATGAGAAAAGCTTCGTCGACATCGAGGCGGATGTCTGCATCATCCCGCCGAATTCGTTTGCGCTGGCGCACACGGTGGAATACTTCCGCATTCCCCGCAATGTGCTGGTTGTTTGTTTGGGAAAATCGACGTACGCGCGTTGCGGCATAATATGCAACGTAACGCCTTTGGAACCGGAATGGGAAGGTCACGTGACCCTCGAGTTCTCCAACACCACACCGCTGCCAGCGAAGATCTACGCCCACGAGGGCGTTGCGCAGATGCTGTTCTTCGAATCCGATGAGGTCTGCGAAACCTCGTACGCCGATCGTGGTGGCAAATATCAGGGCCAGCGCGGCGTGACATTGCCGAAGGCTTGAGCCCTTCGGGTTCTGTTCGAAATAAATCGCAGTTGAGCCTCGGGCATTGCCCCGGTGTGCCTAGGGCTTGTGTTCCAGCGAGCGGATCTTCATGGTCCACTCCACTGCGTTTTCGCGTCGCTGCTGCACCTGCAGCGGGATGTAGCCCAGCGAAGGTGCGCACCAGAAGCGCGTGGTGCGGGGCGAGCCGGGATGATGCGAGGCGTAGATGATCGTGTCGATACGACCGAGCGCCGTGTCGAGCTGCTCTTTTGCCTCGCGATCGTAGTCGTACTCGCGCACGCCATCCTTGTCGATCTCCATGACGCGATCGGGAGTCTGACCGGCGAGCAGTTTGGTCAGCATGGCGATCTGCACCGACAGATCGTCCTGATCCCCCGGATGCACCGGCTCGTCGATATTCACTCCCTCGTACAGCCCGGTGGCCCGCAGACTCTGCCAATCGAAGCTCACGTCGGAGTCATGACCGCGCCCGCTGCCCGTGACCTTGAAATGCAGCGGCAGCACGTGTTCGGGCGTGATGCGCATGAGACTGCGCAGGTCAGGTCGCATTGGATAGAGCCTGCCGATGCCGCGCGGTCGGGTCGTGGAGCTGTAGACCCACAGGTCGTCGGCCTGATGCGCAAGCTGCATGCGCGAAAAGGCGATCTCGGCACCGTGCCAGTACCACAGATAGCTGGCCCGAAATGGCTGCAGTGTGGACGGGTGTTGGGGTGACTGGGCGGCGGCGTCCTGTGCCTGAAGGGCGGGCGCCGACAGCGTCAGCAACGCCAGCCAGGCGAGGCTCTGGCAGGCGCGCACCCGCCTCATGCGTCCGTGGGATCCAGGGAGCCGTCCTCGCTGACCTGCAGCGGCGCAGCCAGAGGCCGGCCGTCGAGCACCACCGTGCTGCCCGACAGCGCCAGACGACCGTCAGCGATGAGTCCGATCACCATGGGGTAGATTCTATGCTCCAGACGATGCACGCGCGCGGCGAGACTGGCCTGCGTGTCCCCGGGGGCGATGGACAGGCGTCCCTGACAGATGAGTGGACCGGCATCGAGCTCCTGGGTGACGAAATGCACGCTCGCGCCATGCTCGCGCGCGGCGGCGGCGAGCACGCGCCGATGCGTGTCCAGGCCAGGATAGTCAGGCAGCAGCGAGGGGTGAATGTTCAGCATGCGCCCGGCCCAGGGTGCCACGAACGTGGCCGAGAGGATGCGCATGAAGCCGGCGAGCGCAACCAGCTGCGCGCCGCTGGCGCTCAGCGTCTGCGCCAGCCGCGCCTCGAATCCGGCCCGCGGCAACCCGCGCGCCTCCAGCAGCTGGGTCGGTAGCCCTGACGCTGCAGCCGCCTGGATCCCGGCGGCATCGGCGCGGTCGCAGATCACACTGACGATGCGGGCGTGAATCTCTCCCGTCACGCAGGCGCGTGCAATCGCGAGCATGTTGCTGCCACGCCCGGAGATCAGGACCGCCAGGGGCAGCGCAGCCGCTGGCCTGTTCATGCCTCGATGACCGCGCCCCGATCGCCCCGGTGTACCTCGCCGATCAGCAGCGCCTGTTCGCCCTGTCCGGTAAGCAGCGCCAGAGCATCCGCGGCGCGTGCGGCCGGCACGATCACCACCATGCCGATGCCGCAGTTGAAGGTGCGGTACATGTTCGCCTCGTCCAGGCCGCCGGTGCGTGCGAGCCAGTCGAATACCGCCGGCCGCGGCCAGCGCTGGCGCTGCAGGCGCACTTCGAGCCCTTCGGGCAGCATGCGCGGGATGTTGTCGGTGAGTCCGCCACCGGTGATATGGGCACAGGCATGCACGGGCAGCGCGCGCATCAGCGCCAGCAGTGCGCGCACATAGATGCGTGTCGGGACGAGCAGCTGCTCGATGAGCCCTCGGCCCTCGAGCTGCGTGCGCGCATCGACCTTGCCGACTTCGAGCAGCTTGCGGATGAGCGAGTAGCCATTGGAATGCGGCCCGGAGGAGGCCAGCCCGATGACTGCATCGCCTGCGGCAACCTGCGAGCCATCGATGATCGCCTCGCGTTCCACCACGCCCACGCAGAAGCCGGCCAGATCGTAGTCCGCCGCCTGATACATGCCCGGCATCTCGGCGGTCTCACCGCCCACCAGTGCTGCGCCCGCCTGCGCGCATCCTTCGGCGATGCCGGCAACGACGCGCTCGGCCACCGCGACGTCCAGATGCCCGGTCGCAAAATAATCCAGGAAGAACAGCGGCTCGGCGCCCTGCACGACCACGTCATTGGCGCACATGGCCACCAGATCGATGCCGATGGTGTCATGGTGGGCGCTGTCGATCGCCAGCCGCAGCTTCGTGCCCACGCCATCGGTGCCAGCCACCAGCACCGGACGTCGGTAGCGCTGCACTGGCAGCTCCACCATGGCACCGAAGCCGCCGATGCCCGCCAGCACCTCGGGCCGCATCGTGCGACGCACGAGGGGCTTGATGCGCTCCACCAGCTCATCGCCGGCATCGATATCGACGCCGGCATCGCGATAGGTGTAGCTGCGGGGGGGACTCGGGCTCATGTGGGTGTCACGGGCGTGTACGCGCGGCGGTGAGTCGAGCACGCTATAGTAGCCGAGGGAAGCTTCAGCATGCAGACAGCCGTGCGTTTCATCAGTGTTCTCAATGCCAGGATGTGGGCCACGGTGTGGGCCAGGGTGTGGCCCCATGTGCGGCACTGCCGGGGCGTGGCGGCACGCTGCGTCTTGCCTGCACTGGTGGCAGGGCTGGCAGTGACACCAGTGCCGGCCTCGGCGGTGCCGGTGACCTCGCTGTATGTGGTCATCGTACCGGCCACCGATCCGGCACAGGCTGCGCAGCAAGCCATGCGCGTGGAGCTCGTGAAGCTCACCGGCCGGCGCTCGGCGGCCAGCGATCCGGCACTCGCCACGCTGATCGACAATGCACGCCAGTACGTCCAGCTCGAGCGCGCCACGACCACCCGTCAGCTGCAGGTGCTGTTCGACGAGCCGGCGCTGGCGGCCGCCATCGCCGCGACGGGCGTGACTGTCTGGGGGTCGGACCGGCCGCTGCTGTGGATTTCGCTGCCGCCTCTGGACGCTGCAAGTGATCAGGCGATGCGTACCCGCCTCGCCCAGGCTGCCCAGGAGCGCGGTCTGCCGATCACCATTGCCGCTGCGGCCCCGCCAGCCGCGGCGCCGAGCGCTGCAGCGAGCGGGGCAGCCTCTGCCCCCGCGTCGGCGCCGCCTGCGACGGTGCCGTCCGCGTCGGCACTGGATCGCGCCCACGCCGCCGGCGCCAGCGCCGCGCTGGTTGCGGCGTTATCGCCGTCACAACCGGGCAGCCTGCAGTGGACGCTGAGCGCCGACGGGGGATCAGGCCAGTGGGTGGGCAGTCCGGAGCTGGCAATCGATCAGGCTGCCGATACACTCGCGGCGGCGGCGCTCGCCATGAACCGCTCGCCGGTCGGGCAATTCGTCTGTCACATCAGCGGCGTCACCGATCTGGCAAGCTTCGTGGGCGTGCTCGACGCCATGCGTGCAGCGCCCGGGGTCACGCAGGTGCAGATCAGCGATGTCAGGGGCGATCAGCTGACGCTGCAGCTCGCGGCACGCGCCAGCGGCCCGCAGCTCGAACGGGCGCTTGCCAGCGCGCGCCTGCAGCCCACCGGCACCGGGACCGAGGGCCTGCTGGAATATCGCTACGTCGCCGCGCGTTGAGGGCGCCGGGCGCGGGTCTGATCGTGCGTCACCTGCCAAATCTGATCTGCCTGCTGCGCATCGCGCTGGTATGGCCCGTCGTCGCCTCCATCGCCGAGGGCGCCTATCCACGCGCGCTGCTGCTGTTCTTCGTGGCTGCGGTGAGCGACGGGCTGGACGGCTACCTTGCCAAGCGCTTTCACTGGACTTCCGAGCTCGGCAAGTTCCTGGATCCCGCTGCGGATAAAATCCTGCTGATCGCGGTATTCCTCGTCGCGACCTGGTACGGGCTGATACCGCACACGCTCACCGGTATCGCCGTGGCGCGCGATGTGATGATTGGCCTCGGCGCATTGATCTACACCTTGAGCTTCGGCCCGCTGCATGGGCGCGCCATGTGGAGCAGCAAGCTCAACACGCTGCTGCAGGCGCTGTACGTGATCGGCGTGGTGGCACACGCGGCCTTCGGACTGCCGCCGGGCCGCGTGGTGCAGATCCTGGGCATCGCCATGCTGCTCACCGTGCTCATCAGCGGTTACGTATACGCGGCCGTTTTCACGCGCCGGGCGCTCGACGTGGCGCGCGCATGAGGCAGCTTCCCCTGGCGATGCGCCTGCGCGAGCGGGCGCTCTTCGAGAGCTTCGTTCCCGGCGGCAATGCGCTGGTGCTGGCGCAGTTGCAGGCGGCTGCGAGTGGCACGCAGCGGCGCGTGTATTGGCTGTATGGACCGGCCGGCAGCGGTAAGAGCCATCTGCTGCAGGCCAGCTGCACGTGCGCACTGGCGGCAGGACGCGCTGCCGCCTACCTGCCTCTGTCGCAGTTGCAGCAGCTCGGACCCGATGCGCTGCAGGGCTGGAGCGATGCAATGCTGGTGGCGCTCGATGAGCTGCCCGCAGTGCTGGGACAGCGCGACTGGGAGCAGGCGTTGTTCGCCCTCTACCGCGCCGCCGAGGAGCGCGGGGCAAGCCTGATCGGCGCGGCCGACGTGCCCGCCGCGCAGCTCCCCTTTGTGCTGCCCGACCTGGCTTCGCGCTTTGCCAGTGCGCTGCCGCTCTCGCTGCAAGCGCTCGATGAGCGCGCGCAGCGCCAGGCGCTGCAGTGGCGCGCGCGCGCACGCGGTCTGGATCTGCCTGATGAGAGCGCGCGCTACCTGCAGCGGCACTTCCGGCGCGATCTGCCCACGCTCTGCCAGCTGCTCGATACCATCGACACCGCGGCGCTGCAGGCGCAGCGCCGTCTGACCGTGCCATTCATCCGCGAGGTGCTTGCGCTCTCGTCCCCGCGCGCAGGGTGATCGCGATCTGCGCCACGCGTCGACCGAGGGCCTGCGCCAGCTGCCGTTCCTCCTCCGTCAGCTCGCCCAGGGCGCTGCTGCCGCCGGATGCACCGCTCAGGTGCGATGCGCCGTAGGGAGAGCCGCCGCTGCGCGTCGTGCTCAGGGCGCGCTCGGTGTAGGGCAGTCCGACCAGCAACATGCCGTGATGTAACAGCGGCAGCATCATCGACAGCAGTGTCGTCTCCTGTCCGCCGTGCATCGTGCGCGTCGCCGTGAACACGGCGGCGGGCTTGCCGGCCAGTGTGCCGTCGAGCCACAGCGCCGAGGTCGAGTCCAGGAAGTATTTCAGCGCTGCGGCCATATTGCCGAAGCGCGTGGGGCTGCCGAGCATGAGCGCATCGGCGCGGCGCAGATCCTCGATGCTGGCATACGGCGGTCCCTGGTCCGGCACGGGCTGCGGCGGCCCCTCATTGCGCGCGCTGATCGGCGCCACGGTGCGCAGCGTCGCGCTCGCGCCGGCAATCGTTTCGATGCCGCGGCAGGCCTGCCGGGCGAGCTCCGCGGTGCCGCCGTCGCGCGAGTAATAGACCACCAGCACTTCCACCATGAGCTCAGTGTACGTGAGGGCGGTGCCGCCTGTGCCGTGCGCTACCATGCGCCGATGAAGGAGGAGCAGGTCGCACGGCGCTGCTATGTCAGCGGACGCGTGCAGGGTGTGAACTATCGCGCCAGTGCGCGTCGGCGCGCGCTGGCAGCGCGCATCACCGGCCATGCGCGCAACCTCGCCGACGGCCGCGTCGAGGTATTTGCCTGTGGCGAGGCGCACGCGGTGCAGGCCTTCATCGACTGGCTGTGGATCGGACCGGCGGCCGCCAGCGTGACCTCGGTCGTGGTGGAGGAGCCTGCGGGGCAGGGCATGCCGTGCCCGGACGAGTTCAGTACCGGCTGAGGTGCGCGGTGAGAGAGGGCGGCGGCTTTGGACTGCTCTCGCGGCCGAGATCATCGGCGCCGTTCCAGTAGGTCGTCCAGCGGCGCACAACACGGTCCGGATAGTCACGCCGTCCAACGCTGCCGTTGTAACGTGCGAGGGCGCGGCGGATGTCCCGATGCTCGCCGTTCAGGTAGTAGCGCAGGATCGCGCAACCCATGTGGATGTTGGCCACCACACGCGTGAGCTCGTAGCGGCGCATGCCCAGCTGCTCGGGCCAGAACGGCATCACCTGCATCAGCCCGACTGCGCCGGCGCGTGAGACCGCCCACGGATCGAAGCGGCTCTCCACTTCCAGCATGGCCATGACGAGACCGGGCGGCAGGGCAGTCAGTCCCGGGCGATGCGTCTCACAGTAGACCGTTTGCAGGATCTGCAGCCGCTGCGTCTCGTTCGTGACGAAGCGGCGCAGCTTCGGTTCCATCAACCGGTACCAGACCGCCGAGTCAAATCGGTCGGGAAAGCACTGAGCCTGATTGATGGCCTGCTGCACCACTGCGCGCAGCTGCGGGTCCTGCTGGGGCAGCGCGGTGGCACCCGCCGCCGCGGCAGGCGGGTCGGTGGGTGCGGCCGGGGTGGGCACGGCAGGGGTGGGCGCCAGAGCGGCGGACAAGGATGCCGGTGCGGCGCCAACCGGGGCGGTGAGGATCGGTCCCACGGCGATGGGTCCGCTCGTCGTCGCTGCGGCAAGGGCCACTGAAGAGGCGGCGGGTACGAGTGCGAAGGCGACCAGCCAGCGCAACGCGAGCGTCGCGGCGCACCTGCCGCGGCGGGTTATCGCAAGCAGGGCGGCAGCTGCCGAGCCGTCAGCTGAGCTGCTGGCGCTGCAGCCGCGGATGCAGGTAGGCGAGGATGTTCTCGCGCCGGATGTGCTCGCTCTCGGCGGCGCGGCGGTGACGATATTCGAGTGTGCCGGCGGCCAGTCCGCGCTCGGAGATGACGATGCGATGGCCGATGCCGAGCAGCTCCGCATCGGCGAATTTGACCCCCGGACGCTCGTCGCGATCATCCAGCAGGACTTCGACCCCGGACTCGGTGAGCTGCCGATACAGGTCATCGGCGACTTCGCGTACCTGCGCCGACTTCTGCAGATTGAGCGGAACCAGTACCACATGAAAGGGTGCGATCGGGTCAGGCCAGATGATTCCGCGCTCATCATGATTCTGTTCAATCGCCGCCGCTACGATGCGCGTCACACCGATGCCGTAGCAGCCCATCATCAGCGTCACCGGGGTGCCCGATTCATCCAGCACCGAGGCGCCGAGGGCCTCGCTGTACTTGCGTCCGAGCTGGAATATGTGACCGACTTCGATGCCGCGCACGATGCGCAGCGTCCCGCGCCCCGAGGGGCTCGGGTCTCCACTGACGACATTGCGCAGGTCCGCCGTCGGCGGTTCGGGCAGGTCGCGTCCCCAATTCACCCCGCGCAGGTGCCAGTCGATCTCGTTCGCTCCACAAACGAAATCGATGGCCGCCAGCGCCGCCTGGTCGGCCCAGATCGTGACCCCTGTCAGGCCGCGCGGCCCGATGAACCCCGGAGTGCTCCCCGTGGCCGCCTCGATTTCCGCGGCGCTCGCCATGCGCAGCGGCTGCGCGACACCCGGCAGTTTCTGTGCCTTGGCGGCGTTGAGCTCGTGATCCCCGCGCAGCACCAGCGCCACGGGCGCCCCGGTGCCGGCGACGATGAGGGTTTTGAGGCAGCGCTCGGGGGGCACGCGGGTGAGCGCGCTGACCTCGGCGATGGTGCGCGCCCCGGGAGTTGCGATGCGCTCGAGCGTCTCGCGCGGCGGGGGGCGCACGCCTGCGGGGGCCAGTGCCGGGGCGAGCTCGAGATTGGCGGCGTATTCATCCGCATCGCTGACCGCGATGGCATCCTCGCCCGATTCCGCGAGCACCTGAAATTCCTCTGAGGCGGTGCCGCCGATGGCGCCGGTGTCCGCCTGCACGATGCGGAATTCGAGTCCCATGCGACGGAACATGCGCGCGTAGGCGCTGCGCATGGCGGCGTAGCCCTCGGCCAGCGAGCTTTCGTTCAGGTGGAAGGAATAGGCATCCTTCATGATGAACTCGCGTGCACGCATGACACCGAAGCGCGGCCGCACCTCATCACGGAATTTCAACTGGATCTGGTAAAAATTGACCGGCAGCTGCCGATAGCTCTTGAGCTCGCGACGCGCAATGTCGGTGATGACCTCCTCGTGGGTGGGGCCGACGACGAACTCGCGCTCATGCCGATCCTTCAGCCGCAACAGTTCGGGCCCGTACACACCCCAGCGTCCCGATTCCTGCCACAGCTCGGCGGGCTGGATCGCCGGCATCAGCAGCTCGAGCGCCCCGGCGCGGTCCATCTCCTCTCGCACGATGGTCTCGACCTTGCGCAGCGTGCGCAGGCCCAGCGGCAGCCAGGTATAGATCCCCGCGGCGAGGCGCCGGATCAGGCCCGCGCGCAGCATGAGCTGGTGGCTGATGACCTCGGCTTCCGAGGGCGTTTCCTTGACGGTATTGATCGGGTAGCGGGAGAGCAGCATGGGCGGTCGCGACAGTCCTTGAGCGGCTGCGGCAAAAAAACGATGCTAACAGATGCATGAGGCGCCTATGATGCGCTCTCCATGGAGCCCGACAGCCCGCCCGCGCGTCCCCAGGCGCGCGGTATTTATCTGCTGCCCAACCTGCTGACGACCGGCTGCCTGTTCTCCGGTTTCTACGCCATCATCGCGGCCATTGACGGCAACTTCGAGCGCGCCGGCATGGCGGTGTTCATCGCCATGATCTTCGACGGCCTGGATGGTCGTGTCGCGCGCCTGACTGCAACCACGACCGCCTTCGGCAAGGAGTACGACAGCCTCGCCGACATGATCGCGTTCGGCCTCGCCCCGGCCATCGTGACCTATCAGTGGGGCGTCGCGCGCATCGCCGAGTACGGGCGCGCCTGGTATCGCTTCGGCTGGCTGGCGGCATTCTTCTACGCCGCGGCGGCGGCGCTGCGGCTGGCGAAGTTCAACTCGCGCGTCCAGGACAAGCGCTACTTCGAAGGGTTGCCCAGTCCGTCGGCGGCTGCCGTGGTGGCGGCATTTCTGTGGATGTCCAGTGAGTGGCGCGAGCCTGGGCTCCCAGGGCTGATCCTTGCGTTTCTGATCACGGCGGCTGCCGGGGCGCTGATGGTCAGCCGCTTTGCCTATCCGAGCTTCAAGAGCTTCGATCTGGCCCGCCCGGTGCGCTTCATCTGGCTGGTCGTGGTGGCGCTCATCATCGTTGTCATCGCGCCCTATCCGGCGACCGGGCTGCTGGTGATCTTCGGCTGCTACTCGCTCTGGGCGCCGCTGCAGTGGCTGTTGCGGCGCCTGCGCCGCTCCAAGCGCCACGAGCGCAGCGGCCTGCCCCCGGCGGCCCCACCAGCCCTCACCGGTCCGCCGCCGCCGCCACCTTCGCCGCCGCCCTCGCCGCCGCCCCCCGAGGAGCCAGGGTCCCCCTTATGAGTGCTTCGCCCGGTGGGGGGGGCGCTCGGCGCGCCCAGTACCTGGCCGCGCTGGGCATCGATCTGTGGCGCGCGCGCTCCCGGCCCGCGCCACTGCCTGCGCAGGCGCCAGGGCCCACGCAGGGGGCAGCGCCCGCGCGGGCGCGCACGCCCGAAGCCGCCGTCGCATCCGGGCCCTTGCGCTCGCCTGCCCCTGAGGGGGTCGGCCTCGAGACGGCCGATCCTGCCGATGGACAGGGCTCCTGGCAGGCGCTGCAGAGCGAGGTCAGCGGCTGCCGGCGCTGCGGGCTCTGTGAAAGTCGCACCCAGACGGTCTTCGGCGTGGGCAACCGGCGCGCGGATGTGCTGGTGGTGGGGGAGGCCCCCGGTGCCGAGGAGGATCGTCAGGGTGAGCCCTTCGTGGGACGCGCCGGACAGCTCCTGAATGCCATGCTGCGCGCCATGGGACGGCCCCGCGAGAGCGTGTTCATCGCCAACATCCTCAAGTGTCGGCCGCCGGGCAATCGCGATCCCAGCCCGGCTGAGGTAGCCTCCTGTCTACCGTACCTGCATCGGCAGATCGAGCTGCTCTCGCCCCGGCTGATCCTGGTGGTCGGCCGCATTGCGGCGCAGAGCCTGCTGGCGACCGGTACGAGCGTCGGCCGTCTGCGCGGGCATCTGCATCGCTACGGTGCTGCGGGCATTGCACTGGTGGTGACCTATCATCCAGCGTATCTGCTGCGCAGTCCGGGGGATAAGCGTCGTGCCTGGGCGGACCTGAAGGCCGCGCGCGCACAATTCTCGGACGCGGCAGCGGGGGCGTAGTCACAACCGCTGGCGCGGGAATTGCTTGGGTTGGCCTGCATGAGTGTGCTGAGGAACTAGCTGCCCCATGGCCGTCAACAAGCAGGATGCCCTGGAACCGCGCGAGCTTGCCATTCGCAGCATGCACGATGGCGACCTCTGCGCCGTGGTGCGTATCGAGCAGGCTTCCTACACCTTCCCGTGGACCGAGGGCATCTTCCGCGACTGCCTGCGTGTCAATTACGTGTGCCGCGTCGTCGAAGTGGATGGGGCGGTGGCCGGCTACGGCATTCTCAGCGTAGGCGCCGGGGAGGCCCACGTGCTCAACCTCTGCATCGGCGCCGAACATCGCTGCCGCGGGGTCGGGCGGCGGCTGCTGATGCATCTGCTGCAGGTGTCAGCACACCTGGGCGCGCGCGATGTGCTGCTCGAGACGCGGCCGTCCAACGCGGCGGCGCTGCGCCTGTATCGCTCCCTGGGCTTCACGCCCGTCGGCACGCGCCGCGGCTACTACCAGGCCGTGGGCGGACGCGAAGATGCCGTGGTGCTCAGACGCGATATCGGCTGATTCGCCCGGGCTTGCGGAACACCGCATGCGCAGCGGCAGCGTGTAACGCCGCGGCCTCGTAGGGTACCATCCCGTCAATCAATGCATTGTGACGGCGCCCCCTGCGGCGGCCTGCGGCAGTGCTATCACCCGCCAGCCCCTCCTGAACGCGAGACCTCAGCATTTGTGTCCCGTCGAACTATCCCTTGTTCCGTGTGATGGCCGCGCATGGCTGACCTGAGTGCCGAGATAGGCAAAAGGCGCACCTTTGCCATCATTTCCCATCCTGACGCAGGCAAGACCACCCTGACCGAGAAGCTGCTGCTGTTCGGCGGAGCCATCAGCATGGCCGGCACGGTGAAGGGCCGCAAGGCCGCGCGTCATGCGACCTCCGACTGGATGCGCCTGGAGCAGCAGCGCGGGATCTCCGTGACCAGCTCCGTGATGCAGTTTCCCTACGGCGAGGCAGTCGTCAATCTGCTCGACACACCGGGGCACGAGGATTTTTCCGAGGACACGTACCGCACGCTGACGGCCGTGGACTCCGCGCTCATGGTCATCGACTGCGCCAAGGGTGTGGAGGAGCGCACCATCAAGCTCATGGAGGTGTGCCGACTGCGCGATACGCCCATCATGACCTTCATCAACAAGCTCGATCGCGATGGTCGCGCGCCGCTCGAGCTGCTCGATGAGATCGAGCGCGTGCTGAAAATCCAGACCACCCCGGTCACCTGGCCGATCGGTATGGGGCGAGAGCTCAAGGGTATCTACCATCTGCTCGAGGACCGTATCTACGTCTACGAGGCTGGTGAACGCGGCCGCGTGGGCGGTAACCGCATCATCGAGGGACTCGCCTCAGCGCAGGCGCAGGAGCTGCTTGCCGAGCAGGCCGGCGCCATCATGGAGGAGATCGAGCTGGTGCGCGGTGCGAGCCCGGCCTTCGATCTCACGGCCTATCGCGCCGGACGGCAGACTCCGGTGTTCTTCGGCTCGGCCATCAGTAACTTCGGCGTCGAGGAGCTGCTGCGCGCCTTCGTGCGCTATGCGCCGCCGCCGCTGCCGCGCGCCTGTCGCGAACGCACCGTCATGGCCGAGGAGGCGCGCCTGAGCGGGTTTGTCTTCAAGATCCAGGCGAACATGGATCCCGGACACCGCGATCGCATTGCCTTCCTGCGGCTGTGCTCGGGGCGCTATCAACGCGGTATGCGCCTGCTGCACGTGCGCGATGGCCGCGAGATGAAGGTGGCCGATGCGCTGACCTTCATGGCCGCCGAGCGCGAGCAGGCCGAGCAGGCCTACGCAGGCGACATCATCGGACTGCACAACCACGGCACCATCAACATCGGCGACAGCTTCAGCGAGGGCGAGCCGCTGCACTTCACCGGCGTGCCCAACTTCGCCCCCGAGATCTTTCGCCGTGCCGTGCTGAAGGACCCGCTGCGCGCTAAGGCACTCTCCAAGGGACTCGACCAGCTGTGCGAGGAAGGCGCGACGCAGCTGTTCCGGCCATTGCGCAACAACGACATGATTCTCGGCGCCGTCGGGCAGCTGCAGTTCGAGGTGGTGGCCTTTCGCCTGCAGGATGAGTACGGCGTGCAATGCACCTTCGAGCCCATCGACGTGCACACCGCGCGCTGGATCGGCAGCGCCGATGCGCGCAAGCTCGAGGAGTTTCGCACGCGCGCCCACGACAATCTGGCCGTCGATCACGGCGGTG
>DATBPG010000175.1:0-2257 GCA_036561485.1 Steroidobacteraceae bacterium | reverse complement strand
CGGCGGCAGCGGCGTGCGACAGCGCACCTGCGTGCTCCGACGCGCAAGATACGCTTCGATGCGCTGGCGCGCCGCTTCATCGATGAGCGGACCGACATCCGTCGCCAGCCGCGCCGGATCGCCGATGCACAACTCGCGCATGGCTCCCTCGAGCATCGGCAGAATGACGGGAGCAATCTCACGCTGCAGACACAGCACGCGCAGCGAGGAGCAGCGCTGGCCGGCAGAATTGAACGCCGAGCGCAGCGCAGCGCAGACCACCTGCTCGGGTAGTGCGGTGGAATCGACGATCATGGCATTCTGGCCACCGGTCTCGGCAATCAGTGGCACGGGCTCGCGGCTTGCCAACACGCGTGCGATGCGCCGGGCCGTGGCGGTGGAACCGGTGAAGACCACGCCCTTCACGCGCGCATCGGCCACCAGTGCCATGCCGATCTGCCCGCCCGATCCTGGCAGCAGCTGCAGCGCGGCGTCCGGCACGCCGGCGGCGTGCAGCAGTTGCACGGCGAGCGCGGCGCTCGCCGGCGTCTGCTCCGCGGGCTTGGCCAGCACCACGTTGCCCGCTGCGAGCGCCGCTGCCAGCTGCCCGGTGAAGATCGCCAGCGGGAAATTCCACGGACTGATGCACACCACCGGGCCCAGTGAGCGCGTGTCCTCATCGAAGTGCGCACGGCTCTGCGCAGCGTAGTAGCGCAGTGCATCGATGGCTTCGCGTACTTCGGCCACCGCGTCGGCGACCGTACGTCCCGCCTCCCGCACGATACGCGCCACCAGCGCCGCATCCTCACGCTGGAACAGATCAGCGCCGTGCTCGAGCAGCGCGGCGCGCATCGCGACCGGACTGTCCGCCCAGTCGGGCGCGAACCGCGCGGCGGCCTGCAGCGCCTGCTCCGTCAGCGGCGCATCGGCTTCGTAGACCCGGCCGATCAGCTCATCCTGATCGGCGGGATTGCGAATCGGGCGGCCCGCGGAGCGGCTCACCGCTGCCGCCGCTGCACGCATCATTTCACCCACGCTGGCCACCAGCGGGCGCACCTCGATGGGCGCGGTGCGGCTCCTCGCCAGGGCTGCCATCAGCTCGCTCCACTGGAGCGGATCGGACAGGTCGCGACCGGCGCTGTTGCGTCGTTCGGGCGCGAACAGCTCGGCGGGCCGCGCGATGCGCGGATGGGGGTTGCCGGCTTGTCTCACGGCGCTGCGGCGGGGATCGGCCGCGAGCGCCGCAGCAGCCAGGTGCGAGGCGCGGTGCACGAAGGAGCTGCTGGCGCCGTTCTCCAGCAGCCGACGCATCAGATAGGGCAGCAGCGCGCCCGCATCGCCCACCGGCGCGTAGACACGCACGGCCGTGCGCTCGCGCCGCTGCGCAAGGCAGCGATACAACGGCTCGCCCATGCCATGTAGACGTTGAAATTCGGCACCGGGGTGGTTCCCGCGCGTCTCAAAGCCGTCAAAGCCGTCGGCGAGCGCCAGCACATCGGCCAGCGTGCGCGCATTGTGCGTGGCGAATTGCGGCACGAGCCAGCCGGCCGAGGACAGCAGGCGCTGCGCGCACGCCAGGTACGCGACATCGGTGTACGCGCGACGCGTGTAGACCGGGAAATCAACCAGCCCATCGAGCTGCGTCAGCTTGATCTCACTGTCCCAGTAGGCGCCCTTCACCAGGCGCACACGCAGCGGGCAGCCGCGCGAGCGCGCGAGCGCCAGCAGGTAATCCAGCACCGCAAGCGCGCGCTTCTGGTAGGCCTGCACGGCGAGCCCCAGGGCCGGCCAGTCACGCAGCTGGGGATCTGCGAGCAGGGCCGCGAGCAGATCGAGCGACAACTCGAGTCGTTCGGCTTCCTCGGCATCGAGCGTAAGCGGCACGCGCAGGTGACAGGCGAGCCTCGCCAGAGCCTGCAGTCGCGGCAGCAGCTCGCCCATGACGCGCTCGCGCTGGCTGAAGACATAGCGCGGATGCAATGCCGAGAGCTTGATCGATACGCCGTAGCTGTCGGCGTCACCGCCGTGCGCGATCGCCGCGCCGACGGCGCGGATCGCGCGCTCGTAGGCTCCCCGATAGCGCTCGGCATCGGCGGCGGTGAAGGCTGCCTCACCGAGCATATCGAAGGAGTAGCGTCGGTGTGGCGCTGCTGCACGCTGCGCACGACGCAACGCCGCCTCGATGCTCGGCGCGAAGATGAATCGAGCACCGAGTGCGCCCATTGCCGCGCGCAGCCCGGCGCGTATGGGTGCGGCGGCGAGCCGTGCCCAGGCGCGC
>DATBPG010000174.1:0-5772 GCA_036561485.1 Steroidobacteraceae bacterium | reverse complement strand
ATATGGATACGCAGTATACATATAAATTTCAGTAAGAGTTTTCCTTGCCTCGTCAGATCTGCGCCGGCGTCCCTACCCGCGGCGCATGAGTCGCGCGCGATCGCGCTGCCAATCACGGTCTTTTTCCGTGGCGCGCTTGTCGTGCTGCTTCTTGCCCTTGGCCAATCCGATCTGCAGCTTCGCACGGCCCTCTTTCCAGTACAGCTCGAGAGGTACGACCGTGTAGCCGCGACGCTCAGTCGCGCCCACGAGATGATCGATCTGACTGCGGTGCAGGAGCAGCTTGCGCGTACGTACTGGATCGGCGGCCTTATGAGTGGAGACGGTTCGCAGCGGCGACAGATGCGCGCCGATGAGGAAGGCTTCGCCGTTGCGCACGTAAACATAGGCCTCCGTCAGCTGCGCCTTGCCGGCGCGCATCGACTTGACTTCCCAGCCCTCCAGCGCCAACCCCGCCTCCAGGCGCTCCTCGATGAAGTAATCGAAACGCGCCCGACGGTTCTCGGCTATGACACGGGGTGTGGCGCTCGCGGGCTTGTTCATGGGTGCATTCTAGGGACCGCCCGGCATCTGTCACGTTGGGCCCGCAGGTCTTGAGGGCCCCCCGGCCTTAAGCCAAACTTGTTCGATGCGCGAACTGACCCGCTCGGCCCTGGTGTCCCGCCCGCCCGACACGCTCTACCGACTGGTGGAGGACGTGGCGCGCTATCCCGAATTCGTGCCCGGCTGCACGGAGGCCAGCGTGCTTGAGCGCCACGGCCAGCAGATGCTTGCGCGTCTGGCGGTGCGTCGCGGCCCCTTGTACACCGCCTTTACGACCCGTAACCGCCTGGAGCCTGGCCGGGCTGTGCAGATGCATCTGGTGGAGGGGCCCTTTCGCGTGCTCGAGGGCCGCTGGAATTTCGTGCCCATCGCCGACATGGGCTGTCGGATCGAGCTGTGGCTGCGCTTCCAGTTCTCGAACGTACTGAAATCCGCGCTGTTCGATCCGCTGTTCGAGGAGACCGCCGCCTCGCTGGTACGCGCCTTCGTCGCCCGCGCCCAGAGCCTTCCGGCCTGACATGAGCAAACACGTGAGCGTCGTGTGCGACAGCGCGCAGGGGCTGCTCACCTGTGAACTCACGATTGCCGCAGGGGCCACGGTCGCCGAGGTGCTGGCGCTGGCGCGCGAGCGCCTCGGACTGGCGCTGGTGGATGGACAGCCCGTGGGTATCTACGGCCAGGCCTGCGGGCTCGACCACGTACCCGAGGCGGGCGATCGCATCGAGCTGTACCGCGCATTGCCCACCGATCCGCGCGTGGCACGCCGCGCGCGTGCAGCCCGCGGCGCCGGCGCAATCAAAAGGGGACGGGATACTTGACGCCGCCGTGCGTCTCGGTGGTGATCGGGGCCGCCTTGACGTCGCTGACCACGCGCGCCACCACGTCCTTCTCGAAATAGATCGTGACGTGCGCGCGGTGCGTGTGGTTCAGCCCACTGGCATTGAGATAATAGTCGTAATCCCAACGGGAATTGTCGAATGCTCCCGGCACCATGGGAGTGCCGAGCAGGTAGCGCACCTGACTGTGTGTCATGCCGGGCCGCACCTGTGTGACCACGGCGGGGTCGAGATAGTTACCCTGCCGTACCGGCATGTGATAGACGCAGCCGGCGTTCAACGCCAGCGTGAGCGCCGCCAGGCCACTCCCGCAGAGCAGCGCGCGCCAACGGGGGCGCCCCACAGGCGCCAGAGGGCGCATGGGGTGGGTGAATCGGATGAATTGGGCGATAATCCTCATGCGGCGATCATACCGTATAGTCAGCCGCCGACGGGTGACTCCCGGCCGAGGTGTACCGTGGAAAGCAATGAACTGCGCAAGGCCGGGCTCAAGGTCACCTTGCCGCGTCTGAAGATCCTGGAGATCCTCGAGCGCAGCCCCACGCGCCACATGTCCGCCGAGGAGATCTACAAGAGCCTGCTGGATTCCAGCGAGGACATCGGACTTGCGACCGTGTATCGCGTGCTGACGCAGTTCGAGGCCGCGGGGCTGGTCAGCCGCCGGCATTTCGAGAACGGCATGGCCGTGTTCGAGATCAACCACGGTGCGCATCACGATCACATCGTCTGCATGGACTGCGGACGGGTCGAGGAATTCGTCGACGCCGAGATCGAGAGTCGCCAGAACGCGATTGCCCAGCGTCTGGGCTACAAGATCGCCGAGCATTCGCTGGTGCTGTACGGTCGCTGCCAGCGACATGATTGCCCCGCCCGCAAGGAGGGGCGGGTCAAGCTCATGACCCCGGCGGTGAGCTGAGCGTCGTCTCGCCGGCAGAGGCCTGCGCGAGCATCTCGCGCGCGTGCGCGCGAGCGCGCGCTGTGATCTCCACCCCACCGAGCATGCGCGCAATCTCCTCGACCCGCGCCACCGGGCTCAGCACGCTCACGGCCGTGCGGGGATGGCCTCTGTCCGCGGCCTTGGACACACGCAGATGCCGATGGCCCTGAGCGGCCACCTGCGGCAGATGCGTCACGCACAGCACCTGTGCCCGCGCCGCGAGTGCACGCAGCTCGCGTCCGACGATCTCGGCGACGGCACCGCCGATGCCGGCGTCCACCTCATCGAAGATCATGGTGCGCCGACTCTCTCCGGCGCAGCTGACCTGCACCGCCAGTGACAGGCGCGAGAGCTCTCCGCCGGAGGCGACCTTGGCGAGCGCGCGCGGCGGCTGCCCGGGGTTGGTGCTGACGCGAAATTCCACCCGATCGAGCCCGTGCGCCGCGGGTTCGGCCCCCTCGGCGGGTTGCACGTCGATCAGAAAGCGGCCGCCGGCCATGCCGAGCTCCTGCATGCGCGTCGAGATCTGCTTGGCCAGCGCGCGCGCGGCGGTGGCGCGCCGCGCCGAGAGCTGTCGCGCGAGCTCCAGGTACGCCGCCAGCGCAGCGGCGAGCTGTGCACGCACGCTGCCGAGGTCCGCCGCGGCATGCTCGAGCTGCATCAGCTGCCCGGTCATCGAGGCGCCGCGGGCGATGAGCTCATCGGGCGCGATGCGGTGCTTGCGCGCGAGCTCTTCGATCGCAGCCAGGCGCCGTTCGATCTGCTCGGCTCGCTCCGGATCGAGCTCGAGTGCATCCAGATACTGCTGCAGGGCATGGCTTGCCTCCTGCACGCGGATCTGCGCCTCCTCGAGCAGTGTGAGCTGGGCGCTGAGCCGCGCATCCGTCGCCGCGCCGACGCGCAGCGCCGAGAGGGCTCGGGCCAGCAGCGCCTGTGCGGTCGGTTCCTCGGACTCGTACAGGCAGCCGAGGGCTTCGCGCACCGCCGCGATCAGGCGGCTCGCATGGGCGACGCGCGTGCGTTGCTCCTGCAGCTGGGCAAACTCGCCGGGGGCGAGGGCGAGGGCCTCGATCTCCTGCACCTGGTAGCGCAGCAGGTCCAGTTGGGAGGTGCGCTCATCGGCCGCGCTTTCCAGCTGCACGCTGCGATTGAGCAGCGTCAGCCACTCGCCATGCGCGCTGGCGACCTGGCGCGCGAGGGCCTGCAGCTGCCCATAGGAGTCCAGCACGGAGCGCTGCTCGACCGGTCGCACCAGTGACTGAAACTCATGCTGTCCATGAATGTCGATCAGCAGCTCGGCGGCCTGGCCGAGCAGCTGCAGCGGCACCGATTGGCCATTGAGCCAGGCGCGACTGCGACCATCGCTGCCCACGATACGGCGCATCACCAGCTCCTCGCCGCATTCGATGGCCTGCTCCTCGAGCAGCCGTTGCAGCGCCGCTCCGCCGGCGGCGGCCTCGACGGTCGCTGCGATGTCGGCGCGCTCGCTGCCCGGTCGCACGACCTCCGCGCTGGCACGCGCGCCGCAGAGCATCTCGAGCGCATCGACGATGATGGACTTGCCCGCGCCGGTCTCGCCGGTCAGTACCGTGAGTCCGCCGTCCAGCTCGAGCTCGACCAGCTCGATGATCGCAAAGTCACGGATCTGCAGATATCGCAGCATGGCTTGCGCGGCCCCTAGCGCTCGTGCGAGAGGCCGCCCAGGCCCCAGTGCAGCTTGGAGCGCAGCAGCCGGAAATAATCGTAACCGGGCGGATGCAGCAGCGTGACGGCGCGCTCGCTGGGTGCGATCTCCAGGCGCCCCTCGGGTCGCAGCTCTCCGAGCACGCTGGCATCGCAGGTGACCTGTGCGACCGATTCCTCATGCCCGATCAGACGGATCTCGACCGTGGAATCCCCTGGCACGACGATGGGGCGGTCCGAGAGCGTATGCGGACAGATCGGTGCGACCACCAGCACCGAGAGGCGCGGATCGACGATCGGTCCGCCACAGGAGAGCGCGTAGGCGGTCGAGCCCGTGGCGGTGGCCACCACGAGGCCATCGCCGCCATGTGAGTTGACGTAACGCCCGCCGATGCGGGTCTCAAAGTCCAGCATGCGGCCGGTGTCCAGGCGGTTAAAGACGACATCGTTGAGTGCGAAATGGCGCACCTGCGCGCCTGCCGGCGAGTACAGGCGCGCCTGCAGCAGGGCACGGCGGTCAGCCACGCATTCTCCTGAGAGCAGCGCATCCACCGAACGCGCCAGGTCCTGCGGCAGCACGTCGGTCAGAAAGCCCAGCCGCCCGCGGTTGATGCCCAGCAGAGGAATGTCGTGTTCGGCCACGAGCCCGGCGGCGTAGAGCAGCGTGCCGTCCCCGCCAATGGCGATCACCAGATCGGCGCGGCGCGTCAACTCGGCCACATCGATGAGTGCCACCCCGTCGGGCAGCACGGCTCGCGAGGAGGAATCATCCAGGGCCAGCACCGACAGGCCGCGCGCCCGCAGGGTCTCGACCAGCGGCAGGGCGCACTCGGCCACGCGCGCATCTTGAAATTTTCCGATCAGCGCGCAGGTCTGGAATGTTCTGTCCATTAAAGATCCAAGCCCGGGAGACCCACGCCCTGCATTGGATGCTGTTGTAGCATGCGGCACCGCGCAGGACCAACGCGGCCGGCCGCCATAGTGGCGGCCCGCACAGTTTCCTCTCCTGGCGCTGCGTGGAACAGGGCAGCCGGGGGCGCCGTCACACACCGGAGTGCTTGACGGCACTGCATGGCGCTGGTTAGCTGAATGACAACGATGACGAGCGACAGCAGGGACGAGGCACTCAACGAACGCGCCCAGCGGCTGCTGCGGGTGCTGGTGCAAAGCTATATCCGCGATGGTCAGCCGGTGGGCTCGCGCTCGCTGTCGCGGGAATCGGGGCTCGTACTGAGCTCCGCGACGGTGCGCAATGTCATGGCCGACCTCGAGGAGCTCGGCTTCGTGACCTCTCCGCACACCTCGGCCGGCCGCGTGCCCACCGACAAGGCCTATCGCTTCTTCGTCGATTCGCTGCTGCGGGCGCATACCCCCCTGGACGATGCGGGTCTGGAGGAGATCCGCCGCCAACTGGATGTGCCGGTCGAGAGCAACAAGTCGCTGGCCGCCACCGCCTCGCAGCTGCTGTCCAACATCACGCATCTGGCCGGAGTGGTCACCCTGCCGCCCAAACAGGCCTCGGTGCTCACGCACATCGAGTTTCTGGCGCTGTCGGAGAACCGCATCCTGGTGGTGCTGGTGCTCGACGATCGGGAAGTGCAGAACCGTATCATTCAGCTCGACCGTCACTACGGGTCCGAGGAGCTGCGCCGCGCGGCGAACTTCCTCAACGAGCATTGCAGCGGTCTGGCCCTCTCGCAGCTGCGCCAGGAATTGCTGCGCCAGCTGCAGGAGACGCGCGAGTCTCTCAACCAGGTGATGCTCGATGCCATC
>DATBPG010000173.1:0-5473 GCA_036561485.1 Steroidobacteraceae bacterium | reverse complement strand
CTGCCGGAATCGTAAGCAAGGCCACCGAAGAGCCAGAAGTTGCCGTTGGCATCCGTCCAGGCACTCGACGCCGCCCGGGCACTGGGCTGGTTGGTGCCCGCAGCCACCCCTTTGGTACCGTATACGCTCGAGCCATCGATGGTGCTGCCACCGCCAACCCACGTCCAGCGCCCGGTCGCGGGCGTGGGATGGCACTCGACCACCACGCTGCTCACGCTGGCAGTGACGGATCCTTCGCCGTAGCTGACTGCGCAGGTCGAGCCACTGGGCTGGGCGACGATGGTGACACTGTAGATACTGCCCACCGTCAGCGGTGTCGCAAACGTGAATGTGCCGCTGCTCGAAAGCGGCAGGTTGTCACCGAAGTCATCCTGCAGAGTCAAAGTGCCGCTCAGCCCGGTCACCGTTCCACCGATGGTGTAGGCGAGCGTGGATGCCGGGCTGCCAGTGCTGCCCCCGCCCCCACCGCCACAGCCCGTCAGCAGCATGACGAGCAGCGGCCACGCCGTGATGGACCAGAAACGATGAGCTGCCGGGGCTGAGAATCCACACTGCAGTGCTGGCGTCTTGAGCATCTCTGTCACTCTCCGCTGGCGCGGGGGTAATTGGTTTTCGTTGCCGCTACGCCGTCGCCGCCCGCGGCACAAGCATAGCGGATCGGGGTTCGCTTGAGGATGCGCGGCTGCCGCCGATGCGCGCTACAGGCGAGGCGACGCGCGCCCTGCCTGCACGGCGTCGGCCAGCGTTGCCAGCGCAACCACCGAATCGTCCCAGCCGACGCAGGCATCAGTGATGCTCCGGCCGTAGCTGAGGGTTGAGGGGTCATCGCGCCCCGCGGTGAAGGCCTGCGAGCCGGCGTGCAGATGGCTCTCGATCATGACGCCGAAGATGCGGCGCGAGCCGCCGGCGAGCTGTGCAGCCACGTCGCTCACGACCTCGAGCTGCCGCTGGTACTGCTTGCGGCTGTTGGCATGCGAGCAGTCGATCATGACGCGCGAGGCAACCCCCGCGCTCTCGAGCTCTCGGCAGGCTGCCGCCACACTCTCGGCATCGTAGTTGGGTTGCGTGCCGCCTCGCAGGATCACGTGACAGTCGGCATTGCCGGTGGTCGTCACGATGGCCACCTGGCCGTTCTTGTGCACGCCGAGGAAGTGGTGCGATCGCGCGGCCGCCTGTACGGCATCCACGGCGATGCGCACATTGCCGTCGGTACCGTTCTTGAAGCCGATCGGCGCGGAGATTCCCGAGGCCAGCTCGCGATGTACCTGGCTTTCGGTCGTGCGCGCCCCGATGGCGCCCCAGCTGATCAGATCGCCGATGTATTGCGGGGAGATCACGTCGAGAAACTCGCCGCCGGCAGGCACGCCGGCGCGGTTGATCTGCACCAGAAGCTCGCGCGCAATATGCAGGCCCTGCTCGATGCGGAAGCTGCCGTCGAGTCCAGGGTCGTTGATGAGCCCTTTCCAGCCGATCGTCGTGCGTGGCTTCTCGAAATACACGCGCATGATGATCTCAAGCGTCTGCGCGTGCTGCGCGCGCAGCGCTGCCAGCCGGCGCGCGTAGTCCATCGCGGCGATGGGATCGTGGATCGAGCAGGGTCCGATGACCACCAGCAGCCGATCGTCCTCGCCGCGCAGCAGGCGCTGGATACGCCGGCGCGTGGCGCTCACGAGCGTTTCGATCTCGGTGCCACGGATGGGCATGCTGTGCACGAGCTGCTCGGGCGGAGGCAGCGGTCGCAGCGCCTTGACGCGCTCATCATCCGTCGGCCCGGTCTTATCGAGCGGGGGCGCGCTGTCCGCGAGCGGCTCCGGTGCCCTGTGGCTGCTGTCCATATCTGCTCCTCGCCTGCCCGGCGGACGGCCACGCAATGGCCACCCTAAAAAAAACCGCCGTTCGTCACGGCGGTTTTTTGTCGATCCGATGCGCTGCCAGTGCCTACACGCCCGTCCGCCTCCCGCCGATGTCATCGGGGTGACGGTAACGCCAGTATTGGCCGAACATTGCGCGCATGGGCGCAAATCTAGCACATCCTCCGGCCACCGGCGCCGGAGGATGGCTTCCCAGGGGTTCGCTGGCGGCGCTGCCAGCGCTGCTAGCGCCGCCAGTGACCGGGCACGAAGCGCCAGTGCCGGCCGCGCTGATCCCAGTGGGCTGGCACCCAATGGAAACCGCGCCGCTCGCGCACCCAATGGCCCTGGACCCAGACGTGCCGATGGCCACGCCACTCCCAGTAGCCCGGCGCCCAGACATAGCCTGCGCGCGGCACCGGTGGCGGCTCATCGCGCGGTGCCGGCGGAGCGATGTCGATATCCAGGCCGACCGCCGCGGGAGCCGTTGCCGGCAGGCTCAGCCCCACCGTGCCGAGGGCCAGCATTGCAGCCACGACCAGCTTGTGAATTTTCATGTGGAAACTCCCGTTCCGTCTGATCCCAACCTGCAGGCATGAACGGGCGGCGGGCGTGAACGGTTGACCCCGCTCACACTGCCGCGGGCGCCTGCGTACGCTCCCATGTGACAAAACTCATGCCGTAGGCATGGCGCGCATCCGGGGGGTGCAGGCTGCGCTCGCTCTCCCGCCATCCGGCGAGGCTCCCATGTCCCGCAGCGCCTGGCTCATAGCCCGGGAAGTACACATCGCCGTTGACGTTCGCGTGTACCTCGGTGAGGTAAATCCGGCTCGCATAGGCCAGGGACAGCGCATAGATCTGTGCCCCGCCGATGACACACAGCTCCGCCTGCTCGCCTGCCCACGCGCGCGCGCAGGCGGCGGCCTGCTGCAGGCTGGCGACCGGCTGTACGTCGAAGCCGCCGCCGGGCGGCAGGGCCAGCGGCAGCGCGGCGCGACTCATGACGAGATTCTGGCGGCCGGACAGCGGCCGCCCGATCGCCTCGAAAGTGCGCCGGCCCATCAGCACGCTCTTGCCAATGGTCAGGGCGCGAAAATGCTTCAGATCATCGGGCAGATGCCACGGCAGCCCGCCCGCGCGGCCGATGACCCCGTTGTCCGCGATGGCAACCACCAGCGAGATGTGCATCGTTCACAGCTCCACCTGGGTGGCCAGCACGATCACATGCTGATCGGGCATACGGAAGAACTCCACCGCCTGTGTCGAGCGCCGCTGCATCCAGGCGAACAGCCGCCGTCGCAGCCCCTCGTAGCCACCGCGCGGCCGGGGCACCACGAGATGCCAGCCGAGAAAGAACGAGCAGTCCTGGGCGAAGAGCTTCAGGCCACGCGCACGGCACTGCTTGAGCGCCTCGCTGACGTCGGGGCGCTCCATGAAACCGAAACGGGCCGTGACCGAATAGATGTCGGGCATCAGCTGATCGATGCGCACGCGCCCCGTGGGGTCGAAGCGCGGCGTGCGAACGATCTCCATGTTCAGCAGCACGATGCGCTGATGCGCCACGTGATTGTGCTCGAGATTGCGCAGCATCGCCGTGGGCACGTACTTCGGATCGCTGGCGAGAAATACCGCCGTGCCCGGTACGCGCGGAATGCCGGCCAGCAGCCGCGGCAGCTCGGCGAGCGGCACCGCCACGGCGCGCAGCGCCAGACGCAGCAGCCGCCGCCCGCTGCGCCAGACCATGAACACCGAGAACAGCAGCAACGCCAGCGTCAGGGGAACCCAGGCACCCTGGGCGAACTTGCTGAGATTGCCGACGACGAACATGGTGTCCACCAGCATCAGCGGACCGAACACCAGGGACACGAAGCCGCGCCGCCAGCGCCATTGCGCCATGGCCAGCTGCATCCCCAGCAGCGTCGTGATGAGCATCGTGCCCGAGACCGCCGCGCCGTATGCCGCGCCGAGGGCTGCGGAGGAGCGAAACGCCAGCACGAACAGACTGACCGCGATCATTACCACCCAATTGACCACGGGCACGTAGATCTGGCTGTGCTCCTGCGCCGAGGTCTGCGTGATCCGCAGGCGCGGCAGCAGATCGAGCTGGATGCACTGGCGCGTGACGGAGAACGCTCCGGTGATGGTCGCCTGCGAGGCGATGACGGAAGCCGCCGTCGCCAGCACGATCATCAGCGGCAGCAGCGCCGGGGAGACCAGCTGGTAGAGCGGCAGATGTGCGGCGCGCGGGTCGATGAGAATGCGCGCGCCCTGCCCGAAATAACTCAGGATCAGCGCCGGCCAGACGAGGCAGGTCCAGGCGATGCGCACGGGGCGGCGGCCGAACTGCCCCATGTCTGCATACAGCGCCTCGCCGCCGGTCACCGCGAGGAATACCCCGCCGAGGATGGCCAGCGACACTCCGGGACGGCGCCCCAGCAGCATGAGAGCGTAGGCGGGGTTCAGGGCAACCAGCACCGCGGGGTTGCGCACCAGGGCGTTGGCGCCGGTGATCCCGAGCACCACGAACCACACGAACATCACCGGCCCGAACAGCCGTCCGACCTTCTCGGTGCCGCGAGACTGGATGGCAAAGAGCACGATGATGATGACCAGCGTCACCGGCACCACGGCCATCGTCATCTGCGCGTTGAGATTCTCCAGGCCCTCCACCGCGCTCAGTACGGTGATGGCCGGAGTGATGAGCGTGTCGCAGTAGAACAGCGCCGCGCCGAGCGCCGCGAGGATCACCACCACGCGCAGCCAGCGGCTGCCGGTCGTCAGAGTGCGCTGCACGAGGGCGAACAGCGCGAGGATGCCGCCCTCGCCCTCGTTGTCCGCGCGCATGATCAGCACCACGTACTTGATCGTCACCACCACGGCGAGGCTCCAGAAGATCCAGGACAGCACCCCGAGGACTGCAAATCGGTCCATGGGCGAGCCCGCTGCCATCACTGCCGTCTCCAGCGCATACAGCGGACTGGTGCCGATGTCGCCGAATACCACGCCCATCGCCCCGATCACGATGGGCAGCGAGGATCCGGCTGGCTTCACGCGCGCCGCTCGCGACTCACGCGTGGCTTGCGCCGCGGTGGCCAGAGCATCGAGCCGCGGCAGCTGGCCGCTCCGCAGTGGCAGGCGAAAATCTCATCGACGTTGGGCGGATCGCTCTTGTCACGGCCGATCTGATAGTCGTACATGAGCTCCTCGCCAGGCTGGATGGTACGCAGCGCCTCGATGAAGACGCGCCGGTCCTCGATGGCAGACTCGCAGTTGGGATCGCAACCGTGATTGATGAAGCGCGCATCGTTACCGTTGTGGCCGCCATCGATGACGATGCCGCGATCGACGATGAACAGGAATGTATGTCCATCGTCTGTCGTCTTGGTCTCGTAGCGCCGGTCCGCCTCCCGGTGCGAGACACGATCCCCGAGATACTCAATGATGCGCGTGCCCTTGCGAATGCGCCGCCGCGCGAAGACGCCCTTTCCGTGCAGCGTCGAGGCGCGTACCTCGAGCATGTCAGGACGCGCAGGAATGGCTGCGACGTGCCGCTCGCGCCGTGGGCGCGCACGCTTGGGCGCCCCTGGGCGCTTGCCGCGAGCCGGCCCGCTGGAGCGGCGCGT
>DATBPG010000172.1:0-4741 GCA_036561485.1 Steroidobacteraceae bacterium | reverse complement strand
CTGTTCAGCGCCGCGCAGTCCGCGCGCGTGTTTCCGCTGATCGCCGCCGGCGGGGAGCTCGGCGCGATCGCAGGTCCGCTCCTCACGCGCCTGCTGGTCGGGCATATCGGACTGTCGGGCCTGCTGTGGCTGGCGGCCGCGGAGTTCGCGGTGGTCATCGCCCTGGTGTACTTGCTGATGCACGAAAAGCGCCGCCTGCGGGCGCTCGGAGGGGAGGGGCAGTCCTCCAGCCTCGAGCACGGCCTGGGAGGCAACCCGCTGCAGGGCTTCAGCGAGCTGCTGCGTAATTCCTATGCCGGGGCACAGGCCCTGTACGTGCTGCTGATGACCTGGGTGAACACGGTGGCGTACTACTTTCAGACCGGCCTGGTCGCCCATGCCTACCCGCAGCTGGCCGGTCGCGCCCAGGCGATCGCCGACATCGACCTGGCGGTCAACATCGGCAGCGCCGCGGTGCTGTTCTTCGGCCTGGCCAGCCTGCTGCGCCGCTTTGGCCTGACCACCGCGCTGCTGCTCAACCCCGTGGCCATGGTGGGCTCGCTGCTCGCCCTGATCGTCAGTCCCTCGCTGCTGATGATCCAGGTGGTGCAGGTGGTGCGGCGGGTGGTGCAGTACGCGGTGGCGACACCGAGCCGCCAGATCTGCTTCACGGTCATGCCGCAGGTCAGCCGCTACAAAACCAAGAGCGTCATCGATACGGTGTTCTATCGCTTCGGAGATCTGTCCTCGGCCTGGGTGCAGTCCGGGTTGATCGGCGCAGGGTTCGGGCTCGGGGCGGGAGCGGCGCTGGGCATCGGGGCCAGCGCGCTGTGGGGCGGTATCGGCGCCTTTGTCGGGCGGCGCTACGAAAAACTTCGCCGCCAGCAGGCCCCGGAGGTATCGTGACGGCCTGAAGTCAGGGGGTGCAGCACCCGAAGGGGAGAGGCCTGATGGGTCCGACCAACGCCGCCGCAGACAGTGCGCCGTCGCCGCTGGCGCGCTTCTTCAAGCTGCTCGCCGCCGTGGAGCCGCAAGAGGTTCGTGCGGTCGTGCTGAGCATGCTGTCGTTCTTCTTCCTGTTCGGCAGCTACTCGGTGGTCAAGCCGGTGCGCGACACCATGGGCACGGTGTACGGCGTGAGCCACCTGCAGGAGCTGTTCACCGCGACTCTGGTGGCAAGTCTCATCTTTGCGCCGCTGTATGCCGGGTTGGCCTCGCGCATGAAGCTCTCGACCTTCCTGCCCTGGGTCTACGGCTTCATAGGCCTGTCGCTGCTGGCATTCTATGCGCTGTTCCAGAGCGGCCGTTACCAGGACCGCTGGATCGCCGCCGCCTTCTATGTGTGGGTCAGCACGTTCAACCTGCTGATCATCTCGGTGCTCTGGAGCTTCATGGCCGACACCTTCACGCGCACGCAGGCGAAGCGTCTGTTTGGCTTCGTCGCAGCCGGGGTGACGATCGGCGGCATCGTCGGCCCGGCCCTCGCAACGCTGCTGGCCGAGCGCATCGGCAATTACAACCTGATGCTCATTTCCGCCATCGGCTTCTTCGTCACCGCGGTGCTGGTGCGGCTGCTGGCGCATGAGAAGCAGCGCCTGCTCGAGCAGGGCGCGGAGAGTCAGCGCACGAGCCTCGAGCACAACCTGCGGCCGGGCAATCCATTCGCCGGCTTCACGCTGCTGCTGCGCTCGCCGTATCTGCTGCTGCTGGCGGCATTCCTGCTGCTGATGACCTGGATCTCGACGATCGTCTACTTCCAGCTGAGCGATCTGATCCAGCACGCTTTCGTCAATCACGCGGCGCGCACGCGCGCCTACGGTCTCATCGACCTGTCGGTCAACAGCATCGCCGTGGTGATCCAGCTCTTCGGCACCGGCCGCATCATCAAACGCTTCGGCGTGACGACGGGCCTGCTGGTCAACCCGGTCATCATGGTGATCGCATTTCTGGCGGTCGCATTCTCCCCGGTGCTGTTGGTCCTGGGCGGCATCCAGATCGTGCGGCGTGTGGCCGAGTACGCCATCGCCAAGCCCACGCGCGAGATGCTCTTCACCGTGGTGGACCAGGAAAGCAAGTACAAGGCGAAGAACGTCATCGATACGGTGGTGTACCGCTTCGGCGACTTCAGCTCCGCCTGGGTCAGCTCGGCCATCCTGCCGCACGGCGTGGCGGGACTGGCGATCTTCGGGGCGCTGATGTCCGCGCTGTGGTTCCCGGTCGCCTGGATCCTGGGTCGCCGCTACGAGAGCGCCCGCAGCAGCGGGGAGTCAGGCACATCTGACGCCCCAGGCGTGCACGGGGCGCAGGCGACGGCGCGGGTTTAACGGCCAGGCGCGCTGACCGCCAGCGCCGGGCTAGCGCCAGTCGCTGCCGCGTGCCTTGGCTTCGGCCCGCGCGTCCAGGGGCTGACCGCTGATGTGCTGGCGCACCGTCTGCAGCAACACCGGCGCGAGATTCCAGGCGACACGCCGCGTGCCGTCGGCTGCGGGGCCGCCGGTTTCGTGGCCGGGCAGCTGCGAGCCGACGACGGTCAGCACGCGCCAGTGATCCTGCTCGCGGCAGGCCAGACCCGCCAGCGAGGGGTTGTCGGTCGCGGAAAAGGTGCGACAGTAATCCCCGCTCTTGGCGCGAAAGCTCATGCCGACATGGAAGCGGCTGCCCGGAGTGCTGGCGTCGGCCAGCTGATTATCGAGCGTATCGGCGAGCGCACCGCGCGCCACGAGCTCGCCATTGTGAAATTCGGTGATCGCATCGTTGCCGAGCAGATGTTCGGCGAGGCCGCCGGCCAGCAGACCCGCAACGAGGCTCACGGCGATGGCGATGCGGTGAGGTGGCAGCAAGCGCCGGCGCTCGTTGCGACGTTTGCGCTCGGCGCGTACGCGCGCCAGGTCGATGACCTGCGCAGTCGCCGGCCTGGAGGCTGATCGTGCCACCTGCAGCATTCGCTGCGGCATGGGCTCGTGCAGCACGCTGTCGAAGGAACCGCGCAGACGCGCTCGCATCGCCCGATAGTGAGCGACGCGCTGCGCGAGGCGTGCATCGTGTGCGATGGCCTGTTCGACTCGCGCACGCTCCGCGCCCTGCAGCTCTCCATCGACATAGGCGGCTAAGAGCTCGTCCGGAATATTCATGCGCCGTTCCCCCGGCTAGCTTTCGCCGTGACCAGGGCACGCCCTGGCAGGGGCGATGATCCGCGCGGCCTGCCCCGAGGGCAAGCCCTCCCGCTCCCAATGCTAGCATCGTTCGGCCGATCTGCACCGTGCGAGTGCTCACATCTGCGTGCCAGCAGGCCGCTGGGACAGGTTACGCGAGCAGTCTACAGACAGTGAGCCTGCAGCCAGGCGTCTGCCGCCGACACGCTGCAGGGTGAATCCTTGACAGAACACGTCCGCCATCCCGCGCAGGCACGCTCGCTCGGGTGCGAAACTGGGCAAATCGTGGCCGACAAGACCGTCGACGCAGCGGATTCGGGCACGCGGGCTGTGCAGCGCGTGCTGCATCATTATGTCCGCAGCGCACGCAAGCGGCTGGGGCAGGGCCCGCCCTCGGATGAGGCTGTGCACGAGGCACGCAAGGCCATCAAGAAATCCCGTACGGCCTTGCGGCTGCTGCGTCCGTGCCTCAAAAAGTCTCACTACAGGCGCGCCAACCAGGCGTTGCGCGCTGCAGCTCACGGCCTGAACGCGATGCGCGACGCCCTCGTGCTGATCCAGGCACTGGCGGACCTGCGCCGCAGGAGCGCCGCGCTGCGCATCAATCCCGCCGCGGCCCGGCTGGCCGCGCAGCTGCAGCAGGAGCTCTCCGACGCCCGGCGTCGGCTCAACGCGCGCACCCTGCGCGCTCAATGCCGTACTCTGCGACGCATTGAGCGCCGCGTCCGGCAGCTTGCGATCGGGCGGCACGACTGGTCCGTGCTCGGTCCGGCCGTGCGGCGGATCTACCGGCAGGGCCGTTATCTGCTGCCCACGGCTTGCGCCCATCCTGCCGACCCAGCGCTGCATGAATGGCGCAAGCACGTCAAATATCTGCGCTACGCACTGAAGATGCTCGGGCCGATCCAGCCCGTGGCGCTCGCAGCGCTGGCGAAGCAGGCCGAAGGGATCGGCGAGCAGCTCGGGGAGGCTCACGATCTGGCTCTCTTACATGCCCGCGCGCAATTGCTCGAGGGCAGCAGCGGCCCGGGTCGGCGCCATCTGCTGCAGACCATCGAGCACGAGCGTACGCGACGCGCCTTTGCAGCACTGGTGGCCGGTGAGCGGCTGTTTCAGCCTGGACCGCAGGAATTTGAGCACAAGCTCGAGCGCGCCTGGCGCCGCTGGCATCGCCGGCGAGCATAGCGCGGTGCCTCTGCATAAGAATTGCCCCACGTCAGGGCGCGCAATCCATGAGTCGTCGGGCCCGACGCTCTGCGCCAGCATCAGATGTGCAACGCGAGCCTTACCATGCCGTTGATTGATTATTTCTGGCCCTTTGCGGGCTATCGCAACGCAGACGCCGGTTCGCAGCTCGAGCGCGCTGCCGCCTGCCGCTACAACCGCCAGCTCGCGCGTGGGCTGCCTGCCTATCTCAACCGCTGGCTGGCGCTGAGCTGTCTGCTGCTGACGGCCTCGAGCCTCAGCAGCGGCTGGCTGGCGCCCGTGACGGGCACCGCCTTCACGCTCGCGTTCTGCATGACGCTGCACATTGCCCACGTCTGGCTGATGCTGAACCGCCACGAATCCTTTTGAGGCGCCGCTGCAGCGCAGGGGCCCTCGCGGCGGCT
>DATBPG010000171.1:0-2648 GCA_036561485.1 Steroidobacteraceae bacterium | reverse complement strand
GCGGCCGTGTCATCGGCCGCGTGACATACTGCGCGTCATGCAGGAAGTGGCGGCGGCCAGCGATGAGGAGCTGCTGCGGCGTTTCGCCGCCGGAGAGGCCAGTGCCTTCGAGCTGCTCTATTACCGGCATGAGCTGCGGGTCTACCGCTACCTGCTGCGCAACCTGCGCGATCGCGCCCGGGCGCAGGACGCCCTGCAGGAAACCTGGTTCGCCGTCGCGCGGGATGCGGCACGCTATCGATCCGAAGGTGCGCGCTTTACCACCTGGCTGTTTACCATCGCGCACCATCGCATGATCGATGCGCTGCGCGCCGCCCGGGCGGTGCTCGAGGAGGTGTCCACGCAGATAATCGAGACCCACGCCGCGGCGCTGGCGGGCGGCGCGGCGATGGCTGAACCGGATGCCGCCGCCGTCGCCAGCGAGCAGCTGGAGGCGCTGCTGCGCGCGCTGGCCATGCTGCCGGAGGAGCAGCGGCAGGCATTTCTGTTGCAACAGGAGGCGGACTTGAGCGTAGAGGACATCGCCGCCGTCTGTGGCTGCAGCTTCGAGACTGCGAAGAGTCGATTGCGCTACGCCCGCTCCAAGCTGCGGGAACTGCTTCAGGAATGCCTATGAGCGAGAGGGATCTGGATCGGCTGTATCGCAGGACGAGCGCAGCTGACCCGGCGCGTCCAAGCGCCGCTGCGCGCAGGGCCATCCTCGATCAGGCGCGTCAGCTGGCTGCGCAGGCGCAGCAGAAAAAACACGCGGTGGCGGCGCGCGAAGGGCGCTGGCGCAGGCTGCTGCAGTCGGTGCGCTGGCAGATTGCTGCTCCGGTGGCAGCGGCGCTGCTGGCTGGCATCCTGCTGGCACCGCAGTGGCGCTCGAGCCTTCCGGCGCCGGCCAGGCAAATCGTCACCGACAACGCACCCGGTGCGAGCAAGCCGGTGCAGGTCGCCCCGACGGCCGCCAATGTCGAGCGCCCACCGGCGTTGGCTATGCCGCAAGCTGTACCTGCACCAGCGGCTGCGCCGCCACCTCCGGCTGCGCTCTCGAACGCCGCATCCGAGACGGCGCGCAGCGCGGACCTGACGCAGAACGAAAACCGCGCCGAGGCGGCCCTGGCACCGGCGCCGCGGAGCCCGCCGGCAAAGCGAAGTCAGAGTGCTGGCGGGTCGATCAATGCGCGTGACGCCGACGGACGCACGGCGCTGATGTTAGCCGTGATGCACGCCCGGCTCTCCCTGGTGCGGGAGTTGCTCGCGCGCGGCGCCGATCCCAATATCGCCGACGCGCGCGGTCGCACCCCGCTTGCGGTCGCCAGGACGCAGAACCAGCGACAGCTCATCGATGTGCTCGTCGCGGCCGGTGCGCGTTAGGGCCCGGCGGATCGGCCACGTGGCGCCTTGAGCAGCCGGGATGCCCACAGATTGCAGCCGATGCCCAGCACGAAGAAGGGCACCAGCGCGTACAGCGCGATGCGCAGTGATTCGGTGCCGTACTGCGGCTTCGCCCAGTCGCTGACGGCACCCACGTACAGCGGGCCGCAGCCGACGGCGAAAAGATTCAGCACGAACAGCAGCAGGGCCGAGGCCGTGGTGCGCCGTTCGGCGGGAACGAGGTTCTGGATGACGGCCACGGCGGGCGCCAGGTACATGAACGTGAGGCCCTGCGGGATCGCCAGTAGCAGCACCGAGGCTTTCCAGCCGTGTGCGCTGAGGGCTGCGAGGTACAGTGGAAAGGCAAGCACGAAGGCCACGGCCGGTACCAGCGGATAGCGATGCAGGCCACTGCGACCGAGGCGATCGCCGAGTGCGCCACTGCCGGCGATGCCCAGCGCGATGCTCAGTCCGATCAGCGGCGCGTACCAGTTGCCGATGTCGCCGAGGGTGGCGCCCTGTACGCGCATGAGGAAAGCCGGCGACCACGATTGCAGGCTGTAGCCCACCACAGCCGAGAGGCTGCAGCCGAGCGTGACGAACACCAGCGCGCCCGAGTGCAGGAATGCAGCGATGGATTTACCCAGCGGAGCCGCGGTGACAGCGGGCAGCTCGTCCAGGCCGCCACGCCGCGGCTCGCGCACGAGCAGCGGCAACAACAGGGCCAATGCGACGCCCGGGATGGCCAGCAGGTAAAACGCCGTGCGCCACCCATAGTGAGTCGTGGCCCAGGCGCCGTACTGCCCGCCGACGAAAGTGCCGAGCGGGATGCCGAGCGAGTACAAGCCCATCGCCAGGCCGCGGCGCGACGGCGGGAAATAATCGGACAGTATGGAATAGGACGGTGGCACGCCCCCGGCCTCGCCCACGCCCACGCCCGTGCGTGCAAGGGCGAGGGTGGCGAAATTGCGCGCCAGGCCGCACGCCGCCGTGAACACGCTCCACAGGCCACAGGCGAGGGCGATGATGGCGGTGCGACGCTTGCGGTCCGCAAGCCAGGCGACCGGGACGCCGAAGGTCGTATAGAAAATTGCAAACGCGAGCCCGGTCACCATCCCGAGCTGCGTATCGCTGAGCGCAAGATCCTTCTTGATCGGCTCGGCCAGAAGGGAGACGAGCTGACGATCGAGATAATTGAGCAGATAGACCAGCAGCAGCACTGCCAGCACGAGGTACTTGTAGGCGTCGGATGCGCGGCGCTCTTCCATGAGAGATGGCCTTCTATTGGA
>DATBPG010000170.1:0-5642 GCA_036561485.1 Steroidobacteraceae bacterium | reverse complement strand
ACGCTCGCCGTCGGTTCGGGAATGGAACTGTCGGCCTGGCTTGCCAGCCACCAGCTGCACTTCGGCACTGCGTATTGGTTGAAGAGCCTGCTGGTATTCGCCGCGGGCGCCCTGGTGCTCCTGCCCGATCTGCCTGCGCATCACCCGTTCGCCCGTCTCGGAGCCGCCAATGCAGTGACGCTGGTGCGCGGAGCCCTGGTCGCGCTCATGCTTGCGCTGCTCGGCGAACAGGGCAGACTCGCGCCGCTGATCGCCACGCTACTTGCCGCGCTCGTCATCGTGCTGGACGGATGTGACGGCTGGATCGCACGCTGGACGCGCATGAGCAGTTGCTTCGGTGCGCGCTTCGATATGGAAATCGATGCCGCGCTGGTGGCCGTGCTCGCCGTGCTTGCGTGGCGATTCGGCAAAGTCCCTGCCTGGGTGCTGCTGTCGGGTGCGATGCGCTACCTGTATGCGGCTGCCGCCGCAATCATCCCGCTTTTGCGGCGCCCCCTTCCTGCGAACTATCGAGCCAAGACCATCGCCGTCATCCAGATGCTCGCTCTGCTCGTGGCGATTGCTCCCTGGTCGTCGCTCAGGCTTGCCAGTGCCGTGGCGATGGTGGGGCTCACCTGTCTGACGCTTTCGTTTCTGCTGGATATTCTCTGGCTCATCCGCCACCCCGATTAGGGTGCCAGAACCGCTTGTCCTGGCGATGCCGTCGCGCCCGGATCATTGAAAGCAGCCAGCAGCCACTGCGTGAGCTGATTCATATCACCGAGGGAGGCACCCGCGGGGGTCAGCCCCGATTTGAAGCCCACGGCGCGCAGGGCGGCCAGAATGCCCGGCCGCGAGCTGATCACGTGAACCGGCACGTCCCATGAGGCGCCTTCGCCGCTGACACTGGAGGCTGGCTGGTGATCGCCCAGCAGAATGATCACGCAATGCTCATCGGCCCGGCGGCGCAGGAAGCTTGCGAAGACATCGAAGAAGTACTGCACGGAACCGACATAGCTTTCCCCCAGGTGCGTCCACTGCGGAGTACGCGCCATCGAGGCCTGCAGCGGACCTGCATCGTAGGGATGCGCGGAGAGCATGCGTGACCAGTCCGCCTGCACTGGCGGGGTGGGCCGAAACGGCATGTGAGTGCTCAGCGTCGGATAGAACACGAACAGCGGAGCGCGCGGATGCGGCTGCAGAAGCCTGGTGTCCAGATACTCGAGGGAATACTGGTCGGGGATGTGCCACCAGCCGAAGGGCGGCCCGCGGTAGTCGAGTTGCTGGGCGTCATAAATGTGGTCGAAGCCGTAGAAGCTGCCCTCGGGCCAGGGATGCTGATTTCCGGGCATCAGCGCGATGGTCCGATAATCAGCGGCGCGAAATGCCGAGACCAGCGAAGGACGTTGCTGCGTCATCAGCAGCCCGTATTCGTGCATGTCGTGCACCTGCGTGCCAGTAAGCAGGCTCAGGTGTGCCAGGACCGAGGTGCCTCCGAAGGTCGGCGAAGTGACGAAGCCGGAGACCACATCCCTGCCGCTGTCGTGGATGGCCGCCTGCAGCCGTGCGCGTACCGGAGCGAGGTAGCTGCGGAATTCGGGTCTGTCGTACGTGCTGCGACCGTAGGATTCGACGAAGATCAGCAGCACGTCATCGCCATGCAGGGCCATGAAGTCAGAACGCAGCGGCGGTGCAGGAGGCAGACCGCGCGTGGCGCCGCCCGAGAGGACCGAGACGACGCGCGCAATCTGCACTCCAAAGGTCTGGCTGACGGGGATGGAGAATCGCGGCACGCGCGGCACGCGCTCGCTGAGCTGCTGGGCGACGAAGCACACCAGCAGCAGGGCGCCGGCCGCGCCCAGGGCGGTGCGGGTTGTCCCGTGCCGGCGCATGACCTCATCCACTTGGCCGATCGACCAGCGGGCCAGCAGGTACAGCAGGGCCAGCACTATCAGCGTGACGAGCGAGAGGGCGATCAGCTGCCAGACGGAGGCCACCCGCGAGAGCATGCCGATGACCTCCCCGACATGCGGCAGATCCCAATACAGATTGACCGGCCGACCGTAGAGCGCCGGGGACGTCACGTCCGCATAGCGTCCGAGCGAGAGCAGTACCACGAGGATCGAGAGCAGGGTCAGCCCGCGCTGAGGGTGACGGCCCTCGCGGCGCCAGGCGTGGCGCAGCGCCATCAGCACCAGCAGCGCAGCGATTTCCGCCGAAAGCTCGCCCCGCCAGTGCACGCCCAGGGTCGGCCAGCGATTTGCGAAGGTGAGAGCGCCATTGAGAAGGATCAGCGCCAGCACGAGGCGGGCGCCGCGCCAACCAATCCAGGCGCTACGACTCGCCACGGGGTCCATCACTTCAGGCTAGCATGTGACTGATGGTCCTGCACGACGTCCCCATGGCGCGCGCCTTCTGGATTGCAGCTCCCGGTCGCGGAGAGCTGCGCTCCGAGCCGCTGCCGGCTCCCGGCCCGGGTGAGGCGAGCGTGCGCACGCTCTACAGCGGCGTCAGTCGCGGCACCGAGGCCCTGGTGTTCCAGGGACGTGTGCCACGCAGCGAGCTGCAACGCATGCGTGCGCCGTTTCAGGCCGGGGAGTTTCCCGGGCCGGTGAAGTACGGCTATGCCAGCGTCGGGGAGGTCACCGCGGGCCCCGCGGAGCTCATCGGTCGACGCGTTTTCTGTCTGTATCCGCATCAGGAGCGCTACATCGTGCCCAGTGAGGCACTCTCGCCGCTGCCGGTCACAGTACCGCCGGCGCGGGCGATTCTTGCGGCGAATCTCGAGACCGCGATCAATGGGGTGTGGGACGCCGGCGTCGCCCCGGGCGATCGTGTCAGCGTGATCGGCGCAGGCAGCGTGGGTTGCCTGGCGGCGTGGCTCACCGGGCATATCCGCGGGTGCGACGTGGAGCTCATCGACATCAATCCCGCGCGCGCAGCCATCGCGCAGGCTCTGGGCGTCGCCTTCGCCGTTCCGGCGCAAGCCCGGCTCGATGCGGATGTCGTTTTGCACACCAGTGGCACGCAGGAAGGATTGCAGCTCGCGCTCGCTATCGCAGGCTTCGAGGCCACCGTGCTCGAGCTGAGCTGGTATGGGGATCGGGCGGTGAGCCTGGCCCTCGGCGAAGCTTTTCACGCCCGGCGCCTGAACCTGAAGTCCTCACAGGTCGGCTCGGTGGCGAGCGCGCAGCGCTCACGCTGGAGCAGCCGCCGACGGCTCGCGCTGGCGCTCTCTCTCCTGAGCGATCCGGCGCTCGATGCGCTGATCAACAGTGAAGGGACATTCGACGAGCTGCCCGCGACACTCGCCGCGCTGGCGGTATCGCCCGGCAACACCATCATGCATCGGGTACGCTACTCACCAGATGCCTGAGGGGAGCGAAGCGCGCATGTATTCGGTCGGTATCCGGGATCATTTCATGATTGCGCACAGTCTGAGCGGCGAGGTGTTCGGCCCGGCGCAGCGACTGCACGGCGCCACTTTCGTCGTGGATGTGCAGTTCACACGCGCCGAGCTGGACCAGTTCGGCATCGTGGTGGACATCGGTCTGGCAACGCGGGTGCTGCAGGAAGTGCTGGCGCCGCTCAACTATCGCAATCTCGATGCCGAGGCGGAACTCGTGGGCCGCAATACCACGACCGAATTTCTGGCGCGCACCATCTTCGAGCGGCTGGCTGCGCGTATTCTCGGCGGCCAGCTCGGTACAGCGGCGCTCGGCCTGCAGGGCCTGCGCGTCACGCTGCACGAATCCCACATTGCCTGGGCGAGCTACGAGGGGCCGCTGCCGCCGCCCTGAGGCTCCTCGGCCGGCGCGCGCAGATCGCAGTCGAACAGGATGTCCTCGCCGTTGCGATGAACCCGATGGCGTAGGGGCAAACAATCCTGCAGGCGCGCGGGTGATGGCAGACGCAGGGCGGGGCGGCCCTCGCCGATCAGTACCGGAGCGATGGCGATGTGCAGCCGATCCACCAGCCCGGCTTCCAGAAAGGAGGAGACCGTCACGCCGCCGCCTTCGATGAGGATGCGGTGATAGCCGCGCCGCCGAAGTGTCTGCATCAGCTCGGACAGATCCAGCTTCGCCCCCTGGGCGCTGATCTCGAGCAATTCCTCATCCGCCGCTTCGAAGGTCGCAGCCTTGCCGGCAGCACAGACCCGCAGCGTGTGGGCCTGCTGGTCGCTGAACAGGGTGAAGGCCGCCGCAGGCAGCCGACAGGCGGGGTCAAGTACGACCCGAACCGGGTTGGTGCCCGTCACCAGCCGGGTGGTCAGGCGCGGGTTGTCGCTGCTGACCGTCCCGGCACCGACGACCACGGCATCGCACAGCGCGCGCAGCCGGTGCAGGTGCAGGATATTTTCCGGCCCCGTCACGAACGTGGATTCCCCCGAGGGTGTGGCGATGAAGCCATCGAGGCTTTGTCCCAGATGCGCCACGGTAATCGGATGCTGGGCAGTGGCACTGCTGATGGGCAGGTACAGGTCGAGCAACTCGGCCGCGATGCCTGCTACTGCCAGAGGCTGCCAGCCGTGGCGGGGCCGCCAGAGAAGGTCCCCGCCCGACGAATCCGGTGCCAGCGGATGCAGGCAGCCGTCCTCCCCGAGTCGAAATCGGGCCGGACGCTCGACGTCGAAGGAACCGAGCGCCCTGGCGGCCGCGTAGGCCAGGGTCCAGGCGTGCTGCTCGTCGCCGTGGCGGTCATCTGCACGGCTCATCTGGATTGCAGGGTCATTTCGTGCCCGCGCTGGAATTGTCGCATGCCGCGCCCGCGGGCCCGTACTCCGCCAGGTTCTGGCTCATGCCGCCGTTGAAACGCCATTCACCCGATTCTTTGGTCGCAAAATAAAATTCGGAGCCCTCGTTCTGCGTAGAGCCATCCCTATTGACGCGTCGCCAATGTATGTTCAGCAGGGCGTGGGTGGCGCTGCGGGGGATAACCCGGATCGCGATCGCCTCGGTATGCGAATAAGCCGTTCCATTGAGAGCTTCGCGCGTGTGCTGCCACATGTTTCGCACGGCGTTCATGTCCTTCAGAACGATGGTTTTGTCCCCTATCGCGGTGTAGGGCGCGGCAAAGTACTGGCCGATGGCCGCGTAATTCTTCACCGAGAACGCCGCGAACCAGTTGCGCAGCTCATGCTGCAGCGTCGCCGAGTCGTGCTGTGTCAGCAGGGCAGCGTGCGGCGTCGATGTCGCCGCGGCAGTGACTGCGGCGGCCTGGGCAATCGATGCCGGCAGGGTAGCGAGCATGAAGCAGGTGGCCGCCAGGGACAGACCAGGCGAACGGGACAGCTGGTTGCCGCGACCAGGCATTGTGGTGCTCATGTCCAGTCACTCCTATATCGCAAAAGTCAGGGGCTCGCGGCACTTTGGGACGCCGTCGTCGTGGCTGCGGCCCTGGCGGTTGCCGAGACGGGAAGCGGGCCGAGGAACGTCATCGATACGACGCGCCGCACGTTGGGCTGAGTGGCATCCAGGTGCAGTTCGTGATCGGCCACGTGAGCGATGATCTGATGAATGTACGGCAGCGGACCGACGCCATGGTCTTCATGGCAGATGTTCCACAGCACGGTGTCGCCCTGGACGAAGAAGTCCTCCATGGCTGCCATGCTGTAGGGGTTGTCGCAGGGCCCGCAAACCATGCCGCGCAGCGCCTTGCCGTCG
>DATBPG010000169.1:0-2680 GCA_036561485.1 Steroidobacteraceae bacterium | reverse complement strand
GATGCTTGGCGTGAGGGTTCATAGGTGTCTCCTGTATGCAGCCATCCACTGGATGGCGAATGCGCATAGTGTCGGGGCAGATGCTTAAGCCAGCCTTAAGACGGCGGATGGCCTGGAGGGCGGGCGCGAGCCGCCTGCGGGCCGGGGCGATCGCCGGCGGCCCGGCCGTCCTTTTCAGACGGGCGGAAAGCGAACGGTGACGCGCAGCCCACCTTGCGGTGCGTCCTCCAGGGACACACTGGCCGCATGGCGTTCGGCGATGACCTGCACGATGGCAAGGCCCAGTCCGCAGCCCTCTTCGGCGGCCGAGGCGCGCCGATGGAAACGGTCGAAAGCGTGCTCACGCTCGGCTGCGGGAATACCCGGCCCGGTATCGTCGACCTGCAGCAGCGCACGGCCGCCGGCGGCAGCGCCCTCGACGCCGATACGCACTTCGACGCGCCCGCCGCGCGGGCTGTAGCGCACGGCGTTGTCGACGAGATTGCGCACCAGGATGCGCAGCGCCTCGCGATCCCCGCGCACCCAGACGCGCTCGGCCGCGGGACTGTCGAGCGACAGCTCCACAGCGCGCGAGACTGCCAGCGCGTGGGTCTCCGCCACGGCTTCGGCGGCCGGCTCCGTGATCAGCAGCGGCACGAGCTCGCGGGCACGTGCGTCCTGTGGCTCATTGCGCGCGAGCGTCAGCAGCTGGGAGACCAGGTGCACCGCGCGCTCCACGGCGGCGCCGAGCGCGCTGAGCGCCTGATCGCGCGCGCTCGCATCGGGCGCGCGCTCGAGCAGCTGCAGCTGCAGCCGCAGGGCCGTCAGCGGCGAGCGCAGCTCATGGGCGGCATCGGCGATGAAGGAACGCTGGGCCGCGAAGGCCTCATCGAGGCGTCGCAGCAGTCCGTTCAGCTGCTCCACCAGCGGCGAGAGCTCCTCGGGTAACCGCCCTGCTGCCAGCGGTGTGAGGCTGTGCACGTCGCGGCGCTGTACCTCCAGCGCCAGACGGCGCAGGGGTGCCAGGCTGCCGCCGACCACCGCGGCGACCGCCAGCGCCAGCAGCAGCAGCAGTGCCACCATCGGCAATAGCACGCGTAGCGCGGCGGCGCGTGCCAGGGCATTGCGCACCCCGACCGGTTGTGCCACATCGATGATGCCATCGACCGTCTGCAAGCCATAGGCGCGCCAGCGGCGCCCCTGCAGTTGCAGATCGGCATAGCCGATCAACGGACGGATGATCGTCGGTGTGCCCTGCACGCCGCGAGAGGCGTACTCGATGACGCCGAACAGGTTCCATATCTCGATGATGTAATCGGCGCCGCTCTCGGGCAGCCGGCGCGGGGCCAGCGGTATCTGGTTCTCGAGCGAGAGCGCCATCTGCCGCAGCTGATAGTCGAGCAGATCGGAGGTCTCGGCGAGTACGCGGCGATAGGTCAACACGCCGGCCAGTACCGACACCGCCGCCACCAGCGCGAGCAGTGCCAGCAGCAGTCGTGTGCGGATCGAGCGCATGCGGGGCGGTCAGGACGGAATGAAGTAGCCGACGCCGCGCAGAGTGCGGATGGCCTCGGCGCCGAGCTTGCGTCGCAGGCCATGGATATAGACCTCGACCGCGTTACTCTCCACCGCTTCATCCCAGCCGTAGAGCCGATCCTCGATCTGCGAGCGCGACAGCACGGCGCCCGGTCGCTGCAGCAGCGCCTCGAGCACCGCATACTCGTGCGGCGAGAGCGACACGGGCTTGCCATCGCGCTCCACGGCGTGCGTGACCGGGTCGAGCCGGATGCCGTGATGCTGGATGCACGGATCGCCGCGGCCGGCGGCGCGACGCAGAACCGAGCGCATACGCGCGGCGACCTCATCGAGATCGAATGGCTTGACGATGTAATCGTCGGCACCGGCATCCAGACCCGCCACACGATCACGCCGCTCATCGCGCGCGGTGAGGATCAGCACGGGCGTGGCATCTGCGCGCGCTCGCAGCTCCCGCAGTACGTCAAGGCCGTCCCGTCCCGGCAGTCCCAGATCCAGCAGCACCAGGTCGAAGCGGCTGGTGCGCAGCGCCGTGGCAGCACTGACGCCATCGCGCATCCAGTCGACCGTGTAGGCGTCCTGGCGCAGCGCCGTCTGCAGGCCCTGCGCGATCATGGGATCATCCTCGACGAGCAGCACTCGCATGCGGCTATTCTGCCTGCTCAGGGCGCTCACCGGGCTGTCTTGTCGGCGCAAGCAGCGCATACTGCCCCGCATGCTTTCAGTTCATTCGGGCCCGCACCGCTGGTGGGCGGCGCGCCGTCGCTGCAGCATTGGAATCGTCGCGTGCGCCTGCGCTTTGGCGGCGCTCGCGGCCGCGCCCGGGGCGAGCCGTGCGGCCGATACAGCGCAAACATCCGGCCGGCATTTTACCGCCGAGCAGCTGCTGGGGCTGGCACGGGTCTCCGAGCCGCGTCTGTCGCCCGATGCAACGCGGATTGTCTTCGACCTGCGCACCCTGCAGCTCGCGGCCAATAAAGGCGAGCATGCCATTTGGCTGATCGGCGCGGGCGGCGCACATGCACTGCTGCCCAACGCCTCCCTGCCGCAGTGGTCCGCCGATGGCACGCACGTGCTGGCGCTGTCGGATCGATCGGGCAGCATGCAGGTGTGGCAGGTGTCGATCGACGGCCTGCGTGTCAGACAGATCACACACCTCCCGGTG
>DATBPG010000168.1:0-5753 GCA_036561485.1 Steroidobacteraceae bacterium | reverse complement strand
CTCATGAGCAGCCAGGCGAGGGCGCCGAGCGTCATGGACAGCGGGTCGTGGCTGAACAGCAGCAGCGGCGGCAGCAGGTACGTGATGGCCAGTCCGAGCAGCGTTGCGAACAGCAGCAACCAGGAGTGGCGCAGCTGATTGAACGCCGTGCGCGAGATCATGCCGCCGATCTCGGCGAACGAGCCGTAACGGCGCAGGCTCCAGGCGCTTTGCGTCAGGCCGAGCCAGAGCTTGCCGCCACTGCGTTTGACCGCGGCCGCGAGTGCACAATCATCGATGATCTCGCTGCGGATCGCAGCGAGCCCGCCGATGCGCAGCAGCGCCGAGGGGCGCAGCAGCACGCAGCCGCCGGCGGCCGCCGCGACGCTCGAGCGCGGGGATGCCACCCAGCGCGGCGGGTAGAGCTTGAAGAAGAAGTACACGAAGGCTGGGATGAGGCAGCGCTCTGCGAAGCTGTCGGTCGACAGTTTCACCATGTATGACACCAGGTCGCGCTGTTCGGCTTCGGCGTTGGCCACCAGCCCCGCCACACTGCTGCGCTCGTGGTAGATGTCTGCATCGGTCAGCAGCAGATAATCGGGCTCGAGCAGCCCCGCTGCCTGCACGCCCTGGCGCAGAGCCCACAGCTTGCCGGTCCAGCCGCGAAACAGCGGCGCACCGCGCAGCACGCTCAATCGCGCGGAAGCCCCCAGGCCTTCGGCGGCGGCGACGGCGAGCGCCACGGTGTCATCGGTGCTGCCGTCGTCCACCACGATCAGGTGCAGGGAGCCATCGAAATCCTGCCGCAGCAGAGACAACACCGTATCGCCGATGGATTGCGCCTCGTTGCGCGCCGGGATGACCGCGACGACGTGCCGGCCCTGACCGCTGCGGCGCAAGGGCGGCGAGTCGGCTGTGGGTTGATAGGGATTGAGCAGGCGTCCGACCCGCCAGAACCCGCCGCGCGCCGCCAGCAGATAGATCCAGATCAGCAGCGGCAGGGCTGCAAGGCCGCGGCGCGCCCAGAGCAGCCAGTGTGCCGGCGGCATCCAGTGCAAGAGCGTCACAAGGGCGGCGGGCACGGGTGGGCAGGGGCGAGTTCAGGCCGGCTTGAGCCGTCAGGCTGCACGCTGCGGGGATTGCAGCACGAAGGCCAGCGCGGCGGCGCAGGGTCGGGCGACCTTCAGCGCCAGCAGGCCATCGGCACGCGTGCGTCCGAGGTTGATCGCGCCGATCGGCTTACCGAGCTGCGCGGCGTGTTGGGCAAAGCGATAGCCGGAATAGAGCATCAGCGAGGAGCCGACCACCAGCATGGCATCGGCGCGGCGCAGCTGATCGCGTGCGGCCGCGACACGCGCGGGCGGTACGCTCTCACCGAAGAAGACGACATCGGGCTTGAGGATGCCGCCGCAGTGGCAGCAGCTGGACACGACAAAATCCTCGGTCTCGGAGCAGGCCAGCTCGGCATCGCCGTCCGGGTGCCGGCGCGCGGCCTCGCTCTGCCCGGCGCGCTGCGCCAGGCGCGCCGCCCAGCGTGGATTTTCCCGCAGCAGTGCGTGCTGATGCTCGCGGCGGTCGCTGCGTTGCTCGCAGCCCATGCAGCGCACGCGATCGAGCCGTCCGTGCAGGTCGATGACGTCGCGACTGCCGGCGGCCTGATGCAGACCATCGACGTTCTGGGTCACCAGTCCCTCGATGCGGCCCTGCTGCTGCAGATGCGTCAGTGCGTGGTGGGCGTCATTGGGTCGAGCCGCGCACACCTGTGGCCAGCCGACGAGGCTGCGTGCCCAGTAGTGCGCTCGCGCGCCCGCATCCCCCATGAAGGCCTGCAGCGTCATCGGCTGTGCGCTGCGCTTCCAGTTGCCCTCGGCATCGCGGTAGTCGGGAATGCCCGACTCGGTACTGCAGCCTGCCCCGGTGAGCACGAAGAGGCGCGGATGGGATTCGATGAAGCGGCTCAGCAGCGCGCTCGGCACAGGACCTGCGGCTTGCGTGGCGCTCATCAGTGCCGTCGCGCCACCGTGAAGCGCACCAGCGCGCCGAGCGCCTGCCGATAGGGAGTATCCGGCAGCGCCTGCAGAGCCGCGAGCGCCAGCTCCGCCTGTGACTGCGCCAGCGAGGTGGTGTAGGCCAGCCCCCCTGTGGCTTCGATGGCGTGAACAATCTCCTCGAGCCGCTCGCGCCCGCCGTTGCGGATGCCCTCGCGGATGAGGCTCGCCTGTGGCTCCGTGCAGTGACGCAGGGCGTGGATCAGCGGCAGCGTCGGCTTGCCCTCGGCGAGGTCCTCGCCGAGGTTCTTGCCGCGCGTCTGAGGATCGGACTGGAAATCCAGGACATCGTCGATGAGCTGGTAGGCGGTGCCGAGGTGGCGCCCGTAGATCGCCAGCGCCTGCTGCGCCGGCTCGTCCGCGCCGCTGACCACGGCGGCCACCTCGCCGCCGGCCTGGAAGAGCCGCGCGGTTTTGCGGTCGATGACCTCGAGGTAGCGCGCCTCGGTGGTTTCCGGATCGTGCGCGTTCATCAGCTGCAGCACTTCACCTTCGGCAATCATGTTGGTGGCATCGGCCATGATCTCGATGACCCGTTGCGATCGTGTGGCAGCCATGAGCTGAAAGGCGCGCGAGTAGACAAAATCTCCGACCAGCACGCTGGCCTGATTGCCGTAGATCTCATTGGCGGTGTCGCGCCCGCGCCGGCGCGCCGACATGTCCACGACATCGTCGTGCAGCAGCGTTGCGGCATGGATGAATTCGATGAAGGCCGCCGCGAGAATACAGTCGCTGCGCGAGCCGTCGCAGGCACGGCCGGCCAGCACCACCATGAGCGGACGCAGGCGCTTGCCGCCGCCGTCGATGATGTGCTGCGCGACCTGATCGACGAGGCTGACGGAGCTGCGAAAGCGCTCGCGAATGGTGCAATCTACAGCCGCCAGCTCCGCCTGCACGAGCTCACGGATATGCTCCAGTGCCAGAGGACTCCCGTGATCTATACTCAACTCTCTGTTTCTCCAAGAGAATGTGCCGTTGACCGGCTCGCGCTCCATCGCTAGAATGCGCGGCCTTTCCCCTTCCCAATCGCGCCGGCGACGGCTCGCGCGGCGGCGACGGCCTCGCAGTCCTCACACTGCGATGCAGCGGCACACACGGAGTTCAGACAATGTACGCGGTCATCGCCACAGGCGGCAAACAATATCGGGTGGAAAAGGGCGCTTTACTGCGGGTCGAGAAGCTCGCCGCGGAGGCCGGCAGTACGGTGGAATTTGACCAGGTGCTGCTGATCGCCGACGGCGACCAGGTGCGCCTGGGCTCACCGCTGCTGAGCGGGAGTAAGGTCGTCGCCACGGTACAGCGCCACGCCAAGGGCGATAAGGTCACGATCGTGAAATTCCGCCGCCGCAAGCACTATCTGCGGCAGGGCACCCATCGCCAGCCCTTCACCGAAGTGCGCATCACGGACATCAACGTCCCCTGACGCGTCAGCGACAGCGGCAGGCAGTATCGGAGTCGACTCATGGCACACAAGAAAGCAGGCGGCAGCACCCGCAATGGACGCGAATCCCACAGCAAGCGCCTGGGCGTGAAGCGCTTCGGCGGTGAGCAGGTCCTCGCAGGCAACATCCTGGTGCGCCAGCGCGGCACGCGCGTGCGCCCCGGCGAGAACGTCGGTATCGGCACGGACCACACCCTGTATGCACGGGTCAGCGGCCGCGTGCAGTTTCGGGTACGCGGCGAGGAGCAGCGGCTGTTCGTCAGCGTGCAGCCGCAAGCCGCATCGGCGGTGGCTGCGACAGCGGGCTCTGCGGCAGCAGCGGGCGCGTCCGAGGCCTGATGCCCCGGTGGGCGGCCGACGGTCGCCCCTGCCATGAAATTCGTCGATGAGGCGGTGCTGCGCGTGCAGGCTGGCAACGGCGGCCGCGGCAGCGTCAGCTTTCGGCGCGAGAAGTTCGTCCCCTTCGGCGGTCCTGACGGTGGCGACGGCGGTCACGGCGCGGACGTGTACCTGCGCGCTGCCGAGGGCATCAACACGCTGGCCGATTTTCGCATCGAGCGCACTTTCCGGGCAGCGAACGGCGAGGGCGGCTCGGGCAATGGCTGCACCGGCCGGAGCGGTGAGGATCTTTACATCATCGTGCCCGTCGGTACCGCGGTGCGCGACGCCGAAACCGGCGAGGAGCTGGGCGATCTGACCGCCGCCGGGCAGGTGCTCAAGGTCGGTCAGGGAGGCAAGGGCGGCTTCGGCAATGCGCGCTTCAAGTCGAGCACCAACCGGGCGCCGCGTCAGTTCGGTCCCGGACTGCCCGGTGAGCGCCGCACCTTGGGCCTGGAGCTCAAGGTCATCGCCGATGTCGGGTTGCTCGGGCTGCCCAACGCGGGCAAATCGACCCTGATCCGCGCCCTGTCGGCCGCGCGCCCGAAGGTCGCCGACTATCCCTTCACGACGTTGATCCCGAACCTGGGTGTGGTGGACTGCGGCGAGCAGCGCAGTTTCGTCATGGCCGACATTCCCGGCCTCATCGAGGGCGCGGCCGAGGGGGCAGGTCTGGGCATCCGCTTCCTGCGTCACCTGCAGCGCACGCGTGTGCTGCTGCACATCGTGGATCTGGCACCGCTCGATCCGGCGGCCGATCCGGTGCGCGATGCACGCGCCATCGTCGCCGAGCTGCGCAAATTCAGCCGCGCGCTGGCCACCAAGCCGCGCTGGCTGGTATTGAACAAGCGTGACCTGCTGCCAGACGCCGAGGCCGAGGAGCGTGCGGCCGATATTGCCCGACGCCTGCGCTACCGCGGCCCGCGATTTCTCATCTCTGCAGCGAGCGGCCGCGGCACGCGCGAGCTTGCCCAGGCGGTGATGAAATTCCTCGAAGAGCGCTGAAAACGCCCGGGCGCTGGAGCGCCCCGACAGCTGAGAGCGCCCCCACAGCTGACCGCCAGCGCTTTGCAGTCGCGCTGCAGGGCCCCGGTTTCAGCGACAATGGCCTATGCGCAACAGCAAGGTTCGCGCGCGAATTGCCGCCGGCAAGCTCCGGCTGCGCATCCGGGATCTGCGCAACCTCGGCAGCCGCTCGGAAGGCATGCTCGGGCAGATCGGCGTGCACAGCGTCGAGCAGCTGCGCGACCGCGGCGCCGTGCGCACCTTTCATGAGCTGCGCCAGGGCGGCGTGACCGCCTCGTTGAACATGCTCTGGGCGCTGGCCGGGGCACTCGAGCCCTGGCCGGAGGGGCGGCACTGGCGCGAGGTCGCGCGCGGCGACGACCGGCTGTCGTTGCTGCTGGCGCTGGAGGACTTCGAACGCGGGGATCGCCGCTGAGCGGCGGGACGGCTCAGGCGCCGCTGGCGTTGCTGCCGCTGCCGCCCAATGCCTTGATGCGCGCGGCCAGGCGGCTCTTGTGACGGTCGGCTTTATTGCGGTGAACGATGCGCTTGTTGACCAGCGTGTCGATCATCGGCATGGCGGCGCGATAGATGGCGCGCGCCTCCTCGCTGTTGCCCTTCTCGATCGCATCGTTGACCTTGCGCACGGCCGTGCGCATGCGCGAGCGCAGCGCGACGTTGCGCGCGCGGTGTTTCTCGGCCTGACGGGCCGCCTTTTCCGCCGATTTCGTGTTCGCCAAGCGATGTGCTCCCGCACCGGTTCGTGCCTGAAGGGCGGCGAAGTCTGCCGAGGCGCCCCTGCCTTGTCAATCGCCGCCCGCCGATGACCCCGGCAGCAGCAGCCAATCCGCTATAATTTTCTGTTTGACGACGTGTTTTTGAGGACATGGAGCTCATCCGAG
>DATBPG010000167.1:0-7980 GCA_036561485.1 Steroidobacteraceae bacterium | reverse complement strand
CGGTGTGGATGATCATCATCAGCATCGTTTTTCATGTAACCATTGCCGCGTATGCCAAGTCGTATGGCAGGCTCGAGAGAATCGATGAGCGTGATCGATGGGTGGTGCTGCGCGCAGCGCGCAACGCCTACATCGTGTTGGCGGCGGGAATCTGGTGCGTCATCATTCTGGCGCTGGCGCAAGTGCCCTATGCCGCGCTGTTCTACGCCGCCATGGGCATGTTCGCGGTTGCGGAGCTGGTGCGGCTGGGTTCGCAGCTGCTCTACTACCGGCTTGGCGCATGAAGACCCCGCCGTCTTCGGCCTCCCACACGCGCATCCGCAACAACATCCGCACCCTGCGCTTTCATCGTGGGCAGATGACGCAGCAGCAGCTCGCCGACCATGTCGACCTGACCCGCCAAACGATCATCGCCATCGAGCAGGGGCGCTACTCGCCGTCGCTGGAGGCGGCCTTCAAGATCGCCCGCGTATTCGGGCTGCCGCTCGAACAGGTGTTCGTGTACCAGGACTGATTCCGGGACCGCGCGCGTGATTCGCACGATCCAGATCCTGGTCGTGTTGCTGGCCGTGACTGCCGCGGTCGGTGTGGGCGCGAAGCGCCTGAAGATCCCGGCCTCCATTGTGCTGGTGCTCACCGGAGTGTTGCTGGCGCTGGTGCCGGGCCTGCCGACGCTGGCGCTGGCGCCCGGGTTCGTGCTGCTGCTGGTGCTGCCGCCGGTGATCTACTGGTCCGCCGTTGCGATGAGCTGGCGCGAGTTCCGCTTCAATCTGCGGCCGATCTCGATGCTGGCCGTGGGTTGCGTGGTGTTCACCACGCTGGCGGCGGCCGCAGCCACCCACTGGCTGCTGGGGTTGCCGTGGCCTGTGGGCTTCGTGCTCGGAGCCATCATCTCGCCGCCGGACGCGCTGGCGCCGCTGTCGATCGCCCGTAGGATGCAGCTGCCGCGGCGCATCCTGGTGATCCTCGAGGGCGAGGGGCTGGCCAACGATGCGACCGCGCTGATCCTGTACCGCTTCGCGGTAGTGGCGGTGAGCGTCGGGGCCTTCTCGCTCGGGCACGCCGTCGGGATGTTCTTTGCCATCATCGTCGGCGAGGTGCTCTGGGGCATCGGCGTTGGCTGGATCATGTTGCGACTGAGACGCTGGGTCGGCGACCCCCGCATCGAAGTCACGCTGTCGGTCCTGACGCCGTTCCTGGCCTACTGGCCTCCCCAATATCTGGGCGGCTCGGGCGTGCTGGCGACCGTGACCACCGGGCTGTACATCAGCTGGAATGGCCTGCGGCTGATCAGCCCGGCCACACGTCTACAGGGGGTGTTCTTCTGGGACTTCGTGATCTACGTGATCGAGGGCATGGTGTTCCTGATCACCGGACTGCAGGCGCGCACGCTGATGGCGGGGATCCGCGGCTACTCGATCGGTGAACTGGCGGCCTCGGCCGCGATCGTCAGCGCTGCCGTGATCCTGGCGCGCTTCGTGTGGATGTACCCGGCGACCTACCTGCCGCGGTGGCTGTCCGCGCAGCTGCGTCGGCGCGATCCGGCGCCACCGTGGCAATGGCCCTTCGCGCTGGCCTTTACCGGCGTGCGCGGCATCGTGTCGCTCGCCGCCGCGCTGGCGCTGCCGCTGGCAACCGACAGCGGCACGCCATTTCCGGACCGCAACCTGATCCTGTTTCTGACCTTCTGCGTGATCCTGGTGACGCTGGTCGGCCAGGGCCTCACGCTCCCGGCGCTGATGCGCGGCCTGGGCCTGGCACGCGCGGGCTTGCGCGAGCGCCACGCCGACCGGGAGGCCGAATTCGTCGCGCGCCGGCTCGCGGTGCAGGCCGCGGTGGCGCGGCTGGAGCAACTGACCGCGGAGCGTGGATTGACGGAAGAACTGGTGCGACCACTGCGTGCCTTGCAGCGCGACCGGTTACGGCACCTCGAGCGCCGCAGTGACGGCGACGACGCCCACCGCAAAGTTACCGAGCTGCACGAGCAGATCGAGTCGGTGCTGGTCGCGGCCGAGCGCGAACGCATCAATGAGCTGTACCGCGAGGGCAAACTCAAGGACGAGGCGCGGCGCCGCATCGAGCGGGAGCTGGATCTGCGCGATGCGCAGCTCGCCATTCTGCGGGCCGAGGAGTGACACGGTCCGGCCTTGTCTGACATACAGCGCTGCGGCTCTGGTATGTCCTAGCCGCCGGTGACCACGACACAGGGGATGAGCGCTATGGCAAAAGAATCCAACCGCAACCAGGGAGAGGGCAACCGCGAGGCGGCTGCGCGCTTCAACGAGGCCGAGAAGCGTTTCGTCGAATCGCCCGAAGGCGAGCGGAAGATTCGCGAGAGCGTGCATGTGAAGCCGGAGGAGGAGCGCGAGCTCTCCGAAGCGGAACGGCGCGCCAAGGCGCATGCCAAAGCGCAGGACTCCGGCAACTGGCCCGAGCCCAGCGACAAGCGCTGAGGCGGCGCGGCCTCGCCGGCGGTGCCGCGGCCGCCGGCATGCGCTAAGCTCATCGATCAAATCCCGGCAGGGCTTCAATCACGGGGATGCCGCCCGTGATCGCCGCCCGCACGCAAGGGAGTAGGACCGCTCCAGCCTTGTGCGTGCATGAGTACAAGATGATGCCCCAGCCGCCCACCACCCCGTCCAGCGCCTACGCGAGCCGCCTCGGCTTCCGGGAGTTCCTGCTGCTGGTGGCATCGATGCAGGCATGCCAGGCGATCGCGATCGATGCGATGCTGCCGGCGCTGCCGACCATTGCGCGGGCATTGCACGTCACCGATCAGAATCAGGCGCAGTGGGTCGTAACGGCCTACATGGCGGGAATCGGCTGCGGGCAGCTGCTGTGGGGCATGCTGTCCGATCGATTCGGCCGGCGCCGGATCCTGCTGACCGGGCTGGCGATGTATGCGCTGGCCGCCTTCCTGTCGAGCCTGACGGCCGACTTCTCGGCGCTGCTGGCGTGGCGCTTCGTGGATGGGGTCGCCGCCGCCTGCACCGTGGTGGCGCGCTCGGTGATCCGCGATCTGTACTCAGGGCACCAGATGGCACGAGTCATGTCCCTCACCTTCATCGTATTCCTGATGTCGCCGGTGCTGGCTCCCAGTCTCGGCCAGCTGCTGCTGCTGGCCGCGCCGTGGCGGTTTCTGTTCGTGATGTTCGGCGCGTTCGGCACCCTGGTTTGGGTGTGGGTGTGGCTGCGGCTGCCGGAGACGCTGCACGCCGGCCATCGCCGCGAGCTCGGATTCGAGCAGGTCGGACGTGCGGCCATGCTGGTGATCCGCAATCGCACCTCGGTGTGCTACACGCTGGCGATCGCCTGCGTGATGGGCTGCGTGTTTGCTTACCTGGGCATGGTGCAGCAGATCTTCGGGCAGGTGTTTCATCGCGCCGCCCTGATGCCGACGATGTTCGCGCTGTGCGCGCTGTCGATGGGCGCAGCCTCGTACCTGAATTCCCGCTTCGTCGCGCGGCTGGGCATGGCAGCGATCTCGCAGGCCGGCGTGCTGCTGCTGGCTGCGGTGACGTGCGTGCACGTGCTGGTTGCGGCGTTTGGCCACGAGGGCATGGCGGTGTTCGTGATACTGCAGGCCGCAACGCTCGCCTGCGTGGGCCTGACCGTGGGGAATTTCGGCGCGCTGGCGATGGAGCCGATGAGTTCGGTGGCCGGGATTGCCGCATCGCTGCAGGGCTTCGTCAGTACCCTCGGCGCGGCGCTGCTGGGCGCGGTGATCGGCTACGGTTTCCATGGTTCGGTTCTGCCGCTGCCGCTGGGCAGCGCGGCCTGCGGCTTCGCCGTCCTGCTGTTCGTGCTACTGGCCGAGCGAGGGCGCCTGTTCCGGCCGTATCGTCATGCGATGGCCGTGGCCGCCGTCGGGGATTGAGGATACTGGGTCGGGTGAGCGTCTGATGACACGGCCGTGACAAATCGGCCGCTGCGCGCGCTAGCCTTCGATGTCGTGGAACTGCAAGAGCTCAACGTACTGCATTGGCGCGGCGCACACATTGCCCCCGCTGCTGCCCCGGAGCCGAATTCGGGCCAGGATCTATTCCTGATCGATACCTGCCAGCGGCGCGTGGCGGTGCTGCAGGGGCGCGGCGCGATTGCGCTCGCCCGCCGTGAATTTCCGATCGACGGCGCGCTCGAGAGTTTCGAAGGCACCGATGCGTATGCTTTCCTGCTGCGCTTTGCCTGCGGCCTGGAGAGCAAGCTGGTGGCCGAGACCGAGATCTTCGGCCAGATCAAGCAGGCCTGGCGCGAGTTTTCGGGCCGCACCTCGCCGCTGGCACGGCAGCTGTCCCCCTGGGTGCAACTGCTGTTCCAGGACGTCAAGGCGATCCGTGCGCAGCACCTGGTGCATCTGGGCAGTGCTTCCTATGGCTCACTGGTGCGGCGGCTGCTCGGTGACGAACCCGTCCCGCAGGGGCCGACCCTGCTGCTCGGCGCGGGCCAGCTGGCCCAGTCGGTCGCGCCGTGGCTCAGGGGCTCGGAGCTATGGCTGTACAACCGCACGCCGGAGCGGGCACACGAGCTCGCGCGCGAGCTCGCCAAGCGCTGGGGTGAGCGGCCGGTGCGCGTCATCGATGGCGGCCTGGAGGCGGAGCTGGCTGCCTGGCGCGCAGCCTCTCATGTCGTGGCCTGCATTCCGCCGGACCCGCAGCGCGATCGCGCGCGCGCGGCCGCCTGGCGCGAGCGCAGCCAGGCCGGCGGCCGCGTGATCCATCTGGGACTGGGCGAGCAGGCCGCTGCGCCGTGGAGCGAGCTGCCGGAACTCATGAGTCTGGGCGGGCTGTTCGATATGCTGCGCTCGCATTCGCAGCAGCGCGCCCGCCAGCTGCGGCTGGCGCACCATGCATGCCAGGAGAAGGCGGTGCTGCGCTCGCTGGCTGCAGGCGCATCGCACTCGCACAGCTGGGAAGACCTCGCCGCCTTCCATAACATCTGAACGTCATGGCGCAACGGGCATTGAAGCTCGGCACGCGCCGCTCGGCGCTCGCACGCGCACAGAGTGCGGCGATCGCACGACAGCTCGAGCAGCTGCATCCGGGCCTGTCCGTGCAGCTCGTCGGCATCGACACGCGCGGCGACCGCATTCTGGACAAACCTCTCTCGGCGTTCGAGGGCAAGGAGTTCTTCACCGCCGAGATCGACGTGGTGCTGCTGCGCGGCGAGATCGACTTCACTGTCCATTCGTACAAGGACCTGAGCCTGGAGCGTGCCCCGCAGCTGCTGCTGGCGGCGGTCCCGCCCCGCGCCGAGCCACGCGACGTGGTGCTGTTTGCGCCGGACGCACTCGAGCGACTGGCGGCCGGACACGAGCTCATCATTGGCAGCTCCTCCCCGCGCCGTGGTTCCTTCGTTCCCGAGTTTCTGCAGCAGGTGCTGCCGCATCGGCTGAACGCGGGCGCCGCGGCCGGCGCCCCGCACGTGCGGCTGGTGCAGCTGCGCGGTAACGTTGATTCACGCCTGCGGCGCCTGCATGAGCCGCGCGGCAGCGACCGCCAGCTCGATGGCGTGGTGCTGGCCTTCGCCGGACTGGCGCGCCTGTGGGCCGACCAGCAGAGCCGCGCGCAGATCGCGCCGTTGCTGTCGGTGCCACGCATGCTGCTGCCGCTTTCGGCCTGCCCGCCGGCACCGGCGCAGGGGGCGCTGGCGATCGAGTGCCGGCGCGAGGATGCCGCTACCGCCGCCTGTCTTGCCGCTCTCGATCATGCCCCCACGCGACGCGCGGTGCAGGCGGAGCGGGCGTTGCTGGCGCAGCGCGGCGGCGGCTGCCAGCAGCGCTTCGGTGCGGTGCAGATCGAGGTCGCCGGGCTCGGCACGCTGTTGTACTGGCGCGAGGCGCATGAGCGCGACGGCGCCGTGCAGCTCGACCCGCTGCAGCTGCGCTGGACTCCCGAGGAGTCGCTGCCGGCCGTCAGCACGCCGGTACGGGCCTGGGACGGCAGCCTCACCGAGCGCGAGGGGATCGAGCCGATCGCATCCGGGGTGGCTGTGGCAGCCGGGAAACTGCCCGGCGCCGCAGCGCTGTTTGTCGCCCATCGGCGCGCACTGCCCGAATCACAGCGCTTGCGCGTCGACGGCGGCACGCGCGTATGGGTTCCCGGCATCCAGACCTGGCGCGCGCTGGCGCAGCAGGGCATCTGGGTGGAGGGCTGTGCCGAAGGTCTGGGTGTCGCCCGAATTGCGCCGCTGCTGGCCGAGCCCTGGCTGCAACTGCCGCCGCTATCGCAGTGGACCGTGCTCACGCACGCGGGGGCCACCGAGGGCTGGCCCACCGGCACGGCCATCGCGACTTATCGACACGTGGACAGCGGGCAGGCCGCAGGCCCGCCGCCCGAGGTCACGCACGTCTTCTGGAGCAGCAGCGCGCAGTTCGAGCGCTGGGGGCGCAGCTTAAGCCCGCACGTGCAGCACGGCTGCGGCCCTGGCAAGACCTTCGAGCACATCCGCCGCGCCGGGGTGCACAATCTGCACATGTTTCCGGGGGTCGAGCAGTGGCGCGGATGGTTGCAGCCATGAACAACCAGGCCGGCCGCGGCGGCCTGAGCATCCGTCCGGTGCGGCGCACAGTGCTGGTGGCGGGCGCGGTGAGTGTGTGGCTGGCGATGCAGATCGCGCTGGTGGTGTGGTGGGCGACGGTCATCGGGCGCCAGGCGCGCAGTATCGCCCAGCTGCAGGGGTTGCAGGGCGCCGACACCGGCGTAACCGCGGCACAGTGGTCGCGCACGCGGCTGATGCTCGAGGGCGAGTCGACCGTCTTCTTCGCCCTGCTGCTGGCGGTATCGTTGCTGCTGGCGTGGCTGTACTGGCGCGAGCACCGGCGCGCGCGCGCCATGCAGGGGTTCTTCGCCTCGGTGACCCACGAATTGCGCACTCCGCTGACCAGCATTCGCCTGCAGGCCGAGGCGATCGTCGAGGGCGAGCATGGTGCTGCGTTGGCCCAGCGTCTGTTGCAGGACTCACACCGGCTGGAATCGCAGATCGACAAGACTCTCGAGCTGGCGCGCATCGAGGGCGGCGGCCCGCTGTCAGAGCAGGCGATTCCGCTGCACGCGTGGCTGTCGCGCACGCTCGAGGGCATCGCCACCGTGCACGGCCAGCGCCTGCAGCTGCACACCGACGTCGATGCCGCGCTGCCGCCGGTGCAGGCCGATGCGGGGGCGCTGCAGATGGTGCTGCGCAACCTGATCGAGAATTCGGTACGCCATTCGCAGGTCTCGCCGGTGAGCGTGCAGCTCGCCGCGGTACTGCGCGAGCGGCGCGTGGTGCTCGATTACCGCGACAACGGCCGTGGGGTACCGCCGGGCGCCGGCCGCCTGGGCCGGCTGTTCGGCCGCGGCCCGAATTCCGGCGGCGCGGGCGTCGGACTTTACCTGGTGCGCCGGCTGATGCAGCGCATGGGCGCACGCGTGCGCTTCGAGGCCTCCGGGGGCCACGGCTTTCACTGCGAGCTGAGTTTTCGCATCGCCGATGAGTGACACCGTGATGAATCCCGCCGGCCGCCTGCTGATGGTCGAAGACGAGCCCAATCTGGCCGAGACGCTATCCGAGCGGCTGCGCGCCGCCGGCTTTCAGGTCGCGCGCGCCGAATCGGTGGCCGGCGCGCGGCGCGTGCTCGGGGAGGCGCGCTTCGATCTGGCGCTGGTCGACGTGGGCCTGCCCGACGGCAGCGGCTTCGAGCTGGCCCGCACGCTGCGCGAGCGCTCCCCGGCCACCGCGATCATCTTCCTGACCGCGCACGCGAGCGCCGAGGACCGCGTGCGCGGGCTGGAGCTGGGCGCGGACGACTATGTCGGCAAGCCGTTCAATTTCCGCGAGCTGCTGCTGCGCATTCAGAACTGCCTGAAGCGCGCGCAGGATCTGGCACAGGTGCCCGGAGAGATTCGCGGGCAGGTGCGCATCGGCCGCGCACTGGTGGACTTCGAGCGATTTTCCGCCACGGTCGATGGGGACAATCGTGCGCTCACGCACAAGGAATGCTCG
>DATBPG010000166.1:0-9347 GCA_036561485.1 Steroidobacteraceae bacterium | reverse complement strand
CCGGCCGCGGCGACGTCAGACGGTGAAGCTCTCGCCGCAGCCGCATTCCCCGCGCATGTTGGGATTGTCGAAGCGAAAGCTCTCGTTGAGCCCCTGGCGCACGAAATCCACCTGCGTGCCGTCGATGGCAGGCAGGCTCGCGGGATCCACGAACACCTTGACCCCGTGGCTGTCGAACACCAGGTCATCGGGTCGCGCCTCATCGGCGTAGTCGACGACGTAGCTGAAGCCCGAGCAGCCGCTGGACTTGATCGCCAGGCGAAGGCCCAGGCCGCTGCCCCGACGCGCCAGGTGGCTGCGTACGCGCTCGGCTGCGGAGGCTGTCAGGGAGATGGCCATACGGATTGAACCTGCAGCCATACTATCCTGAATCCGTCATTGATTCGTCAGGGTCCGTCACGCTGCATCGCACCATCGGCCGCCGAGTCGGCTCACAGGGCGCTTTTGTCGCCAGCGCCTGCCGCAGTGCATCCTCCACGACCAGCAGCCGACCCAGCCGCGCCGCGGGGACACCCAGCGTCGCTGCCCAGCCGGCCGGCGTGCCCACCGCCTTCTCGAGGGCCCGCTCGACTGCGCCGTGGAGCTCGCAGCCGGGCAGCTCCCGCGCGAGCCACTCGCAGGTGGCGAGTGTAAAGGGGCAGCCGAAAGCGCGGTAGCGCACCTGCTCCACACGCGTGCCCGAGAGCCGCAGGCTGAAGCGCACACGCGTGCCCTCGCCGGTACGACCCGCCTCTCCCGTGCAGACCGCCTGTGCTTCGCCGGCCGCGAGGGGCAACAGATCCCCGGCGTGAGCCAGATCCATGAACAGTGCCCGCACACGCGGCCCGAGCGGGTCCTCCTCAGCCATATGCGATCCCGCTCATGGAGCCACGGCGCGCAGCCGCAGCACCTCCCGGCGTATCGCAGCCACGGCACGCTGCACCTGCGGCTCGCCGCTGCTGCGGCCGAGGGAAACGCGCAGCGCGCTCTGTGCCAGCTCGCGACTGCGGCCGAGCGAGCGCAGCACATGCGAGGGCTCCTCGCTGTCCGAGTCACAGGCCGAGCCGCTCGAGACGGCGAGCTCGGTGAGCCCGGCCATCAGGCTCTCGCCTTCGATGCCCTCGAACGAGACATTCAGCACCCCCGGTGCACAACGCGTCGCATGTCCGTTGCGCAGCACGCCCGGCAGATCAGCCAGTCCGTGCCAGAGCAGCTGCGTGAGACGCGTGAGCCGCTCGGCCTGAGCGGGCAGGTCGATCAGGGCCATCTCGCAGGCGACGCCGAAACCCACGATCTGGTGCACCGCGAGCGTGCCCGAACGGATGCCCCGTTCCTGGCCGCCACCGAACAGCAGCGGCTGCAGGCTCGCACGCTGGCGCGGCGCGGCGTACAGAGCCCCGATGCCCTTGGGGCCATACAGTTTGTGCGCGGTAAAGCTCAGCAGATCCACGCCCAGGGAGCGCACGTCGATCGGCAGCTTGCCGGCGCTCTGCGCGGCATCCACGTGCAGCGCCACTGCGTGCCGGCGGCACACGGCCGCGAGCGCGGCAATGTCCTGCACCACGCCAGTCTCGTTGTTGGCGTGCATGATCGACACCAGCACGGTCTCGGCGCGCAGCGCCGCTTCGAGCTGCGATGCCTCGATGAGACCGTGCGCATCGGGCGCAAGATAGCTGGCGCTGTGTCCCTCGCGCTCGAGCTGCCGGCAGGCATCCAGCACCGAGCGATGCTCGCTGCTGGCGGTGACCACATGCGCGCGCCGCCCGAGGCTGCGCACGCTGCCGAGTATGGCAAGGTTGTTCGACTCGGTGGCCCCGGAGGTGAAGAGCAGGTCGGGCGCGGCGGCGCCGATGAGGCGCGCGACCTGGCTGCGAGAGCTCTCGATACGCTCGCGCGCGCGGCGGCCGTACAGATGCGGCGAGGCAGGATTACCGAAGGTGCCCTCCTGCCTCAGGCAGTCGTCCATGGCGGCGGCCACGCGTGCATCCACCGGCGTGGTGGCCGCGTGGTCGAGATACAACGGCAGCGCCTCCACGCCGCTCACTGCGCACCCGCGCGCCGGCGCCGCTGCTGCACCGCTGTCAGGATACCGCGCAGGATATTGATCTCGTTCTCGTCCGGCTCGGCGCGCTGGAACAGCCGTCGCAGCCGCGTCATGAGATGCGTGCCCTTCTGCGTGCGGTCACGAAAATCGATCTGCTCGAGTACCTGCTCCAGATGCACATAGAACTGCTGCATCTGCGCAGCGCTCGCCAGCGGCGCGCGGCGCGGGCCGCCCTCGGGAATGGGGGCCAGATCGGCTGTGGCGGTGTCACTTGCCAGGCGCGCGCGCAGGATCTCGTAGGCCACCAGCTGCACGGCCATCGCGAGGTTCAGCGACGCGTACTCGGGATTGGCCGGAATGCGCAGCAGCGCGTGCGCACACTCGAGTTCGCTGTTGGACAGGCCCGTGCGCTCCGCGCCAAACAGGACCGCCACCGGGCCGCGGTTGCTGGCGGCGAGCGCCTCGCGCGCGGCGTCGTGCACATCCAGCACCCGGAAGTATTGGTCGCGCTCGCGGCTGGTGGTGGCGAGCACCAGTCCGCAGTCCCCCAGCGCGGCCGGCAGACTCTGCTCCACGCGCGCACGCTGGAGCACATCCTCAGCGCCGCTGGCACGCGCGCTCGCCTCCGGATGCGGAAACTGCGCCGGGCGCACCAGCACCAGCTCATCGAGGCACATGTTCTTCAGTGCGCGGGCCGCGGCACCGATGTTGCCCGGATGCGAGGTCTCGACCAGCACGATGCGAATGGGATGCTGCACGACCTGTTATCCTAACTGTTTTGCCGCGGCCGTCGCGAGACAGCTCGCGCAGCCTCAAGGTGCGTCGCATGCATCCCCTGGTCAACATTGCCGTTCGTGCCGCGCGCCGCGCCGGTGAGATCATCGTGCGCAGCCTCACGCATCTGGAGGGCCTGCAGGTCACCTCCAAGGGCCGCAACGACTACGTCAGCGAGGTCGATCGCGCCGCCGAACGCGAGATCATCGCCATCATCCACAAGCACTACCCGCAGCACGCCATCCTCGCCGAAGAGAGTGGCGCGGCCGGCGACAATGAGACCGTCTGGATTATCGATCCGCTGGATGGTACGACCAATTTCCTGCACGGCTTTCCGGTGTTCGCCGTCTCCATCGCCGTGCAGCAGCGCGGGCGGCTCGAGATCGGCGTCATCTACGATCCGATGCGTCAGGAGATCTTCAGCGCTGCGCGCGGCGCCGGCGCGCATCTGGACAATCGTCGCATCCGCGTCAGCAAGCAGCGCGGCCTCGAGGGAGCGCTGCTCGCCACCGGCTTTCCATTTCGCGATAACGATCCAAACATGGAGCATTATTTCGGCATGTTCCGCACCCTGACGATGCTCACCGCCGGCATCCGCCGACCCGGCGCCGCCGCGCTCGATCTCGCCTACGTCGCGGCCGGACGCGTCGATGGATTCTGGGAACTGGGCCTTCAGCCCTGGGACACCGCAGCGGGCACGCTGCTGATCCAGGAGGCGGGCGGACGCGTGGGTACGGCCGATGGCAGCCCCTATCAGCTCGGCCCTCATATCGTCGCCGGTACGCCGAAAGTGTACGAGGCGATGCTCCAGGCGCTCTCGCCGTACGTGCCGCAGGAAATGCGCGGGGTCTGATGCACCGGGTCTGAGCGCCGGACTGTGCGCCCCATATAGCCCGCGTGGCGCGCGGGCGTGTACAGTGGCCCTTATCTGCACCGCTCGGAATATTCTATGAAACAGGCGGGCTTGTTTGCGGTCAAACCGGTCTCCGAGTACCACGAGGAGGCCGCCAGCAAGCACCTGGCGCGCGCCCTGGGCATCCCGGCGCTGGTTGCCTTCGGCATCGGCGGCATCATCGGTACCGGCATCTTCGTACTGACCGGACTCGCCGCCGCCCAGCACGCCGGGCCCGCGATCGTCATCTCCTTCATCATCGCCGGCGTCGGCTGCATGTTCGCCGGCCTGTGCTACTCCGAGTTCGCCGCCATGGTGCCGGTCTCGGGCAGCGCCTACGCCTACAGCTACGCAACGCTCGGGGAATCCGTCGCCTGGTTCGTCGGCTGGAATCTGGTGCTCGAATACCTGGTGGCAAGCTCGGTAGTGGCCGTGGGCTGGAGTCGCTACGCAGTGAAACTGCTGCACGACTTCGGTCTGCCGGCTCTGCCCGGGAAGCTCACGTCGGCGCCATTTGCCGCCACGGGCGTCGACAGCGTGCAGATGCACGCCACCGGTGCCTGGTTCAACCTGCCGGCCGTGGTGATCGTCGTGCTGGCGACGGCGCTCTGCTACAAGGGCATCCGCGAGTCGGCGATCGTCAATACCATCATCGTTGCCATCAAAGTCAGCATCGTGGTGGCGGTGATCGCCTTCGGCGCCTTCTATGTCGATACCGCCCATTGGGTGCCGTACATCCCCAAGAACACCGGCGTGTACGGTCAGTTTGGCTGGAGTGGCATCTCGCAGGCCGCCGGCATCATCTTCTTCGCCTATATCGGCTTCGATGGCGTCTCCACGGTGGCGCAGGAGGCGAAGGATCCGGCACGCGGCATGCCGATCGGCATTCTGGGCAGCCTTGCGATCTGCACCGTGCTGTACGTGGCGATGTCGGCCGTGCTCACGGGCCTGGTGCCCTACCCTGTCCTGAACGATGCCGCGCCGGTGGCGGCGGCGCTCGAGGCGCATCAGCAGCTGCTCTGGCTGACGCGTTGGGTCGAGGTGGGGGCGCTGCTGGGCCTGACCTCGGTGATCATCACGCTGATCATTCCGCAGGCACGCATCTGGCTGACCATGGCGCGCGACGGCCTGTTGCCGCGCGTGTTCGGTGCGGTGCATCCGCGCTTTCACACCCCGCACGTCTCCACGCTCATCACGGGCACGCTCGCGGCCATCATCGCGGCCATCACGCCGCTCGACATCCTCGGTGAGCTGGTCTCCATCGGCACGCTGGTGGCCTTCATGGTGGTGTGCATCGGCGTATTGGTGCTGCGCTACACGCGTCCGGACCTGCATCGCCCGTTCCGCGCCCCGGCGATCTGGTTCACCTCGATCATGGGCGTGGGGTTCTGCGGCTGGATGGCTTACTCGCTGCCGAACGCGACCTGGTGGCGCCTGCTCGGCTGGAGCCTGGTCGGCTTCGCGGTGTATTTCCTGTACGGCTACCGGCACAGCCGCCTGCGCCGCCCCGGGGACCCACCACTCGACGCCGACGCGGCCGCATCGGCGCCGCAGTCCTCGCCCTGAGCCCGCCTTCGCCCGACGGATAATTCATAATCGATCCATTGTCGGTGGATCAACGCGGGTGGCCCGGCGCCAGCGCACAAGGAGTTTCTTCATGAGGATTGGTTTCCTGGGCCTCGGCCGCATGGGCTCGGCCATGGCAACGCGCCTGCTCGGTGCCGGCTACCAGCTGGCGGTGTTCGATCTGGCCGAGCAGGCGACCGCGCGCATGGCCGCAGCGGGCGCGACGGTGCGCGCCAGCATCCGCGAGCTGGCCGGCACGAGCGACGTCGTCATCAGCATGCTGCCGGACGATGAGGCCCTGCGGGCCGCGACCGTCGGGCCGCAGGGGCTCATCGGCGCGCTCGCGCCCGGGGCGATTCATGTCGTCAGCGGCACCCATGGCGTGCAGGTCATCGACGAGATCGCCGCCGCGCACCGCGCCGCTCGCCAGGTGCTCATCACCTGTCACGTGCTCGGGCGCCCGGACCTCGCCGCCAGCGGCAAGCTGGGCCTGGTGCCAGCCGGCCCCGCCGCCGCCGTGCAGTCGCTGCGTGCCCTCTTCGCCGTACTGGGCGAGCGCATCTTCGACGCGGGCGAGGATCCGCTGTCGGCCACGGCGATGAAGGTCGCGAACAACTATGTGCTCGGCTGTGCCATCGAGGCCATCGGCGAGGGCATGGCGCTGGTGCGCAAGTACGGCGTGGATCCGCAGGTGTTCTTTCGAGTGCTGGTCGAGGGTCTGTTCGACTGCACCGCCTATCGCGCCTATGCCGACATCATCGCCAAGATGGATTGGGGCCGCATCGGGGCCACCGCAGTGATCGGTCTGAAGGACGCGGCGCTCTCGCGCCAGGCAGCCGACAAGGTGCACATGACGCTGCCGAGTCTGTCCGCCTGGCAGACCCATCTGGAGCACGCGATCGCGCGCGGTGAGGCCCAGCTCGACTGGTCGGTGATGGCACGCGAGCAGTTCCGCGAGAGCGGCCTGGAAGAGTAGCGGCCGCGTGCCGGGAAGAGCCGCGGCCCGCGCCGCTCAGGGCAGCGAATCCACCGGGCGCTTGCTGGCGGAGGCGAGCAGATGCTCGGCGCTGAGGCCGCAGTCCAGTGCCGCGGCGCTCGAGATATAGATCGATGAGTAGGTGCCGGCCACGATGCCGATGATCAGCGCCAGCGAGAAGCCTCTGAGGACCGGGCCGCCCAGCGCATACAGCGCCACCACGACGATCAGCGTGACGACCTTGGTCATGATGGTGCGCGAGAGCGTCTGATTGATCGACTGGTCGAGCACCTCGACCGGCGTCTGACGGCGCGCGGCGTGAAAGCGCTCGCGGATTCGGTCGAACACCACCACCGTATCGTTGAGCGAATAGCCGATGACGGCGAGCATCGCGGCCACGACGGTCAGGTCGAACGTCGTGCGCGTCAGCGAGAAGGCGCCCAGCACCAGGATCGGGTCATGCAGCACGGCGAGGATGGCGCCGAATGAGAGCCGCCAGGTGTGAAAGCGCACGGCGATGTAGCCAAAGATCAGCAGCAGCGTCGCGGCGAGCCCCTCGATGGCGCTGCGCTCGAGCTCACTGCCGACCTGCGGGCCGATGTTCTGCACCTGCTGGATCTCTGCACCCTTGTCGACCTGATGCAGCACCTGCTCGAGCCGCGCGCGCAGCGCGTCGGTGTTTTCCTTGGTCGGCGGCAGGCGGATCGACAGCACGCGCACGCTGCCGAACACGGTCACCTGCGCATCGGTATAGCCGGCTCGCGCCAGCGCCGCAGCCACGGCATCGCGGTTGGCCGGGCCTGGAAAGCTGGCCTGCACCGTGACGCCGCCGGTGAAGTCCACACCCATGTTCAGCCCGCGCGTGGCGAGCGAGACGATCGAGATGAGCACCAGCACGGCCGACAGGGCGTACCACACCTTGCGTGTGCGCATGAAGGAGAAGCTGGTTGCGCGACGGAAGAATTCCACGAGCTGTCCTTGGAGTTGATCGAGCGGCAGACGCGCGGTGCAGCGCCTAGCCGATCGAGAGTTTGGCGACGCGGCGGCGCCCGCCGTACATCAGCGTGATCATCGCACGGCTGCCCGTGAGCGACGTAAACATGGACGTGGCGATGCCCAGCACCAGCACGATCGCGAAGCTGCGCACCGCGCCGGTGCCGATCACATAGAGCGCCAGACCCGAGATCAGCGCCGTGATGTTCGAGTCGAAGATGGCCGAGAATGCCTTGTCAAAGCCGGCGCGCACCGCTGCCTGCGGCGAGACGCCGTTGCGCAACTCCTCGCGGATGCGCTCGTAGATGAGCACATTGGCGTCCACGGCGATGCCGACGGTCAGGATGATGCCGGCGATGCCCGGCAGCGACAGCGAGGCGTGCAGCAACGACAGCAGCGCGGTCAGCAGGATCACGTTGGCCAGCAGCACCGCGTCGGCGACGACGCCGAAGGCGTGGTAGTAGATGATCATGAAAATGAACACCGCGGCCATGCCGATCTCGAGCGCGCGGATGCCCTTGTCGATGTTATCGGCACCCAGGGAGGGGCCAACGGTCTGCTCCTCGACCACCTCGATGGGCGCTGCGAGCGAGCCGGAGCGGATCTGCAGCGCCAGGTCGTTGGCCTGTCCCTGTGTCAGCCCCGTGACGGAAAATTGCGGACCGAACACGCCGCGGATAGTCGCGTCGTTGATGACCTGCTGCGAAACGTTCTCGCGATCGACCTTGTGCGTGCCGACCATGACCTGCTGGCGACTGCGCTCGATGTAGACCACCGCCAGGCGATGGCCGACGTTCTGCCGCGTCGTGCGCAGCATCGAGGCCGCACCGCGCGCATCCAGACGGATGTCGACTTCCGGACCATCCTGGCCGGTCGTGGAGGTGGCCTGCGTGAGCTCATCGCCCGTCGCCACGATATCGCGCTTCAGCAGGATCGGCGTGCCGTCCTGCATCTTGTAGAGCTTGTCGCCCAGCGGCACCTGGTTGCTCTGCTGCGCCTGGAAGGGATTGGCCTGCTCGTCCACCAGATGGAACTCGAGCGTTGCGACCTTGCCGAGCAGGTCCTTGACCTCGGCGGAGTTCTGCACGCCCGGCAGCTCCACGACGATGCGGTCGAGTCCCTGGCGTGTCACGATCGGTTCGGAGACGCCCAGCTCGTTGACGCGGTTGTTCAGCGTGGTGAGATTCTGCTCGATCGCGTAGTCCTCACGCGCGCTGATCTGCGCTGGCGTCAGCACCATGCGGATCACCGGCCCCGCCGCGTCGCTGCCGGCGCTGAAGGTGAGGGTGTTATCCAGCTTGGCGAGCGCGGACTGCACCGCCCCCACATCGGCGCCGGGGGGCAGATGCACCGCCAGACCATTGGGCATGCCATCCGGGCCCGTGAGCGTCGTGATGTCGCGCAGCGGCAGATGATCGTCGGCAAGCGTGCGGCGGAAGCTCTGATCGTAGCTTCCCAGCAGCTGCGTGACCGCGCTGTTCACGTCCACCTGGTAGAGCAGGTAGAGACCGCCGCGCAGATCGAGCCCCAGGGCCATGGGCTTGAGGCCCATCGAACGCATCCAGCCGGGCGCACGCGAGGCATACGCGAGCGCCGAGGTGTAGTTGTCCGCCAGCGCCGAGTCCACCGCATCACGCGCGCGCAGCTGCGAGGGCACGTTCTGAAAGGCGATTACCAGGCGGCCGCCCTGCACGTAATCGTGCGTGTAGGGGACCTCCTGCTTCTGCAGCAGCTGCTCGACGGTCGCGCGCGAAGCGGCGTCCACGGGCGCATGGCTCTTCAGCGCCACCTGCAGCGCCGGGTCCTCTCCAAAGACGTTCGGCAGCGCCAGCAGCAGTCCCAGCAGGACGACCACCACCACCAGCCAATATTTCCAGCGTGGGAATTCCAGCATGATCCTCGGACCTTCGGTCTCAGGCGCTCTTCAAAGTTCCCTTGGGCATCAATTGCGTGACCTGGGCCTTCTGGACCTTGACGCGCACTCCCTCGGCGATCTCGAGGGTGATGAAATTATCCCCGACGTCGGTGATGCGTCCGAGAATTCCGCCGGTGGTGACGACCTCATCGCCGGTGCTGAGCCGCGAGAGCATCGCCTGCTGATCCTTCATGCGCTTCTGCTGCGG
>DATBPG010000165.1:0-5046 GCA_036561485.1 Steroidobacteraceae bacterium | reverse complement strand
TGGGCGCGGACTGCCACCACGTCTGAGCGGGTGCCCACACCAGGTTCACCGCTGCACCCAGCAGCCCCACCAGGCACAGCAGAACCATCAAGGCGCACAGCCCGCGCGGAATGCCGCGTCGATGCAACGCTTCCACCGGGGTGGTGAGCACCAGCGAGAACAGCACGGCGAGCACCACGGGCACGAAGGCCGCATGGCCGAAATACAGCACCGCCCCGATCGCGCTCAACGCCACTACCCGCAGCGGCACGACATGCAGCGAGCGGCGCGGGGCGCGGGTACGGGGTTCCTCCTCGACAATCCGATCCATAACCTGCCTGCCTGGGGTCAGCTTGGCCGTGCCAGGGGGGGGCTCCAAGCGGGTATCCACGGGCCTACGGCGGCGCTAGCCCCGGAAGTCTTTGTGGGAAATAATGGGGCGCCCCTGCCCGACCCGGCTGACGGCAGCCTGATGTCGGGGGGATCGATACTGTCGGCAGGTTCATTCATTGCAAGGAGGCGTCATGGCCGCGCGTTCGATGGCTTCTTTGACGATATCGTTCGGCATGGTCGCCATTCCGGTGGACCTGTATACCACCACGGTCACCAGTGAGCGAATTTCATTCAATCTGCTGCATGGGAAGGACGGTTCGCGCGTGCGGCAGCAATATGTTTGCGTGAAGGAAGGCAAGGTGGTCGAGCGCAGCGAGCTCACCAAGGGGTATGAGTTCGCGAAGGATCAGTATGTAATGTTCAGCGCCGAGGAGCTCAAGGCGCTGGATGAGGTCGGTACCAACAGCATAGATATTGTCGAATTCGTGCCGCTCTCCTCCGTCGATCCGGTGTTCTTCGAGCGCAGCTACTACCTGGCGCCCGCCAAGGGCGGCGCTCGTCCCTATGCGCTGCTGGTCGCTGCGCTGCGCGATACCGGGCGCTGTGCCGTGGGACACTGGGCCTCGCACGGGCGCGACCACATGATCATTCTGAGGCCGCGTGGCGATGCCATGGTCATGCACCAGTTGCTGTTTGCCGCCGAGGTGCGCCCCATCGAGGATATCGGCTCGCTGCCGAGCGAGGTACGCGACGCGGAGCTGAAGCTCGCGCGCCAGCTCATCGAGCAGCAGGCCGCCGACGCGTTTGATCCCAGCCAGTACGTCGATGAGGTCCATCAGCGTATCGAGGCGGCGATCCGCAAGAAAGTCGAAGGCCAGGAGATCTCCCTCTCCGAGCCGCCACGTGCCAAGCCGAGCAACGTCATCGATCTGACGGCCGCCCTCAAGGCGAGCCTCAGTGGCAAGCAGGAAGCGAAGCTCGGACCGCGCAAGCCCGCCAAGCGCGTCGAGCGGCGAACCGCCGCGCGCCGGAGCTCGCGGGGTTGAAACGACCGGGGCAGCGACGGGCGCGCCGAGCGCCGCCCGACGCAGCCGGCGCGGCGAGTGCGCAGCGTACGCCGCTGCAGCACTTCGGCACCGCCGATGTCAGGCGCATCGTCGGCATCTCCGCGGCCGCGCTGCGCGCTCTGGTCCGGGAGCGCCACGTCTCGCCCGGGCGCGGCGCCCGCGGGGCCCTGCGCTTCACCTTCCAGGATCTGATCGCCGTGCGCACTGCGCGCGCCCTGTCCGCTGCCGGGCTGCCGACGCGGCGCATTACGCGTGCCCTGCGCGAGCTGCGCCAGCATCTGCCGGCGCAGTTGCCGCTCTCGGGGCTGTCGATCCGCGCCGGCGGCGAGCACGTCATCGTGCGCGAGGCCGGCGCCGAGTGGGAAGGCGGTTCCGGCCAATACCTGCTGTCGCTGGAGGTCACGCTGGATCGCCGCGGCCTGCGCCTGACCGAGCCCGTCAGCGCCGCGCCGTCCCCTCTGCGCGCTTCCACACCGTCGGCGCCATCATCGGAGGCCCCGGAGGCCCCGGCGCACGACTTCGCGGGTGCGGCGCCTGCGCCCGGCTCCGCCGCCGCGGAGGAGGACGTGGAACTGCTCTTCTGCGACGCGCTCGACAGCGAAAATGCCGATGCGACGAGCGCCATCACGCTCTATCGGCGCTGTCTGCACGCCGATCCTCGCCACGTGGAGGCGCGGATCAATCTGGCGCGTCTGCTGCACGAGAACGGAGACATCGCAGCCGCCGAACGACTCTATCAGCACGTCAGCTGCCGCACCGATGCGGTCGCACAATTCAATCTGGCAGTGCTGCTCGAGGACCAAGGCCGCCTGCCCGAGGCGATCGAGCGCTACCTCTCGGCGCTGGCGCTGGATCCGGGCCTCGCCGACGCCCACTACAACCTCGCACGTCTCTATGACCTGCAGGGCAACGCGCCGCACACGATCCGTCATCTGCGCGCTTTTCAGCGCCTGGCGTCCCCCTCGCCCGATTGAGTGGTCCCGGCACGCGCATCCGCGTGCCACGGCGCGGGCGCAGCGCCGGCGCGCGCGACCGTCGTGCACTCAGCCGCCGCCCCGCTGCAACATCGGTCCATCCATGCCGAGGATGGCATTGACCAGGGCCAGATGAGACAGGGCCTGCGGGAAGTTGCCGCACAGCCGCTGTTCGTGCAGGTCATACTCCTCGGCGAGCAGCCCCAGATCATTGCGCACCGAGAGCACGCGCTCGATGGCAGTGCGCGCTTCGGCGACGCGTCCCTGCAGGCGGCGGCAGTCGGCGAGCCAGCAGGTACAGGCCAGAAAGGCGCCCTGACGCTTACGCTGCGGGTAGTCATGCCGCATGACCAGGCCGTCATGCAGCAGCTCACGCTCCACCGCAGCAATGGTGCCCGCGATGCGCGCATCCTCAACCGGCAGAAAGCCCACCAGCGGCAGCAGCAGCAGACTCGCATCCACTGCGTGCCCGCCATAGTGCTGCACGAAGTGACCGCGGCTGGCATCGAACCCCTGCCGACAGATCTGGGCGTGGATCCGCTCACGCAGCGCCGTCAGCCGCTCGGTGAGCGGCTGCTGGGCATGTCCATGCCGGCGCGCACTGCGCAGGAAACGGTCGATTCCGACCCACGCCATGACCTGCGAGTAAACGTAGCGTTGCGACTGCTCGCGCGATTCCCAGATCCCGCGGCCCGGCTGGTCCCAGATGGATTCCAGATATTCAACGATGCCGCACTCGATCTGCCTGCCGCGCTCGCTTTGCGGGATGCCCGCGCGCGTGGCGAGCTCCATGGCATCGAGCACCTCGCCGTAGATGTCGATCTGGCGCTGGTAGGCGGCGGCGTTACCGATGCGCACCGGCCGCGCCCCCTGGAAACCAGGCAGCCAGTCGAGCGTGTACTCATTGACGTCGCGTCCGCCATCGATGCGATACATGGTGCGCATTTTGGACGGCTCGCTGCCCAGCACGCGCAGGATCCAGTCGCGCCAGTCTTCCGCCTCCTCACGAAAACCGGCATTGAGCAGCGCCGTCAGCGTGAACGTGGAGTCGCGCAGCCAGGCGAATCGATAATCCCAGTTCAATGGTCCATGCAGCTGCTCGGGCAGCGATGTGGTGGGCGCCGCCAGCAGCCCGCCGCTGGGCCGATGGATCAGGGCTCGCAAGGTGAGCAGTGACCGTCGCAGCGGCTCGGGCCAGTCGCTCGAACGCTGCAGGCCCGCGATCCAGTCGCGCCAGTAGCCCGCCGTGTGCTCGAGCAGCCTCTGCAGATCGCGCTGATCACGCTGTATCCGGACACGGGCATGCGCGCTGCCGTAGCTCAGCACGAAGCTCGCGCACTCTGCGCTGTCGAGCTCAAACTGCGCGCTGCAGTGCTGCCGCTCGATGTCCAGCCGCACGGAAGCCTCGAGCATGAGCTCATCGGGACCGGCCTGCAGCCGCGCGCCGCCCTCACACGCGACGATCCATGGCGCCAGCGCCCCATAGTCGAAGCGCGGCGCGCAGCGCATGTGCAGCCTCGTGCGTCCGCGCAGTCCCGTCACCAGTCGAACCAGAGTGGGCGTGGGTGCATCGATCGGCATGAAGTCGGTGATGCGCACCGAGCCTGTCGCCGTATCGAACTCGGTTTCCAGAATCAGCGAGTCGGTCGCATAGCGACGCACGACCCGCGGCTCCTGCGCCAGCGGCGCGATCGCGAAAAAACCATGAGTCTCATCGCCGAGCAGACGCGCAAAGCAGGCGGCACTGTCGAAGCGCGGCCAGCATAACCAATCGACCGAGCCATCGCGACCGACCAGCGCGGCGCTGCGACAGTCGCCGATCAGCCCGTAGTTTTCGATGCGCCGTTCGGCACTGTCAGCACTCACTGCTCGCCCTCGCCCATGGACGAATGGCTCGATGGCCTACATTAGCCCAATCGGGGCAGTGATAGAGTCCTTCCATCTGTAGGTGCATTCCAGAGCAGTCTGTCGGCGTGCATCTGCCAACTCAACGGAGTAGCTCGCCATGGCGATGAACGTCAGCGAATTCGTATGGCAACGGGTGTGCGAATGGGGCATCCGCCGCGTATTCGGCTATCCCGGCGACGGTATCGGCGGGCTGGACGTGGCCCTCGAGCGCGCCAAGGATCACCTGCAGTACGTACAGGTGCGCCACGAGGAGATGGCGGCCTTCATGGCGAGCGCGCATGCCAAGTTCACCGGCGAAGTCGGCCTCTGCTTTGCAACTTCCGGTCCGGGCGCGATTCATCTGCTGAACGGACTCTATGATGCCAAGATGGATCACGTGCCGGTCGTGGCACTCATCGGCCAGCAGGCACGCTCCGCGCTCGGCGCGCACTATCAGCAGGAGGTGGACCTGCAGTGCCTGTTCAAGGACGTGGCCTCCGCATTCGTGGCCACAGCCTTTGTGCCGAGCCAGGTGCGCCACCTGATCGATCGTGCGATCCGCATCGCCGGCAGTGAGCGCACGGTCACCTGCGTAATCCTGCCGAACGACCTGCAGGAGCTGCCGTACAAGGACCCTCCCATGGCCCACGGCAACACCCACACCGGCCTCGGCTACGCCGGTCCGGCGCTCGTGCCCCAGGAGGGCTGGTTGCGTCAGGCCGCCGACGTACTCAACGCCGGCCAGCGCGTCGCGATGCTGGTGGGCGCCGGTGCCCTCAAGGCCACCGATGAGGTGATTGCCGTCG
>DATBPG010000164.1:0-2845 GCA_036561485.1 Steroidobacteraceae bacterium | reverse complement strand
CAACAGCCGCGAGCAGCGGCTGCTCGCCGGCGGCCTGCGCGGCATCGAGCGCGAGTCCCTGCGTGTCACGCCCGAGGGCAGGCTGGCCCAGAGCGGCCACCCGCGCTCGCTCGGCTCGGCGCTGACACACCCGAACATCACCACCGACTACTCCGAGTCCCTCATCGAGCTGGTCACCCCGGCCTTTGCCGACAACGCCACGCTCATGAGCTATCTCAACGACCTGCATCGCTTCGTGTATGCCCATCTGGGGGAGGAGCTGCTGTGGGCACCTTCCATGCCCTGCGAGCTCGCGAACGATGCCGAGATTCCGATCGCCCGCTATGGGAGCTCGCACACCGGTCGCATCAAATCCATCTATCGCCATGGGCTGCTGATCCGCTACGGCGGCATGATGCAGGCGATCTCGGGCGTGCACTTCAACTATTCGCTGCCGCGCGCCTTCTGGCCGCTGTATACGGAGCTGTGTGAGTCGAAGCAGACCGGACAACCGTTCATCTCCGAACGCTACTTCGATCTGCTGCGCAATTACCGCCGCCATGGCTGGCTGGTCTCCTACCTGTTCGGCGCCTCGCCCGCGCTGTGTCGCTCCTTCCTGGAGGGCGAGAGCGACCCGCAGCTGCGTGCACTCGATCCCGAGACGCTGGTGGGGCCGGAGGCGACGTCGCTGCGCATGAGCGACCTGGGTTACCGCAATCGCAGCCAGTCGGCCGTCTCGGCTTCGGTCAACAGCCTGCAGCAGTACGTGCGCGATCTGCGCCGCGCGGTGCATCAGCCGCATGCGCCCTATATGGCCCTCGGCGTGAAGGTCGACGATGAGTACCGCCAGCTCTCGGGAAATCTGCTGCAGATCGAGAACGAGTACTACAGCTATATCCGTCCCAAGCGCACCATTCAGGCCGGCGAGCGTACCCTGCACGCGCTGGTGCGCGGCGGCGTGGAATACGTCGAGGTGCGGGCACTCGACAACAGCGCCTTCGATCCGGTGGGAGTCAATCCGCGCAAGCTGCACTTCCTCGAGGCGTTCCTGCAGATGCTGCTGCTGAAGGACAGCCCGCCGATCGATGCGAGCGAGGAGGAGAGCATCGATCGCAATCATCTGCGCGTGGCCCGTGGGGGCCGAGCCGCAGGCCTGACGCTCGAGCGTGACGGCAGAGCCGTCGCCCTGGCCGACTGGGCAGCGGAGCTGCTCGATGGGATGTTGCCGGTGTGTGAATGGCTGGACGCGGCGCCGGCGCCGGGCGTCACGGTGGGCACCTATATGCACTCGCTGCGTGATCAGTTCGCCAAGTTGCAGGAGCCGGAGCGCACCCCCTCGGCGCGCCTGCTCACCGAGCTCGAGCAGAGGGGGGAGAGCTTCGCGGCCCTGGCGCTGCGTTTCTCGCGCGAGCATCGCGAGCAGCTCAGTGCCTCGGGCCCCGAACAGCCCGAACGTTTCAGTGAGCTCGACGCTCAGGCCGAGGACTCACTGCGGGCGCTCTCGCAGCTGGAGGCGCGCCAGCACAGCCGTTTTGACGAGTACCTGGCGCAATACCTGTCGGATTGAGCCCGGCGAACTGCGCAAGTCCGGCCGCGTGGCGGCGCATGCGTGGGCCTCTGGGCCGAGAAGCCTGCAGGCCGTTTCCTGGGAAAGAAAGGGGGTGACATTTTCCTTCAGAAAGACAAATGGCGCCCGCGCCCAAACCCAGGGCCTCATACTCCGCTGGCGGTCCTCGGGGCGCCAGGCGCCACGAGGCTGCACCAAGAGTGGGCGAGATGAGGGCCAGCGCGCCGGATTGGTGCCAGCTCGGCGCATTGGCCAGAAGGTTTCGCGGCAATAGCCGCGCCGGCGTCGTGGCATGAAAGGTGCACCTGCCCAACGCGCACGCAGACGGGAGTTATTGCATGAAATTGGTCACCGCCATCATCAAACCTTTCAAGCTCGATGACGTTCGCGCGGCTCTCTCGGAGATCGGCGTTTCGGGCATGACCGTCACGGAGGTCAAGGGATTCGGCCGGCAACGCGGCCATACCGAACTCTATCGCGGCGCTGAATACGTCGTGGACTTCGTCCCCAAGACTCGCGTGGAGGTGGCGGTGCGCGCCGATCTGGTCGACCAGGTCATCGAAGCCATCGTCAAGGCCGCCAAGACCGGCAAGGTCGGGGACGGCAAGATATTCATCACCGACATCGGCCGCGCGATCCGCATCCGCACCGGTGAAACGGACGACGCAGCTCTCTGAGCGGCCGCCTCAGCTGCCCGCGGGCGCTGCCGGTGCTGTACGGCTGATGCCGAGCGCGCCGCTGCGCACGACCTCGATGAGTTCGGCGTGTCGGGCGAGCTCGGCCATGAGCGCCGTGATCTCCGCCTCGCTGCCGAGCAGCTCGACGATGAAGGCGCCGCTGGCCGGCTGCAGCACGCGCCCGCCGCTGCGCGCGATGTAGCCGCGGACCCGATCGCGCCGCTCCGGATCCACGCGCAGCTTCAGCAGCACCAACTCACGCTCGATGTGTTCGCCGCCGGTCATGTCCTCGACACTGACGACGTCGATCAACTTCTTGAGCTGGTTGGCAATCTGATGAATCACGGCATCCGAGCCGCTGGTCACCAGTGTCAGGCGCGACAGGGCCGGATCGTCGGTGGGCGCTACCGACAGCGACTCGATGTTGTAGCCGCGGCTGGAGAATAGCCCTGCGACGCGGGTCAGGGCGCCGGCTTCGTTCTGCAACAGGATGCCGATGATGTGTCGCATGGCGGGATCGTCCAGCATAGCCAATCGGGGGCGGGCTCGGCTATTCTGACTGGCCCAGAGCACTCCTGCCGGCACCCGTCGGCCCTACGCTCCCATGACGGAAACCGCCCTC
>DATBPG010000163.1:0-17673 GCA_036561485.1 Steroidobacteraceae bacterium | reverse complement strand
GCAGGGCGCGCGCTTCGTCATCACGCTGCCGCTGACTCTGGCCATCATCGATGGGCAGACGGTGGCGGTGGGTGAGGAGACCTACATCGTGCCGCTCACCGCCATCGTGGAGTCGCTGCAGGCCTCACGTCAGCAGATCCGTCACGTGGTGGGCCACGGCGAGGTGATCGTGTTTCGCGGCGAGTATCTGCCGGTGCTGCGTCTGGGAGGGCAGTTCGGTAGCGCCAGCGCAGCAGCCAGCGCCGAGAGCGGGCTGCTGATGGTGGTGGAAGGGGAGGGCCGGCGTGTCGCGCTGCTGGTCGATGAGCTGCTCGGTCAGCAGCAGGTGGTCGTTAAGACGCTCGAAACCAACTACGGTCATGTCGAGGGTATCGCCGGGGCCACGATACTGGGCAATGGCGCGGTGGCTCTGATCCTGGATGTCGCCAGCCTGACGCGCCGTCCCGGCGAAGCCCGTGCTGCCTGATGCGTCCGAAGTGCGACGCAGGCCGAGGACAGGAACGCATGGGATCCTGATCATGGGGCGGTGCCATGAGCGTGGCGCGCATGGCCCCATTAGCGCGAGATCAGGCCCGACGGCGAGCCGTCTCGAATTTGAAATAATGGAACGTTCCATGCCCAAGACGATTCTGGCGGTCGACGATTCCGCCTCCATGCGGCAGATGATCGGCGTGACGCTTCGCGAGGCGGGCTACGAGGTGGTGGAAGCCGCCGACGGAGCCGAAGCACTCGAGTACGCACGCAAGCACCGGGTCGATCTGGTGCTCGCCGACGTCAACATGCCGAACATGGACGGCATCATGCTGGTGGCGCATCTGCGCACTTTGCCGGCCTACCGGCTGACGCCACTGCTGCTGCTGACGACCGAATCCAGCGCGGAGCGCAAGCAGCAGGGCAAGCAGGCCGGTGCCACCGGCTGGATGCTCAAGCCCTTCAATCCCACGCAGCTGCTGGCGACGCTGGAGCGCGTGCTCGGCAACGGCGCGACCGTATCGGCCTGAGACATGAACGCTGCCGCCGCGACCGTCAGTCCGACGCCGGAACCGCGACTTGCGGCGCGCCAGTATCTGACCTTCGAGCTGGCCGGTCAGAACTATGGTGTCGAGATCCTGCGCGTGCAGGAGATCAAGGGCTGGGAGCGGCCCACGCGCCTGCCGCATTCTCCTGCGTACATCCAGGGCGTCATCAACCTGCGCGGCGCCGTCGTGCCGATCATCGATTTGCGCTGCCGCTTCGGTCTGCCCGAGAGCCCGCAGACGCATACCACCGTGGTCATCGTCGTGCGGGTCGAGACAGCGCGCGGAGAGCTCACTGCGGGTCTCGTGGTCGATGCGGTCTGCGAGGTGTGCAGCCTGGAGAGCGAGCAGCTGCGCGCGGCCCCCGAGATGGAGACGGACGTCGATGCACAGTACGTGCGCGGCCTGGCGATGCTCGGCGAGCGCATGCTGGTGCTGCTCGACGTGCCGCGCCTGGTCGGCACAACCCTCGGCGAGGGCAACCATGGTCACGCATAAAAAACCCACACGCTCCCGGCCCGTGCGCAGCGCCGCCCGCCGCCGCGCAGCGCCCGCCCCGGCGCCGGCGCTGGCGCTCGGGCCGAACCTGACGATTGCGGAGGTCGCCGAGTGTCATCGCGCGCTGCAGGTGCTGCTCGCCGGTGGCGCCGCCGCCATCGACGCACGCAATCTGAAGAGCATCGACACGGCGGGGCTGCAGCTGTTGCTGGTCGCCGGCAGGGCCGCGCGCGAGCGCGGTGTGACGCTCAGGCTCCTGGGTGGTACGCAGCTGCTGACCGGGGCGGCCGCCGCGCTCGGGCTGCGCGAAGAGCTGGCCGCCAGCGTGGAGTTATCCTCATGAGTGCAGTAGATGCCAAGCCCCTGCCGCCTGCGGCGGGCGATGTCGTCGGCGGGTTGCGTCGCTTTCTGGAGCTCGGTGCCGCGCAGCTGGATGCCGCCATGCGCGAGAGCGATGCGCGCGTGGACAAGCTCGCCACCGCCGTCAGCGGCGTGGCGGCCGATGCGCGCGCGCTCGAGCAGGCCGCGCGCACGCTGGACTCCCAGGATGCGGCCGCCGTGCAGTACGCACGCCAGCGCATTCGCGAGCTGACGCAGGCATTGAGTGCACACGCGGACGCGACCATCACCGCGCTGCAGTTCTATGACAAACTCATCCAGCGTCTCACGCACGTGCGCGAGGGACTCGTCATGCCGTCGGATTCGGCAGCCGCGAAGCCCGCGAGCGTCGATTGGACCGCGCTGCTCGAGCAGGTACGTGCCCGCTACAGCACGGTCGAGGAGCGCGTGCTGTTCGATTTCATGATGCGCGGGCTCAATGCCGATCAGATGCTCAAGGCGCTGAGCGGGCTGCGCGCTTCGAGCGCGGCTGGCGAGTTCGAAGCGTTCTGAGTGCGCAGCGGTAGATGGCGGCCGGCGTCGATCAAGCGCTGCTGCGCGAATATGCCTTCACGGACGAGGATTTCCATCAAATCCGTCGCCTGGTGAAGGAGCGCATCGGCATTCATCTGGCCGCCGGCAAACGCGAGCTGGTGTACGGCCGCATCAGTCGGCGGCTGCGCGCCCTCGGGCTCTCCGGCTTCGGCGACTATCTGCAGCGGCTCGAACAGGGAGATGTCGAGGAACTGCAGCAATTCTGCAATGCCATCACCACCAATCTGACCGCCTTCTTTCGCGAAGCTCATCATTTTCGTTTCCTGGCGCGCGAGCTGCTGCCGGCACTGCAGCGCGATAACGCCGATACGCGGCGGCTGCGTGTGTGGTCGGCCGGCTGTTCGAGCGGAGAGGAGCCCTGGTCGATCGGTATGGTGATGCTCGAGGCCTTCGGCGCGCTGCGCCAGTGGGACATGCGCATTCTCGCCACCGACGTCGATACCGGCATGCTGCGACAGGCCAGGCGCGGGGTGTATGCCGGGGAGCGGCTGGAGAAAGTCGAGGGTGAGCGCCTGCTACGCTGGTTCGAACCGGGTACCGAGCCGCATCAGTACCGCGTGTGCGAGGAGCTGCGCAGGCTGGTGAGCTTCAAGGCCCTCAATCTGGTCGGGCCCTGGCCGATGCGCGGCCCCTTCGACGTCATTTTCTGCCGCAACGTGCTGATGTACTTCTCGCGTGAGACGCAGCGCGAGATCGTGCGCCGCATGGCCGCCCTGCAGCGCACCGGCGACTACCTCATCCTCGGGCACTCCGAGTCCCTGCTGGATGTCAGCAGTCAGTATCGCCTCGCCGGGCAGACCGTCTATCGGCGGAGGTCGGATGGATCGGTCCGATGAGCGCAATGCCTGCGCGGCGCAGAGCGACTTCGCGCACATTCAACGCCGCTTCGACGTGCGCCTCAATGCCACGGTCGCAATCCTGCGCCCGGGCGACTACTACATCGGCGCCGCCGGGGAGATGCTCGGCACGCTGCTCGGCTCCTGCATTGCCGCCTGCATCAGGGATGCGCGGCTGGCGATCGGCGGCATGAACCACTTCATGCTGCCGATACAGCAGGGCGAGAGCGCCTCGGGCGCCGCCGGCTCGCCCTGGCCGGCCACGCGCTTCGGCGATGTGGCCATGGAGCGGCTGATCGGCGAGCTGCTGCGCAGGGGCGCGCATCGCGCCCACCTCGAAGTGAAGCTCGTGGGTGGCGCCAAGGTGCTCGATGCCCTCTCGGATGTCGGGGCACGCAACATCCAGTTCGCGCGCGATTACGTGCGTGGCTGCGGGCTCAGCCTGCTCGGAGAGGACCTGGGGGATCGATATCCGCGCAAGGTGCTCTATGACCCGCGCAGCGGCGCGGTGCGTGTCAAACGCCTGCCGCGCAGCGGGCAGTACCAGCTGGCCGAGGAGGTGCGCTACATGCGCACGCCGGGCAGGGGTGCCGATGAGATCGAACCGTTCTGAAGGCAGGCGACGATCATGGCAATGGAACTGCAAACCAACGCGCCTCGGCCGATCCGTGTGCTGGTCATCGACGATTCGGCACTGGTGCGCTCGCTGCTGACGCGGATCCTCGGGGAAGATCGCGATATCGAGGTGGTCGGAGCGGCTGCCGATGCCTTCGTCGCCCGGGACAAGATCAAGGCGCTGCGCCCCGACGTGCTGACGCTGGACGTGCAGATGCCGCGCATGGACGGGCTGCAGTTCCTGCGCAATCTGATGCGCCTGCGCCCGATGCCGGTGGTCATGTGCTCCTCGCTGACGGCGCACGGCGCGGAGGTGACGCTCGCGGCGCTCGAACTGGGCGCGGTGGATTTCATCACCAAGCCGCGCATCGATCTGGAGCACGAACTGTCCGCGTATGCCGGAGAACTCATTGAGAAGGTCAAGGCCGCCGCCGGCGCGCACGTGCGTGCTCTCGTCGACGAGGCCGATCCGCTCGCCGGGCACAGCAGTGCGCACACGCCCGGCCAGGCACAGCGGCCGCGGCTCGGGCCGATCCGCAGCAGCGCCTCGCAGACCAGCGACCATATCATCGCCATCGGTGCTTCCACCGGCGGCACCGAGGCGATCCGCCAGGTGCTCTCGCGCCTGCCGGCCGACTGTCCGGGCGTGGTCATCGCACAGCACATTCCGCGTGCCTTCAGCCGGCAGTTCGCAGCGCGCATGGATGCCTGCTCGGCCCTGAGCGTGCAGGAGGCGGGCGATGGAGATCTCATCCAGCCCGGTCGCGCCTACATTGCGCCCGGGGATCGGCATCTGAGCATCGAGCGCGATGGCGCCCACTATCGCTGCCGGCTGCAGGACGGAGCCCCCATCAACCGTCATCGCCCGAGCATCGATCTGCTGTTCGGTTCCATGGCGCGGCAGCTCGGCGCCAAAGGCATCGGGGTCATCCTCACCGGCATGGGCGCCGACGGCGCCCGCGGTCTGCAGCAGATGCGCAGTAACGGCGCCTATACGCTGGCGCAGGACGAGGCGAGCAGTGTCGTCTGGGGTATGCCCGGAGCGGCGGTGGCCCTGGGGGCCGTCGAGCGGGTGGTACCGATCGAGGAGATAGCCGGGGCGCTGCTGCTTCCCCGCCCGGCCCCGACGCTGCGCGCGAGTGCCGTCACTTGAACTACCGCTCGGCCGGCATTCAAGTTTTTGCCGCAATGGCCGACATCCTGAAGATCCGCCTGTTCCGCCCCCGCGACGGCGAGGCGCTTGCCGGCTGTGACGCAGTTCGCAGCGCCGGGGCAGCGGATCCGGTCCCGGAGAACATGCATGAGCCGTTGGATCCGTAGTCTCAATTTCTCGACCAAGCTGCTGGTGATCATGATCGCCGGCATCTTTCCTCTCATCCTGCTGAGCGGACTGTATCTGGGGCAGGAACAGAGCAACATCAACAACGTGCAGCGCGAGCTGGCCGGCCTGACGCGCTATCGCAATCTGCAGGCGATGCTGCTGCCGATCGGTGTGCACGAGATCTGGAGTACTGCCGCGGCCGCTGGCGAAGGTGCCGCCGACAAGCTGCAGGCGGCGAGCGATGATCTGGCGCGTGTCATGGCGCAGCAGGAGGCCGTCAACCAGCACCTGGGCGCACAGAGCGATGAGGACGAGCATCACTGGAACGAAGTGAAGGCGGCCTGGACTGCCATCAACGCCAGCAAGCCCGGGTCCGTTGCCGATGTCATCCGCATGCACAGTTTTCTGCGCCAGAAGATCCTCGACTACCGCGATTACATCGCCGCCGACTCACGCCTGGTGCTCGATGGCGATCCGGTTACACACTTCCTGCTCGATGCCACGGTCGCGCAGATTCCGGACTATGAGAGCTACGTGACGCAGATGCGCTCGCATGCGGCGAGTGTCGGGGCGGCCGGCAAGGCCACGATCGCCGATGTCGAGCAGATCACGCGCGACCAGGTGCTCGCCCAGGGTGCGCTGGATGATATTGAAGCCGACGTGCACCATGCCGCCGAGAACGGCAGCGCCGGCGCCGCGATCCGCGCCGAGGCGGACACCACCCTCGCGCAGGTCAAGTCGGCCTTCGACGGCTTCACGCGCTACGTGAAGGACAACGTCACCAGCGGCACGCTCAGCGATCCGCTCGACTCCGTGCTGCAGAATGCCTCACAGCTCACCGCGACGATCGCGAGCTTCCATGACTCCATGCAGCATGCGGCCGAGCTGCAACTGCAGCAGCGCGCGGCGAGTCTGCGTGCCACGCGCAATCACATGGCGCTGCTGGTGGTGATCGCCGTGGCGCTCGGTGTGGGCTTCATGGGCATGGTCATCCTCACCACGGTGAACGGCATGCATGCGGCCGTCAGCGTCGTCTCGCGCGTCGCCGAGGGCGACTACACCCAGCCGATCCTGTCGCAGGGCAGCGATGAGCTGGCGCGGATGATGCGTGCGCTGCAGGCAATGCAGGCCAAGCTGAGCGGTGTGCTCAGCAGCGTCAAGGACAGCGCCATCACGGTCGCCACCGGCGCGCGCCAGATCAATGCCGGAACCTCGGATCTGTCGGCGCGCACCGAGCAGCAGGCGGCCAACCTCGAGGAGACCGCCTCCTCGATGGAGCAGATGACCGCGACGGTGAAGCAGAACGCCGACAATGCCAAGCTCGCCAACAAACTGGCGCAGGCGGCGCGTGATCAGGCCGAGTACGGCGGCTCCATCGTGGAGCAGACCGTCGCGGCCATGGCCGCCATCGATGTCTCGAGCAAGAAGATCGCCGACATCATCTCCGTGATCGATGAGATCGCCTTCCAGACCAATCTGCTGGCGCTGAATGCCGCGGTCGAAGCGGCACGCGCGGGCGATCAGGGTCGCGGCTTCGCCGTCGTGGCGAGCGAGGTGCGCAGTCTCGCGCAGCGCAGTGCCTCGGCCGCCAAGGAGATCAAGGATCTGATCCACGACAGCGTTGGCAAGGTGGCCGAGGGCAGCCGTCTGGTGAGTGAGTCGGGCCGGCACCTGAATGAGATCGTCGCCTCGGTGAAGAAAGTGAGCGATGTGGTCGGCGAGATCTCCAATGCCAGCCAGGAGCAGGCCGCCAGCGCCGAGGAGATCAGCCGTGCGGTGCTGCAGATGGATGAGAGCACGCAGCAGAATGCCGCCATGGTGGAGGAGGCCAGCGCCGCGGCCGGCTCCATGAACGATCAGGCCGCGCGCCTGACGGAGCTGACGGCGTTCTTCCGCCTCGCCGAGCCCGCCGCCGATGCTGCGCATGCAGAGCCGCAACCAGCCGCGCGGCGCGTCATGGGCGATCATCAGCGGCTCTCCGGCCGAGCTGCCGGTGCTGCAGCCCCCGCGCGGCGTCGCGGCGCAGGGCGTATGGCGCCCGCTGCCCGGCGTGCGGCAGCTGCCGAGATGCGTGAAGTGCCCCCCGCCAGGCCCGCATCCGGACCGCTGGCGCCCTCTCAGGAGCTGCTGGGCGCCGCCTCGGGCGCGGATTGGGACGAGTTTTGAGAAGCCAGGAGGGCAGCTACACCGTGGGAGTTTTAGCAGCATGAGCGCGTCCGCAAGCGAATCCGTCGCCCCCGTGGCCGTACAGCGCGATGCGAGCATGGAAGCATTCGAGTTCGTGCGCGCGCTGGCCACGCAGCTCTCGAGCCATGCGATCGAGCTGCCGAGCTTTCCCGATGTGGCCATGCGCGTGCACAAAGTGCTTTCCGACGAGCAGGTCAGCACCGATCGCATCGTGCGCGTGTTGGGTGCGGAACCGATGATCGCCACGCGCGTGTTGACCATGGCCAACTCCGCGGCGCTCAATCCCGGCAGCAAGGCGGTCACCGAACTGCGGGCGGCAGTCACGCGTCTGGGGATCGATGCGCTGCGCTCGGCGGTCATCACCTTCGCCATGGCGCAGCTGCGGCTGGCGAAGAACTTCAAGGGCATCGAGCGGCACCTGAGCGCACTCTGGCAGCACAGCGTGCTCGTGGCCTCACTCTCCTATGTGATCGCCCGACGCGGCAACCGCGCCAATCCCGATACCACCATGCTCACGGGACTGCTGGCCGGCGTCGGCAAGCTCTACATCCTGACGCACTCCATGAGCCATCCGGCGCTGTTCGCCGATCAGGTCACCTACCAGCGCATCATCCGCGACTGGCACGCCAACATTGCCAAGGCGCTGCTGGAGAGCTGGGGGGTGGCCGACGAGATCGTCGATGCGGTGCATGGCCACGAGGATGAGTCCCGGGACCTGCGCGGTAACAGCGCCGTGCTGGCCGATGTACTGGAGGTCGCCGACATACTCTCGCTCTGCAAGGATGCACCGGAGCTCATGCGCGAGCGCCTCAAGGAGCGCAAGTCGATGGCACGCATTGGCCTGGATCTGGAGAGCTGCCGCCGCGTGGTCACCGAATCGCAGGAGGAGCTGGCGGCACTGCGCGAGGCGCTGGGTAGCTAGGCCGGCTCGCCGGCGGCCCAGGCACGTACGTGCCCGGGGCCAAGCTCGGAGAGCTGATTCACCCCCATCAGCGCCATATCGCGCGCGATCTCCTGCGTCAGAAGGCGCGCGGCATGCTGCACCAGCCGCTCGCCCCCGAGCGCCGCGGCGTACAGGAAGGGACGGCCGAGGAATACGAATCGTGCGCCCAGGGCCAGCGCCTTGAGCACGTCAGTGCCCCGTCGCACGCCGCCATCGAGCATCAGCACCATATCGGGCAGCCGCGCGGCGATCTGCGGCAGCACCAGCAGCGGCGCGATGGCGCCATCGAGCTGGCGGCCGCCGTGGTTGGAGAGGATCAGTCCGTCGGCGCCGCAGTCACGTGCGCGCAGCGCATCCTCCAGCGAGAGGATGCCCTTGACCACCAGCGGGCCTTTCCAGTGGCGCCGGATCAGCTGCAGGTGCTCCCAGCAGAGCCGGTCGCGCGCCCCGAGCTCGCGCACGAGATTGCGCGACAGGATGGGAGGGCCGCGCGCCGCGTCCATGTTTTCGAAGTGCGGCATGCCGTGAGCGCCGAACGTGCGCAGCAGCGTGCCGAACAGCCAACGCGGGTGCGTGAGTGCCTCCCAGTAGAGCCTCGGGCCGGGTACCACGGGCAGGCTGAAGCCATTGCGCAGGTTATTTTCGCGATTGGCCGGGACCGGCACGTCGGCGGTCAGCACCAGAGCGTCATAGCCCGCAGCCGCGACGCGTGCCACCAGTGCTTCGATCCGCGCAGGATCGCCTGGCAGATAGGCCTGAAACCACGCAGCCCCTGCCGCGCGCACCTGCTCCAGGGCAATGAGCGAGGTCGCGCTGAGGATCATCGGCAGGCCGGCCTGCTGCGCCCCGCGGGCCAGCTCGACATCGCCACGCCAGGCGCACAGGGCCGCGGCGCCCAGGGGCGCGATGCCAAAAGGCGCCGTATAGGATCGTCCGAAGAGCGTCACCGCGGTGCTGCGCGCACCGGTGTCGTTCAGCACCCGCGGCAGCAGCGCGTAGCGGGCGAAGCTGGCACGATTGGCACGTACGGACGCTTCGGTCTCCGCGCCGCCGGCGATAAAGCCGAAAATCATGCGCGGCAGGCGCCGGCGCGCGGCGCGCTCCAGATCATCGAGGGCCAGGTAGTGCGCGCCGTGCGCGCGCACCTGCGGCCCGCGCGCGGCGACGCGCGAGGTCACGGCACTGTCGGCGACCGCCCCCGCCTCAGCGGGTGATTCGCCGCGCTCGACGGCTGATATCGACATACGGGGCTTCTGCATCCGGCGCTGCTGGCCGATCATAGCAACTGCGCCGTGCCAGGCGATGCTGCCTGTGGCGCTTGGTCAACAGGCCGGACGGAGCAGCGGCAACTGAGCTAGAATCCGATTGAGGAAGGTATTATAAGTCGTGAATATCAGAAGAACTTTGGTGCCCAGGAGAGGACTCGAACCTCCACGGGTCGCCCCGCTAGTACCTGAAACTAGTGCGTCTACCAATTCCGCCACCTGGGCATACGGTGGGCGGCGCAATGTACGGAAGGGGTTGGAGGCTGTCAATTGAGACGCAGAGGTAAGGGCGGCGCAGAGCGCCGCAGTGGCAGTCAGGGGCCGCGGCGCGCGGCGGCAGCCTCGCGCCCGGCGAACCCGGGCGCGGCGCGCACGCGTACGCCACAGCTCGGGCGCAAGGGGCGTGCTGGCGCAGGCGATGTGCTGATGCGCACCGAAGGCACCGTGAGCGCCAACCGTGCGGGCTACGGATTCGTGCGCAGTGATGAGCTGGTCGAATCGGTATTTCTGCCGCCCCCCCAGATGCGCGGATTGATGCATGGGGATCGGGTGCGCATCGAGGTGCGGGCCGACGCGCAGGGCCGCTACCTCGGTGAGGTGCTCGAGGTGCTCGGGCGCGGCGTGCAGGCGTTCCTCGGCGTTGTCGAGGGTCCGGAGCATCGCCTGGCCGTGCGCGCCGCCGATGCGCGCATGGGCTTTGTGTGTCGTGTGGTCGGCAACGAGCCGCAGGCGTCCCATGGCGACTGGGTGATCGCGCGGCTGGTTCGCTATCCGGCGGAGGGCGAGCCGGGCCAGGCGCGCATCGAGCAGCGGCTCGATCCGCGCCGTCCGGTGGAGATGGCAACCGAGGCGGCGATTGCGCGCTTTGCACTGCCGGTGGAGTTCTCGGGCGAGGCGCTGGCGCAGGCCCAGCGCTGCGGTCACAGGGTGGATCCGCTCGAGGCGGCGCGCCGCATCGATCTGCGCGAGCTGCCGCTCGTGACCATCGACGGGGAGGATGCCAAGGATTTCGACGACGCCGTGCATGCCGAGGCGCTGCCCGGTGGAGGCTTTCGTCTGCGGGTCGCGATCGCCGATGTGAGCCATTACGTGCAGCCGGACAGCGCACTGGATCGCGAGGCGCGCGAGCGCGGCACATCGGTCTATTTTCCGACTCGGGTGCTGCCGATGCTGCCCACTGCGCTGTCCAATCACCTCTGCTCGCTCGAGCCGCAGGTGGACCGGCTCTGCATGGTGGCCGATATGCAGCTCTCGCGCCGTGGTGCGCTCGAGGAGTCGCGCTTCTATCCTGCCGTGATGCGCTCGGCGGCGCGCCTGACCTACACGCTGGCCCACGAGGCGCTGTTTCTCGGTGTGCCTGCCGCCCGCGAGCAGCTGGGGGAGCCGTTGCTGGCGGCTCTCATGCCGCTGGTGGATGTTTACCGCCTGCTGGCCACCGCCCGCCGGCGCCGAGGTGCGCTCGATTTCGATGCGCCCGAGACGCGCTTCGTATTCGAGGGCACCCAGGTGGTTCACTCGGTGCGCTTCGCCACGCGCAACGATGCGCACCGGCTCATCGAGGAGTGCATGATCCTCGCCAATGTCGCCGTGGCACAGGAGCTGCGGCGCCGGCGTGTGCCTGCTCTGCTGCGGGTGCATGCGCCGCCGGATGAGAAGAAGCTCGAGCAGCTGCGTGCCACGCTGCGTGTGCTCGGCATCGAGCTGATGCTCTCCGATCCGGTGCACGCGCGTGATCTGGGCGCAGTTGCCCCGAAGGTGCGCGATCCGCAGGCTCGCCCGTTCGTCGAAACGCTGATCGTGCGCTCGCTCGCGCAGGCGTTGTATCAGCCTGAGAACATCGGGCATTTCGGCCTTGCGCTCAAGGACTATGCCCACTTCACCTCACCGATCCGGCGCTACCCCGACCTCATGATCCACCGTGCGCTGCGCGTCGCGATCGGTGCGGCAGCCCCCGATTCGCTGCTGCAGGGCGAAGAGCTGGCCGCCGCGGGCGTGGACCTCTCGCGCCTGGAGCGCCGAGCCGACGAAGCCGCACGCTTCGTCAGCACCTTTCTGAAGTGCGTGTATCTGCGCGATCGCATCGGTCAGACGTTCGACGGCCTGATCACGACGGTCATGGAGTTCGGCTGCTTCGTGCAGCTGCTGGAGATCGGCGCGGATGGGTTGCTGCCGCTGGTGGCGCTGCGCGACGACGAGTACCACATGTCGCGCGATGCAGGGCAGTGGATCGGGACGCGAAGCGGGCGGCGGCTTGCGCCGGGGGTGCGCCTGCGCGTCATGGTCGCGGCGGTCAAGCCGGTGGAAGGGCAGATCGATCTGGAGCTTGCGAGCGATGCCGGCGACGACCCAGCTTGAAGCGATCTATGGTGTACACGCGGTTCGCGCGCTGCTGCTGCGCGACCCGCAGCGTGTGCGTCGCGTGCTGCTGCAGCGGGGTCGCCAGGACGCGCGGGCACAGGAGATCGAGCGGCTGGCGCGCGCGGTGGGCTGTGCGCTCGAGCGCGTGGAGGGCGCGCGTCTTTCGCAGCGCTTCGGAGATGTGGTCCACCAGGGAGTCGCCGCCGAAGTGCTCGCGCTTGCGCCCTGGGATGAGAATGCCCTCATCGAGGCGATCACCGCGGCAGGCGAGGGCACAGCGGCAGAGCGGGGCGATCCGCTGCTGCTGGCGCTCGACGGTGTGCAGGACCCGCACAATCTGGGCGCCTGTCTGCGCACGGCAGACGCCTGCGGTGCGCTGGCGGTCATCGTGCCGCGCGATCGCGCCGCGCCCCTGAACGCGACGGCGCGCAAGGCCGCAGCGGGCGCCGCGGAGAGCACGCCGGTCGTGGTCGTGACGAACCTGGCGCGCACGCTGCGATTGCTGAAGCAAGCGGGTCTGTGGATCGTCGGGTCCTGCGCGCAGGGCGCGCAGCGCGCGCAGGACATCGAGCTGATCGGGCCGCGCGTGCTGGTGCTGGGCGCGGAAGGGACCGGTCTACGCGAGCTGACCAGACGGCATTGCGACTGGCTGGTGCGCCTGCCCCGTCTCGGGGCCGTGGAGAGCCTGAACGTGTCGGTGGCCGCAGGTATGCTGCTCTATGAGGCCGTGCGCCAGAGGACTGCGGGCCCCGCGCGCCCGGCCGCGGGGGGCGCTGACACTGGCGTTGCCTGAGGGGCGGCTTTTCAGTAAGATTCCGCGCCCTTTTTCTGCGGGCGTTCGCGCGCCAATTCTCCTTGCCGTACCAAAGCCTTACGGGCGGCATTACCCCATGAGGAGGTCACATGAGGCACTATGAGATCGTCTTTCTGGTCCATCCGGACCAGAGCGAGCAGGTTCCGGCCATGATCGAGCGCTACAAGGGCATGATCGCGGCCGGCAATGGCAAGGTTCACCGGCTCGAGGACTGGGGCCGCCGTCAGCTGGCCTATCCGATTGCCAAGGTTCACAAGGCGCACTACGTGCTGCTCAACATCGAGTGCGATCAGAAGACGCTCTCGGAGCTCACGGGCGCGTTCCGCTTCAGCGATGCCGTTCTGCGTCACCTGGTCAGCAGCGTCGAGACTGCGATCACCGAGGCCTCGCCGATGGCGAAATCCGAGGAAGAGGGTGACGGTCATCGCGAGCGCGATGACGATGACGATGCCGAGCCAGTCTCGGCCGGCGCCTGAGCACGACGGAGCATCCCATGGAGAACAATCGCATGTCCCGTTTCGTTCGCCGCAAGAAATTTTGCCGCTTCACCGCCGAAGGCGTGGCGATGATCGACTACAAGGATCTTGCGACGCTGAAGAACTTCATCACCGAGACTGGCAAGATCGTGCCCAGCCGTATCACCGGTACCAAGAGCTTCTATCAGCGTCAGCTGGCCACCGCGATCAAGCGCGCGCGCTTCCTGGCGTTGCTGCCGTACACCGATCAGCACTGAGGCCGCCATGGAAGTCATCCTGCTGCAGAAGGTCGCCAACCTCGGCAATATCGGCGATCGGATCAAGGTGAGATCCGGCTACGGCCGCAACTATCTCTTGCCCCACGGTAAGGCCACGCTCGTGACGGCCGAGAACGTTGCACGTTTCGAGGCACAGCGTGCCGAACTGGAGAAGCGCGCGCACGATGAGCTGCAGGATGCGCAGCGTCGAGCCACCGAGCTCGAAGGCGCAAAGCTCACGATCAGCGCCAAGGCCGGCACCGAAGGCAAGCTGTTCGGCTCGGTCGGCACCGCCGACATCAGCGAGGCGGCCACGGCGGCCGGGCATCGCCTGGCGCGCAGTGAAGTGCGCCTGCCGAGCGGGCCGCTGCGCAGCGTCGGTGAGCATGTCGTACAGCTGCACCTGCATACGGATGTGAACGTGCAGCTCACCGTCGTAGTGGCGGCCGAAGAGAGCGCCTGAGCGCCCTTGGGGGGGTGCGGGCATGAGCACGCCGCTGCGTTCGCACCGTGACGAGCAAGCTGCCCTCGAGGGCTTGACCCCGCCTCACTCGGTCGAGGCCGAGCAGTCCGTGCTCGGAGCGCTGATGATCGATGGCAACGCCTGGGACCAGGCCGCCGATGTCGTCACCGCCGAAGACTTCTACCGGCCCGATCACCGCGCGATCTTCGAGGCGATGGCGGAGCTCGTAGCCGCCGGCCGCCCGGCCGACGTCATTACCGTCTCAGAGCAGCTCGAGCGTCGCGGCCGCCTCGAGTCCGCGGGCGGCCTCGCCTATCTCGGCACCCTCGCGCGCGATACCCCCACGGCCGCGAACGTGCGCACCTACGCCACGATCGTGCGCGAGCGAGCGCTCCTGCGCCGGCTGCTGTCGGCGGGACGGCAGATCGCCTCGTCGATATTCGGCAACGAGGGACTGTCGGCACGCGAGCTGGTCGAGGGCGCCGAGAAGCTGGTGTTCGATATCGCCGAGCAGGGGGCGCGCGGGCGCGAGGGGGCGGTGCGTGTCAGTACGCTGCTGCCTCCGCTGATCGACAAGATTGACGAGTGGCACAACGATCCGGACCGGCTGCGTGGGCTGGCCACCGGCTTCACCGACTTCGATCGACTCACGGGGGGGCTGCGGCCGGGAGATCTGATCGTGGTGGCCGGCCGGCCATCGATGGGCAAGAGCACGCTCGCCGTCAATATGGCCGAGTATGCGGCCGTCAATCCGGCGATACGTGCCCCGGTGGCGATCTTCACCCTGGAGATGCCCTCCGAGCAGGTCCTCACGCGCATGCTGTCCTCGATCGGTCACGTACCGCTCAACAGCATCCGCAGCGGCCGGATCTCCGATGACGATTGGGTGCGGCTGACGGCCGCGACCAGCCAGCTCTCGGACGCCAGGATCTTCATCGACGAGACAGCCGGCCTTACGCCCACGGAGCTGCGCGCGCGCGCGCGGCGCCTGAAGCGCGAGCATGGGCTGGGGCTGGTGGTGGTCGATTACCTGCAGCTCATGCACGTCGGCGGCAATAAGGAAAACCGCGCGACCGAGATCAGTGAGATCTCGCGCGGCCTCAAGGCGCTCGCCAAGGAACTGGAGCTGCCGGTCATCGCGCTCTCACAGCTCAATCGCGGCGTGGAGCAGCGCACCGAGAAGAAGCCGGTGATGTCGGACCTGCGCGAGTGCGTCACCGGCGAGACGCTGGTTTGCCTGACCGATGGCCGCCGCGTGCCGATCCGGACGCTGGTCGATTCGGCACCGCAAGTGTGGGCGCTCGATGAACATCACCGACTGCAGGCTGCGCGTTCCGACCGGGTGTGGTGCGTGGGGCGGCGGGCCGTATTCCGCGTGCGGCTCGCCAGTGGCCGCCTGATACGCGCCACTGCGGAGCATCGATTATTGGGCGGCACCGGCTGGACGACAGTCGGCAGCCTGCGGATGGGCGATCGGCTGGCATTGTCGCGACGGCTGCCAGAGCCGGAACAGCCGCCGCGTTGGGCGGATCACGAGCTGATCCTGCTGGGACACCTGCTCGGCGATGGCAGTTACCTGCGCCATCAGCCACTGCGCTATACCACGGCCTCGGAAGAAAACAGCGCTGCGGTGGAGGCTGCGGCCGAGGCGATAGGTTCGCGCATCTTGCGCCATGCAGGAATCGGCTCCCGGCACCAACTGGTCATCTGCGGCAACGGTGATCGCCGCCATCCAAGCGGCGTTGGCGCGTGGTTGAAACAGCTGGGGATCTTCGATCAGCGCTCGCATCAGAAGCACCTGCCGCCAGAGGTGTTTGCGCTGGGTAACGAGCAGATCGCGCTGCTGCTGCGACATCTTTGGGCGACCGACGGCTCGGTCACGCTGCGAGCGCCGGGACAGAAGGGAGATCCGCGCGTCTACTTCACCTGCTGCAGTGAGCGGCTGGTGCGCGATGTCGCGGCGCTGCTGCTGCGGCTGGGAATCGTTGCGCGCGTACGCTGCACGGTACAGAAGGCCGCCCGGCCGCTGTTCACCGCAGACGTCAGTGGCGCGCCAGCGCAGCTGCGCTTCGCCCGCCAGGTCGGAGGTTTTGGGCCGCGTGCCCGGGCAGCGGCACGATTGCTCGAGCATCTGGCTGCCGTGGAATGCAGCACCAACGTCGATACGCCGCCCGTCGAGATCTTCGGTGAAGTGCGTGCGCTGATGGCTCAGCGCAGTGTGAGGACGTACGCGATGGTGGCCGCAGGAGCTACCGGCTATGGTGGCAGCAGCCAGTTTCGCTTCGCCCCCCGCCGCGAGCTGCTGAGAGACTCTGCGCAGCGGCTCGAGCCGCCTGACTTGGCCGCGCACGCAGAAAGCGATCTTTTCTGGGATCGCGTCGTTGCAGTGGAGCCTGACGGCGAGGAAGAGGTGTTTGATCTGACCGTGCCCGGACCCGCCAACTGGCTGGCCGATGGCATCGTCACACACAACTCCGGCGCCATTGAGCAGGATGCGGACATGATCCTGCTGATCTACCGCGACGAGGTCTACGATAAGAACACCACCAAGAAGGGCGTCGCGGAGATCGATCTGGCCAAGCATCGCAACGGCGAGATCGGTACCTTCCTGCTGACCTTCCAGGGCCAGTACGCGCGCTTCGTGAACTTCGCTCCCGACGCCTATGCGGAAGGGGTGCTGCGTTGACGGCGCGGCGTTGACGCGCATCGAGTCTGACGCAAGCGAGTCGCCAAGCTCATGATGCGCCTGATCCGTGCCCGCGTGGACAGCAGCGCTCTGCGCTCGAATCTGCAGCTGGTGCGCACCTGTGCACCCGGTTGCCGTGTCATGGCAGTGGTCAAGGCGAATGCCTACGGTCACGGACTCATCGGCACCGCGCTCGCCCTGGCCGACGCCGACGCCTTCGCGGTGGCGCGCCTGGAGGAAGCGGTGGCGCTGCGCAGCGCCGGGCTCAAGCGGCGCATTGTGCTGCTGGAAGGGGTGTTCAACGCCGAGCAGCTGGCCGAGGCAGCGCATCTGGAGCTCGATCTGGTCGTGCATCAGGAGCTGCAGATCGCACTGCTCGAGCAGGATCGCCAGCAGCGGCGCTATCGGCTCTGGCTGAAGGTCGACACCGGCATGAACCGCCTGGGCTTTCGGCCCGAGCGCTTTCGCGGCGCCTGGGAGCGGCTCATGCAGCGTCAGCCGGCGCCGCTGGAGCTGCGGGTGCTTACGCATCTGTCCGGGGCCGATGAGGAGGATGGTGCATGCACCGCCGATCAGCTCGCGCGCCTCGAGCCGCTGATTGCGGGACTGCCGGCGGAGCTGAGCATCGCCAATTCGGCTGCGATTCTGGCGCAGCCGCGAACCCACGCACACTGGGTACGGCCGGGACTCGCGCTCTATGGTCTGTCGCCCTTCGCGGGGCGGCGCGGAGCGCAGTTCGGCCTGCAGCCGGCCATGACGCTCGAGAGTACCGTGATCGGCGTGCGTGAGGTGCTGGCGGGCGAGCGGGTCGGCTATGGCGGCACCTGGCAGGCGCAACGTTCCTCGCGTGTGGCCATCGTTGCGGCCGGCTACGGCGATGGACTGCTGCGCAGCCTTGCCACGGGCACGCCGGTGCTGATCGGGCGAAGACGTGCGCCGCTGGTGGGGCGGGTTTCGATGGATATGCTCGCCGCCGACGTGACGGATCTGCCGGGCATTGCCGTG
>DATBPG010000162.1:0-4075 GCA_036561485.1 Steroidobacteraceae bacterium | reverse complement strand
CAGGCGCTCTGGCCGCTGACGAACATCGGCACGTCTGCTCCCAGCGCAAGCCCGAGGCCTGCGAGCTCGGGCAGTGCGAGACGCGTGCCCCAGAGCGCGTTCAGCCCCAGCAGTACCGTTGCCGCATCCGAGCTGCCTCCGCCGAGGCCGCCGCCAGCCGGAATGTGCTTGTCGACGTAGATATCAGCGCCCAGTGCAACCCCCGTGCGCTCCTGCAGCAGCCGCGCAGCGCGTACGGCAAGATCGCGCGCCGGCTCGACTTCGGCCATGCCCGCCCGCCGCTCGATGCGCCCGTCGCTGCGTACCGCGAGCCCGATGCGGTCGCAGCGGTCGATGATCTGGAAGATCGTCTGCAGGGCGTGGTAGCCATCCGCATAGCGCCCGGTCACGTGCAGAAACAGATTGAGCTTGGCGGGCGCCGGCCACCAGCTCAGCGGCGCCTTCGCAGCCGGCGCGTCGCGCTCAGAGGTGCCAGTCATTGATGACGAGTCTCAATCGCAGATCCTGGCGCGTGATGGTCAGCCGCCGCGGCAGCCACTGGCGCTGCACGGGCAGGTAGGCGTCGTAGGCGATGCTCCAGCCATCCTGCGACAGATGGCTCAGACGCTGCTGATCGTCGAGCATCGGCGTGGCGGGGCCGCCCGTGGGATCGGGCACCCCGACCACCCAGAAGCGCAGGCTCTGCAGCGGCGGCTCAAATCCCAGTACTCGGGCGAGCTCTGACACGGCGGCATCTCCGGTGAGCTCGCGGCCATCGTTGGTGCGGATGCTGATCGACTCCGCCGAGAGCGTGACGCGTGCGGCGCCGAATCCGAGCGGGCCACTGAGGGACAGCTGCGCATCGGTTCCCTGCTGCCGCCACTGAATCCCGGCGGATACGCCCTGATCAGCATGGTTGGCGGCCAGCCGGCCGCTGAGCGTGAAGTGACTGGCCGTCGTGAGCAGCAGGGGCTGGCGCTGCGCCCAGCTACGCGGCGGCGGCGCCGACAGAGCGGGCGGATGGGTAGCACAATCGCTCAGCAGCAGCGCGGCGGCCAGCGGTGCGGCGAGCAGGCCTGCGCGCTGCGCCCAGCCCAGCGAGCGCGCCCGAAACATGCGCTGGCGCCCCTCAGACCGAGGTGCCGGCGCCCGGGTTCAGCAGCTGCGGTGCGCCGGCGCGTTTCTCAGCCGCCTTGACGGCGGCATTGTCCGGATCTGCCAGCAGTGCGCGGCTCCAGGCGTCGCGCGCGCGTGCCTTCTGGCCGACGCTCCAGAGCACCTCGCCCCAATGGGCACCGATATCGCCGTCCTGATCGAGCCGAAAGGCGCGCTCCAGCAGCGGCAGCGCTGCCTGCGGCATACCGCGTCGGAAGTCGAGCCAGCCCATGCTGTCCAGGATCGCAGGGTTATCCGGCTCCCCCTTGAGCGCAAAGCCGATCAGCCGCTGCGCGCGCCCGAGGTCCCTGTCATGGTCGGCGAGGATGAAACCGAGCGCGTTGGCGATCTCTCCGTCCTGCGGACGTGCGCGGTAGAGCTGCTCGAGCTGCGCGATCGCCGCATCGGTGCGGCCACCCTTCTCCAGCACGATGGAGCGCTGGTAGAGCAGGTCCGGATGGCCCGGCGCGCGTGCCAGGGCATCGTCGAGCCGCGCGAGTGCCTGATCGGCGTGGCCGCCATCGGACAGCAGCTCCGCCTGGGCGATCTCGGCCTGCACGCGCGCGGCCGGTGTGGCATTGGGACCGGGGCCGAGCAGCTGCAGGGCTTCGCGCGGGTGGCCGTGCTTGGACAGCAGCGTCGCGGCGCGCATGCGCGCGGTCGGCTCGAGCGGGGTGCCCGCCAGCAGTTGATAGCCGCGCAGCGCCGTCACCGCATCATCGCGGCGCTCGGCGATCAACGACAGGTAGTAGACGGCAACGGCGGCGGAGTCGCGATCCCCGAGCAGCGATTGAAAGTCGCGCTGGGCATCGTCGTAGTCGCCGGAGTCGAAGGCCAGCAGGCCCAGGCGGCGCTGCGCCTGCGACTGCAGCGAGGGATTCTGGCTGAGGGTGCTCTCGATCGACGCGCGCGCCTCGCTGTCGCGCCCGAGCAGCAGCAGCACGTCTGCATCGGCAAAGCTCTGCTCCTTGGGGGCGGCCTGACGCGCGGCCGCAGCCGCAGCCACCGCCTGCTGCGCCTCGCCCAGTCCGGCGTGAGCGCGCGCCAGCAGAGACTGCACCGATGCGCGCGCGGCACCCCCATCGAGCGCATGCTGCGCATACTGCAACGCCTCACGGTAATTCCAGCCGTCCATGGCCAGATCCGCCATGGCCAGCTGTCCGCTGGCGCTCTGCAGCGGACGGTCATGGACGCCCTGGAGCATCGCAAGGGTTGCCGGTACGCCGCTCTCGTCGGCGACCTGCTGCAGCTGCTTGTCAATGGCGGCGCCGTCGGATCGCAGCCAGCCCTCGAAGTCATTGCGAGCCGCGTCGATCTGGTAGAGCCCGAGCGCTGCGCGCATGCTCGCACGCAGCGGCGCCGCATCCCGCGGCTGCAGCTGCCGCCAGCGTGCCGCTGCCTGCTCGGCCGTCTGGTACTGCCCACAGTCCAGGGCCACATCGGCGGCGCGCTGCGCGACCTTTGCATCGGTCAGCCGCCGCGCCGCTTCGACATAATCCGCAGAGGCACGCCCGCAGTCGTCGCGGCGCAGGGCGATCTCGGCGGTCATGATGAGCGTGTTGGAATCCAGCGCTGCATCGGCCTGCGGGGCAGCCCGTACCGGCGCCGCCAGCATGAGCAAGCTCCCGGCAAACAGCAGCCCCGCCGTGGCTGCTGCAGCCGACAGGAGCGGGACGGCCCTCGCCGGGCGACCGGTAGCAATGCGGCGTCCGCAAATCATGGCAATTAGACTATCACCGAATGAAAGCATCGATCCGCCAAAAGCTCGAAAAAGCAGAGGAGCGTCTCGACGAGCTGCGTCACCTGCTCGCGAGCCCTGAAGTAACGGAAAACATACAGAAATTCCGGGACTTGTCCGTGGAGTACGCGCGCCTTGAGCCTACCGCGCTGGCATTTGCCGGCTATCGGCGGCTGGAGCAGGATCTGACCGCCGCCGAGGAGATGCTTGCCGACCAGGATTCCGACATACGCGCCCTGGGCGCCGAAGAAGTCACGCTCGTGCGCCGCGCGCTCGAGCAGAGGGATCGGGAGCTGCAGCGTCTGCTGCTGCCGCGCGATGAGCGCGACGAGCGCAACATCTACCTGGAAATCCGCGCCGGCACCGGCGGCGACGAAGCCGCGATCTTCTGCGGTGACCTGCTGCGCATGTACAGCCGCTATGCCGAGAGCCAGGGCTGGCAGATCGAGACGCTCAGCGAAAGTCCCGGCGAGCACGGCGGCTACCGCGAGGTCATCTGCCGTGTGGTGGGCCGTGGAGTGTTCTCGCGCCTGAAGTTCGAGTCCGGCACGCACCGGGTACAGCGGGTGCCGGCTACCGAGGCCCAGGGACGCATTCATACCTCCACGGTTACGGTCGCGATTCTGCCGGAGCTCGAGGAGGTCGAGAAGGTGCAGATCAATCCGGCGCAGATCCGCATCGACACCTATCGCGCCTCCGGCGCCGGTGGCCAGCACGTCAACAAAACCGACTCGGCGGTGCGCATCACGCACCTGCCCAGCGGCATCGTCGTGGAGTGCCAGGACGAACGCTCGCAGCACAAGAACCGTTCACGGGCGATGTCACTGCTGGCCGCACGCCTCACGGCCGCGGAACAGGAGAAGCAGCTCTCGGCCCAGGCACGCGACCGCAAGCTGCAGGTCGGCACCGCCGATCGCTCCGAGCGCATCCGCACCTACAATTTCCGGGACGGACGCGTCACCGATCACCGCATCAATCTGACGCTGTATCGGCTGCCCGAGATCATGCAGGGCCAGCTCGATGAGCTGCTCTCAGCGCTGCAGAATGAATATCAGGCCGAACTGTTGGCGGATGCGGAGTAGCTCGCGGCCGAGTGCAGTGTGAGTGCCAGTGCGCTCAGGAACACCACCGCCGCGGCCAGAAAGGCGACGATGCACGCCGCGGTCACGGCCTGAAAGGCAGGTCCGGTGATCAGCACCGCCA
>DATBPG010000161.1:0-4854 GCA_036561485.1 Steroidobacteraceae bacterium | reverse complement strand
CTCGCGCACGGCGAGCGGCGCGAATGCCTCGTACTCCAGACGCAGCACGCGCCGGCCCTCGTTGTGGTCGCGCACCCAGCCCTCGAAGCTGACGAAGCCGCCGCAGGCGTACTGCTGCAGGCGCTCGCGCAGGCGCTGCGGCTCGAGCGCGATGTCATGCAGGGAAAAGAGTGGCTGGTCCATCGCGACTGCTCCTGGCAAGCGGCTAGCCTCCGGCGACCGGTGGCAGGAAGGCGACGGTGTCGCCTTCGCGCAGCTGGGTGCGCCAGTCGCCGAATTCATCGTTGATGGCCACCCGCAGCGCTTCGGGCGCAAGGCCCAGCCCGCGGCGCGCGCGCAGCTCCTCGTAGAGCTCCAGCGGGGTGCGCGCCGCGCTGGCGAGCTCCTCGTCGGCACGTCCGGCCTGTTCGCGCAGCAGTGCAAAGTAGCGCACACGCAGCCGACGGGCGGCGGCGGGCTGAAGCTGCCCGAGGGCGCTGGCGTACTGCTCGGGGGTGTTGATGTTCTCGAGCGCCTGCGATTCCAGCGGCTCGAGCAGCAGCGCATCGGTGGCTGCCAGCCACTCGCGCGGGCAGCGCTTGCCCGAGGCAATCCACTCATCGATCCGCTCGCGGCAGCCGGGCTCGAAGATGGCGCACAGCGGCTCGGGCAGTCCATCGTGGCTGCTGCGATAGGCGGTCGCCAGGCGCCGCGGATCACGTCGCTCGAGCAGATGATCTAGGGTCGCTGCGGTGAGAAAGGGCAGGTCGCAGGCCAGCACCAGCCAGGCACGCTGCGGGTGCGCATGCAGCGCCGCCTGGATACCGCCGATCGGGCCGAGCCCATCGGCCAGATCGACGATGAGTGCATGGTCGGCACGCGTCGGCTCGGCGCGCTGGTCGGCGCGTACGGACACGAAGCTCAATGGCACGCGCGAGGCGAGCAGCTCGAGCGCGCGCTGCAGCTGCGTGCGCCCGGCGTACTGCAACAGCGCCTTGTCACGATGCATGCGGCGGCTGTGGCCACCGGCAAGCACCAGGCCATAGAGCAGCGGTGCGCTCTGTGCGCTCATGCCGCGTCCGCCAGCTGCCCGATCTGCCGCTTGCCGCCGCGCTTGGCGAGCAGGCGCACCCGCTCGATGCGGATGTCGTGCGACAGGGCCTTGCACATGTCATAAACGGTCAATGCGGCGACGGAGGCCCCGGTCAGGGCCTCCATCTCCACGCCGGTCTTGTGATGCACCTCGACGCGGCAGCGAATCTGCAGCACGCGGCTCGACTCGCCGCTGTCGCCCGTGAAGCCGATGCTGATCTCGCAGTGCTCCAGTGGCAGCGGATGGCAGAAGGGAATGAGCTCTGCGGTGCGCTTGGCGGCCATGACCCCTGCGAGAATGGCCGTGTCGAACACCGGACCCTTGCGCGTGCGATGCCCGCTCTGCCTGAGCGCATCGGCGACGATGCGTGGCAGGCGCACGCGCGCCTCCGCCTCGGCGATGCGGTGCGTGACGGACTTGGCGCCGACATCCACCATCGTGGGGCGCTCCTGTGCGTCCAGGTGCGTCAGGCGTGCACGGCGCTGGGCTGGGCGGGAGGTTCTGGACACAGCCATCGCATCAGCCCCCGAGATAGTTCATCTCGGCGTGCTGCACGCCGTGCGCGCGCAGCTCATCGCGCAGCTCGCTGTAGCGATCGAAGCGCCGTTCCCAGACGGCACGCACCAGCTCGCTGAGCTCCGCGTCATTGGCACCGGCGCGCATGGGCGCGCGCAGATCCACGCCCTGGGTCGCAAACAGGCAGGTATGCAGCTTACCGTCGGAGGACAGCCGCGCCCGCGAGCAGTCCCCGCAGAACGGCTGCGTCACCGAGGAGATGAAGCCAATCTCACCGGCGCCGTCCTCGAAGACATAGCGGCGTGCGACCTCGCCGCGGTAATTGGCGTCGACGGGGCGCAGGAGCCAGCGCGCGTGGATGCGCGCCAGCAGCTCCTGAGAGGACACGACGCTCTCGCGCTGCCAGTCGTTGCGGTTGCCCACGTCCATGTACTCGATGAAACGCACGATGACGTCGGTGCCGCGAAAGCGCTCGACCAGGTCCAGCACCGACTGATCGTTGACGCCGCGTTGTACGACCGTATTGATCTTAATCGGGTTCAGCCCGGCATGCTGCGCCGACTCGATGCCCTGCAGGACTTCCTCCAGCCGCCCGAACCCGCCCGCCATGGTGGCAAAGGTGGTGGGGTCCAGGCTGTCCAGGCTGACCGTGACGCGCTGCAGTCCGGCGGCGCGCAGCGCCGCGGCCTGCTGCGCGAGCAGCACGCCATTGGTCGTGAGCGCCACGTCTTCGATGCCCGGCAGGCTGGTGAGATCGCCGATCAGGTCCGGAAGGCCCGGGCGCAGCAGCGGCTCGCCGCCCGTGATGCGCAGCTTCACCACACCCAGGGGCAGAAACACGCGTGTGAGGCGCGCGATCTCCTCGAACGACAGGCGCTCCGCGGAGCGCAGAAAACGATACTGCTCGTGGTAGCGCTCGCGCGGCATGCAGTAGGGACAGCGGAAATTGCAGCGGTCGGTCACCGAGATGCGCAGATCGCGCAGCGGGCGGCCGAGCCGGTCGGCGAGGCGCCGGGAGCGCGGCAGCAGTGGATGTACCTGGGCGGGGTTGGCCATGTCCCTAGGCTACCAGCGGAACAGCCGGGTGACATATCCCTTCGCCAGATCCGCCGGCCCGGGGGGCAGTTCGACGAATCCGTCGGTGAGCGCCAGCGCGGAAAAGTCCCCCGAGTTATTGGTCGGGGAGGGGCTCGCCCACGGCCGCGCCCAATCATCGTAGGAGAGGCGCACCGGCAGGTAACCGGTCAGAGCCGGCTGCCACGCCACGGCTGAGGCGAGGGCCACCCGCTCGGCGGGCCGGGCTGGCATGCCCATGGCCCCGTAGAGGGCCGGCACGACATAACGGATGACGCACACCAGCGTGGAGACCGGATTGCCCGGCAGCGCAAACACGGCGTGCCCCTCGCTGGAAGTGCCGAACCACATGGGTTTGCCGGGACGCTGGGCGACGCCATGCAGTACACACTGCACACCGAGTTCCGACAGCACTCCTGGCACCAGGTCGAAGCGCCCCATCGACACGCCGCCGGAGAGGACCAGCACCTCGTGGGTCTGCATGTGCAGCCGCAGCCGATCCCGCAGCGCCGTGGCGTCGTCGGGCAGGTGATCGTCGGCCACGCGCTGAAAGCCGTGCTGGCGCAGCGCTGCAGCGACCCCATAGGAGTTGGAGCGGCGGATCTGATGAGGCGCGATCGGGTCGCCCGGCTCCACCAGCTCATTGCCCGTGGAGACGACCATGATGGCCGGCTGGCTGCTGACGCGGATGCGCGCCATGCCGGCCGAGGCGGCGATGGCAACCTCCGGTGCGTGCAGCAGGCTGCCGGCCGCGAGCAGCAGGGCGCCCTGCTCGCGATCGCTGCCGCGCCGGGCGATGCACGCCCAAGCGCTGGGACGCGCGGCCTCGGCGAGCTGCACTTCGCCGTCGGCCTGTTGCGTCTGCTCGACCGGCACCACGCTGTCACACCCGGCCGGCAGCATCGCGCCGGTCATGACCTCGATGCAATGGGCCGGGGATCTGAGGGTCTGCGGTGCCTCCCCCGCCGCCTGCGTCCCTTGCAGGCGAAAGCGACGCAGGCCCCCGGCCGCGGCGCTGGAGGCGAGGGCGACTCCGTCCATCATCACGCGATCGAAGGGTGGCTGGTCACGCTCCGCATAGACGTTCTCGCGCAGCACCGCGCCGGCACACTGGGCCAGCGGCAGCGACTCGATGGGCAGGCAGGTGAGGTGCGAGGCAATGAGCTTGTCGGCGGTGGCTGGGTCGAGCACGGTCGCATTTTAGCGCGAGGCGCCCCCCCGGGCCGCCCGCAAAGCGGCCAGACGCTCGCGCGCGCGGTAGATGCGCATCTCCACCGCCTTGGCATTCAGGCCCAGCAGCTCCCCGGCCTGCTGATGCGAGAGCCCCTCGAGGGCGGTGAGCAGCAGCGGCTCCTTGAGCGAGCGGGGCAGGGCGGCGATGGAGCGCTCCAGCTGGGCGACTTCCTGCTCGACGGCCAGTGCGGCCTCCGGTCCGGGTCCCGGATCGGGCAACGCCTCCGTTTCACCCTCCGCGCCGGCCAGGCGCGAGAAGACCCGGCGCACGGTGTCGCGGCGCGCGCGGTCGCGGCATTTGTTCAGTGCAATGCGGCGCAGCCAGCTTTCGAAGGGACGCTCGGGCTGATAGCGTCCCAGGGCCAGCCAGGCCGAGAAGAATGTCTCCTGCAGGATGTCGTAGGCATCCTCGGCATTGCCGACGTAGCGGCGTACGAAACGGAAGGCCCATTGCTTGTGCCGCCCCATGAGGCCGGCAAAAGCATCGTCCTCGCCCGCGAGCGCACGCCGCACGAGCGATGCGTCGGACTCCCCCCCGGTTTCGGTCAACGCGTATCCGTCATCAGCGCCGCAACGACTTTTTCATCGAAGATGGCCTGCTGTTGCGGCGTCAGCACGGCGCGAAGACTCAGCACATATAGCACGGTCTGGCGCTGCAACTCACCGACGACCGATTTCAGGTCATTGATTGACTTTTCCACCGCCGGCCCAAAGCCCATCTCTTCGGCCAGCGCATTGCTCAGCTCCACGTTGGCTGAGGCGATGTGCGCACGCAGCACCGTGCGCGTATGCGCATAGCGCTGATCGATGGCATTGATCTGGGCCTTTTGCTGCGCGGTGAGGCCGGTCAGTCCGCGGCGGGAAAGCTCATCGACGGCCGCGCGCAGCGGTTGCGCAGGCGGATAGAGACTCGCATCGAGGCGATGCACGCCGACCCAGACGCCGACGAAGCCGGCAAG
>DATBPG010000160.1:0-23827 GCA_036561485.1 Steroidobacteraceae bacterium | reverse complement strand
GCGGCGCCAATGGCGCACGGCGGCCGCTCATCCGGGAGCGCTCGGGAAGCTTATGACGAAGTCGGAACTGATCGAGCTGATCACGGCCAAGCAGAAGCATCTGCCGGCCAAGGATGTGGAGCTTGCGCTCAAGCAGATGCTCGAGATCATGAGCGACTCGCTGGCGCAGGGCGATCGCATCGAGATCCGCGGCTTCGGCAGCTTCTCGCTGCACTTTCGCCCGCCGCGGCAGGGACGCAACCCCAAGACCGGCGAGGCGGTCGCGCTCGCCGGCAAATACGTACCGCACTTCAAGCCCGGCAAGGATCTGCGCGAACGCGTCAACAGCGGCGCCGATCGTCCCATCCGCGACTGAAGCTGACAGGCGCATGCGCGCTGCACTGACAGCGGCAAGCCGGGCGCAGCTCACCATCAACGCTCAAGTGTAGTCGCGTATCGCGGCCTGCCGGGGAAGCGACTACCATCGACTGATCGCGAGCTGCTCGTCACAACACAACCAGGCTCTGCCCCCCATGGCTGCATCCGTCCGTATCCGTACTGCGGTTTTTCCGGTCGCCGGCCGCGGCACCCGCTTTCTGCCGGCCACCAAGGCCTCTCCCAAGGAGATGCTGCCGGTGGTCGACAAGCCACTCATCCAGTACGCGGTCGATGAGGCGCTCGCCGCCGGGGCCGAGCGCCTGGTGTTCGTCACCGGCGCCTCCAAGCGCGCGATCGAGGATCACTTCGATGCGGATGAAGAGCTCGAGAATCTGCTCGAGTCGCAGGGCAAGAAGGAGCTGGCCGCGCAGGTGCGCGGCGTGCTGCCGAGCTATGCAACCTGCATCTATATCCGTCAGTCCGCGCCGCTGGGACTGGGGCATGCGGTGCTGTGTGCACGTCCCGTGGTCAATCAGGAGCCGTTCTTCGTGCATCTGCCCGATGATCTGATCGCCGCCGAGGTACCGTGCCTGAAGCAGATGGCCGGCACGTTCGAGAAGTATGGCGGCAGCGTGCTCGGGGTGGAACAGATCGCACGCCGCGACACCGACAAGTACGGCATCGTCGAGACCGACGGCGAGGGCGGGGCGGTCTGCCGCATCACCGGCATCGTCGAGAAGCCCAAGCCCGCCGAGGCACGCTCGACCCTCGGGGTGGTGGGACGCTACCTGCTGACGCCCGGCGTGTTCGATGAGCTCGAGCACATCGGCAAGGGCAGCGGCGGGGAGATCCAGCTCACCGACGGTATCGCCGCCCTGATGCGCAAGGAGAGCGTCTACGCCCACCGCTTCGAGGGACGCCGCTACGACTGCGGTAACAAGCTGGGCTACCTGCAGGCCACGGTGGAGATGTCGCTTGCGCATCCCTCGCTCGGCAAGGATTTTCGCGAGTACCTCAAGGGCATCACCGCGCGCCTGAACTGAGCGGCACGTCACACTTCCATACGTCGAGCCGTCCGCGGCCGCGGATGTGCCGTGACGTGCGGCGGTCGCTACAGAAACCCTTCCCCTGGCCGATAGACTTCCCGGGCTCCTTGTGATCGTCGGGTGTCTGCGGGCGTGTTCACCGTCATTGGTTCCATTATCGTTTTGGGCTGCGTCGCGGGCAGCTTCCTCATGGACGGTGGGAAGCTGCTGCTGCTGTGGCATCCCGGTGAATACGTCATCATCATCGGCGCGGCATTCGGCGCCTTCGTCACCAGTAACCCTCCCAAGGTCGTCAAGGGCGCGATCGCGGCGACCTTCGGCCTGCTCAAGGGGCCGCGCTACAAGCGCGCAGATTACGTCGATCTGCTGAAGCTGCTCTACGACATCCTGGTGAAGATCCGCAAATCCGGCATGCTCGCGATCGAAGCGGATATCGAGGCGCCCGAGAAGAGCAAGCTGTTCACCGACTATCCACGCATCATGGCCGACCATCACATGGTCGAGTTCATCACCGACTGTCTGCGCCTGATCGTCGGTGGCAATCTGGATCCCCACGAGCTCGAGAGTCTGCTCGAGTACGAGCTCGAGACACATCACAAGGAATCGGGCGAGCCGGGACACGCCGTGCAGCGCGTGGCCGATGCGCTGCCCGGCTTCGGCATCGTCGCGGCGGTGCTGGGCATCGTCAATACCATGGCGGCGATCGACGGCGCCGACACCGGTACGATCGGCCGCAAGGTGGCCGCGGCGCTCGTGGGCACCTTCCTCGGCATTCTGGTGGCCTACGGATTCGTAGGACCGACCGCCTCGGCCATCGAGCACCGCGCGCACGAGGAGGGCAAGGCCTTCGAGGTGGTGAAGATGGCGCTGGTCGCGAGCGTGCGCGGCTATGCGCCGCCGGTGGCCGTGGAGTTCGCCAGAAAGCTGCTGTGGTCGGATGTGCGGCCAAGCTTCTCGGACCTCGAGAACCATCTGAAGGGTAAGCGCAAGGACGCAGCGCCCGCCAAGGAAGCGGCATGAACGCCAAGAGCGAGCGGCCGATCGTCATCGTCCGCCGCGTCAAGAAGGTCGAGGGTGGACATCACGGCGGGGCCTGGAAGGTGGCGTATGCCGACTTCGTGACCGCCATGATGGCCTTCTTCCTCGTCATGTGGCTGATCGCCTCGGTGTCGAAGGATCAGCGCGCGGCGATCTTCGAGTACTTCAAGAATCCCAGCATGGAGCAGGGCAAATCCGTCAAGCCCGCCCCCGGACAGATGGGACCGGGCGGTGCCAGCACCAGCGTCATCGATCTCGGTGGCGCGCTCGACGCGCGCCGCTCCAGTACGCCGGTGTCCACGGGTCTGGGCACTGCGCAGGACACCCTGCGCATCGCTGCCCCACATGCCGATACCACGACCACTCCCGCCCAGACCACCGAGGAGCAGGCGCGCAAGGTCATGGAGGCGGCCGAGCACAAACGGCTCGAGACGCTGATGGCGGAGCTGCGGCAGGCAATCGATAAGAGCCAGGCACTCAAGCCCTTCAAGGATCAGCTGCTGCTGGATATCACCCCCGACGGACTGCGCATCCAGATCGTGGACGCTCAGAACCGGCCCATGTTCGATCTGGGCAGCGCCACGCTCAAGGGTTATACCGCGGATATCCTGCACGAGCTGGCGCCCTACCTGAACACGGTGCCCAACCGATTGAGCCTCTCGGGCCACACGGATACGACGCCCTACGCCGGTGCGGCCGGCTACAACAACTGGGATCTGTCCGCCGATCGTGCCAATGCGGCACGTCGCGCACTGGAGAAGGGCGGCCTTGCTCCCGACAAGGTAGCGCAGGTGGTGGGGCTCTCCTCGGCGGTGCTGTTTGACCGGAGCGACCCGCGCGCCCCCATCAACCGGCGCATCAGCATCATCGTCATGACCAAACGGGCCGAGGAGGCGGCGCTAAAGATCGACAGCAGTGCCCCGGTGAGCTCGGCAGCCGCCGCGGCGAGCGCCGCGGCGACGGTGGCCACTCCCGCCGGCGGGCCGGCCAGTGCCCCGGCGCCGACCGCGCCCTCCGCGCCCTCCGCGCCCTCCGCGCCCTCCGCGCCCTCCGCGTCCTCCGCGCCGTCCGCGTCCTCCGCGCCGTCCGCGTCCTCCGCGCCCACGCCGCTTCGCACACCCGCCTCGTCGGCGCCTGCCGCTGCCCGGTAAGCCTGGGGCCCGACAACCGCTCGGGCACGGGTGGTAGGGTGCACGCTAGGGGCTGCAGCGCGTTAATCGCTAGCATCAGGGTTATCGCTCTGTGGCAGGCGACAGGAGTCAGTCATGGCATCTCATCTTCGGCATCTGCCCCGTGCATCGGGGTTTGTCCTGCTGATCGCGCTGATGGGCAGCGGTTGCGCCAGTGGGCCGCGCGACACGCTCGCAGCCGGCCCGAATCCGCCTGACCTCGCAGCGCTGCCCGGCAAGCCGGGTTGCTTCTGGCTGCGCAATTTCGACGGCTCGTGGACGGCGCTGAACCAGCGCCAGCTGCTGGTGTATGCGCCGCTGACGAGCCCACCCTACCTGGTGCAATTGTTCCAGCCGATCCCCACGTTGAGATTCGCCCAACGGCTTGGATTCGAGGATGTGGAACGTTCCGGCATGATCTGCAACAACGCGGCGGACTATGCGATCGTGCCCAACTGGCAGCCGCACCGCGTCACCATCACAGCAGTGCATCAGGTGACCGAGCAGGAGGCGCGGCAGCTGCTGCTCGCCAATGGCCTGAAGGCGCCGCGGCAGAAGACACGCAGTTGAGCGGTGTGCGCTCGGTCGTCGATCTGATCGGCCATACGCCGCTGGTCGAGCTGACCAAGTTCGACACGGGCCTGTGCCGCCTGTTCGCCAAGCTCGAGAACCAGAATCCGACCGGCTCGATCAAGGACCGGGTCGGCCTGTCGATGATCGAGGCGGCCGAGCGCGCGGGAAAGCTGCGACCCAATGCCGAGCCGCCCGACACGCTGGTGGAAGCCACCGCCGGCAATACCGGGCTCGGACTGGCGCTGGTGGCTGCCCAGAAGGGCTATCGGCTGGTACTGGTGATTCCGGACAAGATGGCGCAGGAGAAGATCCTGCACCTGCGTGCACTCGGGGCGCAGATTCACCTGACACGCAGTGATGTGTCGCGCGGGCATCCCGAGCACTACCAGAGCATCGCGGCGCGGCTCGCCGCCGAGATGCACGCCTTTCACGTCGACCAGTTCGCCAATCCCGCCAATCCCCTGGCGCATGAGGCCACGACCGGGCCGGAGATCTGGGCGCAGAGCGGGCAGATGCTCGATGCCGTCGTGGTCGGCGTCGGCAGCGGCGGCACGCTCACGGGACTGTCGCGCTACTTCGAGCGCGTGGCCCCGCACGTGGAGATGGTGCTGGCGGACCCCATGGGGTCGATCCTTGCCGATGTCGTGCGCACGGGGTCGATTCAGCAGCCGGCCGGCAGCTGGCTCATCGAAGGCATCGGCGAGGACTTCGTGCCACCGGCCTGCGATCTGTCGCGCGTACGCAAGGTGTACCAGGTCAGTGACGCCGACAGTTTTCGCACGGCGCGCGAGCTGCTCGCCCGCGAGGGCATTCTCGGGGGCTCGAGCACCGGCACGCTGCTGGCCGCGGCGCTGCAATACTGCCGCGAGCAGCGCTCTCCCAAGCGCGTCGCGACACTGGTGCCCGACAGCGGCAACAAATATCTCAACAAGATGTACAACGATTACTGGCTCTTCGACCAGGGCCTGATCGAGCGACCACGCCATGGCAATCTGCTCGATCTGATCGTGCGTCGCTATCAGGAGGGCGGCGCGGTCACGGTATCGCCGAAGGATACGCTGCTGCTGGCCTATCGTCGCATGCGCCTGTTCGATGTCTCGCAGATTCCGGTCATGGAAGGCGAGCGGCTGGTGGGCATCGTCGATGAGTCGGACCTGCTGATGCATCTGCACGCAGATCCAGCGCGGCTGACGGACCCGGTTGCAACCGCGATGAGCACGCAGCTCGAGACCATCGCCCCGAACGCGCCGATCGCGGACCTGCTGCCGGTGTTCCAGCGCGGACACGTCGCCATCGTGGCCGATCGGGGACGACTCGTCGGCCTCATCACCCGCGTCGATCTGATCAGCTATCTGCGCAAGCAGCTCTCCTAGAGCCATGGGTACCCTCGGCGTGCTCGTGCAGGCGTGGCTTCGCGTGGGCGCCACGGCGGCTCGCGGCGCCAAGGTGGCGGCTCTGGCCGAGGCACTGACCGCGGTGCCGGCCGCGGAGCTGCCGCTGGCGGTGCACTACCTGGCCGGTGAGCTGCCGCAGGGGCGTCTGGGGGTCAGCTACGCCATGCTGCAGGAGGCAAGCGGCGCGGCGCCGGCGCCGAGCGCGAGCCTCATGCTCAGCGAGCTCGATCAGCGCTTCAGCGAGCTCGTCGAGATCCGCGGCGCCGGCTCGGCGCGCCGCCGGGCGCAGCTGCTGAGCGAGCTGCTCGGTGCGGCCGATTCGCGCGAGCAGCAGTTCATCGTGCGCCTCATCGTCGGGGAGCTGCGCGCCGGCGCCCTGGGCGGACTGATGCTCGAGGCCATCGCCGCGGCCTCGGGCCGACCGGCCCCGGCGGTGCGCCGTGCGGCGATGTTTGCGCCGAGCCTCGGCGCTCTGGCACAGGCGGCCCTCTCGGGCGATGCCGAGGCGCTGCAGGCGTTCCAGCTGCGCACGCTGCATGCGCTCGAGCCGATGCTCGCGCAGACCGCGAGCGACGTCGCGGCCGCCTATGCGCGTCTCGGTGGCGAGCTGGCCATCGAGTACAAGCTCGACGGCGCACGCATTCAGCTGCACAAGCAGGGCGGCGAGGTGCGTATCTACACCCGGCGGCTCAACGACGTGGCCGCTTCGCTGCCGGAGATTGTCGAGCTGGCGCAGAGCCTGCCGGCGCAGGAGCTGGTGCTGGACGGGGAGGCCATCGCACTGGATGCCAGCGGCCGGCCGCGGCCGTTTCAGCAGACCATGCGCCGCTTCGGCCGCAAGCTCGACGTCGCCGCCATGCGCGCGCGCATGCCGATGCAGGCGTATTTCTTCGACTGCCTGCGTCTGGAGGGCGAGACGCTCGTGGAGCGTGCAGCGCGCGAGCGTTTCGCAGCCCTGGAACGGGCGGTCCCGGCGGTGAACCGGGTGCCGCGCCTCATGGCTCCCGAATTGCCGGCCGCCGAGCGCTTCTACCTCGATTCGATTGCCGCCGGCCATGAGGGCGTCATGGCCAAGGCGCTCGATGCACCCTATGAAGCGGGCAATCGCGGCGCGAGCTGGCTGAAGATCAAACGCGCCCACACGCTCGACCTGGTGGTGCTTGGCGCCGAGTGGGGTCATGGGCGCCGGCGCGGCTGGCTGTCGAACCTGCATCTCGGGGCGCGCGCGAGCGCAGCCGGTTCAGAGGCCAGCGAGCTCGCAGACGTCGCAGACACCGTGGCCCCCGCCGCGCTGGCGGGGCATGCCCCGGGCTTCGTGATGCTCGGCAAGACTTTCAAGGGCCTGACCGACGCGCTGCTGCAGTGGCAGACCCGGGAGCTGCTCGCGCGCGAGCTCTCGCGTGATGCGCTGGGGGTGTATGTGCGGCCCGAGCTCGTGGTGGAAGTGGCCTTCAACGACATCCAGGACAGTCCGCAGTACCCCGGCGGACTGGCGCTGCGATTTGCGCGCGTCAAGCGCTATCGCGACGACAAGACGGCCGCAGAGGCCGATACGATCCAGAGCGTACGCATGCTGTACGAGGCGCAATCGGGCGCCCTATGATGCCGCCAGATGCCCGGCACCCGCCGGGTGCTTCCACGATTGGGTGATCATGACAGAGGATGAGAGCCGGCGCGGCTTCGATACGCGCGTCATTCACGCAGGGCAGGCGCCCGATCCAAGTACCGGGGCGGTCATGCCGCCGATCTACGCGACCTCCACCTACGCCCAGAGCAGTCCCGGCGTGCACCAGGGCTTCGAGTACTCGCGCAGTCAGAATCCCACGCGCTTTGCCTACGAGCGCTGCGTGGCGGATCTGGAGGGCGGAGTGCAGGGCTATGCATTCGCCTCGGGTCTGGCGGCCATCTCCACACTGCTCGAGCTGCTCAAGCCCGGCGATCACATCGTGGCAGGAGAGGATCTCTATGGGGGCAGCCGACGGCTGTTTTCCCAGGTACGCGGCATGTCGGCGGGTGTGACGTGCACGTATGTGGACCTGCGCGAGACCGCCGCGGTCGAAGCGGCCATCCGTCGCGAGACGCGACTGCTGTGGGTGGAGACCCCCAGCAATCCGATGCTGCGCCTGTCGGATCTGCCGGCGCTGGCGCGCATTGCGCACCGCCATGGCGTCATCGCCGCCGCCGACAACACCTTCGCGACCCCGTATCTGCAGCGCCCGCTCGAGCTCGGCTTCGACGTGGTAATGCACTCGGGCACCAAATACCTCAACGGTCACTCGGATGTCGTCAACGGCATCCTGGTCGTGGGGGCCGATGCGGCGCTGGCCGAGCGGCTGACGTTCCTGCAGAACGCGGTGGGGGCGGTCGCGAGTCCCTTCGACGCCTTCCTGGCACTGCGCGGTGTGAAGACCCTCGGCGTGCGCATGCAGCGCCACTGCGACAGCGCACTGCAGCTGGCGCAGTTCCTCGAGCGTCATCCGGCCGTGGCGCGCGTGCACTACCCGGGGCTGCCGGGCCACCCGCAGCACGCGCTGGCGCGCGCGCAGATGCGTGACCCGCATGGGCACAGCGCCTTTGGGGGCATGATCACCATCGAGCTCAAGGGAGGGCTGGCGCAGGCCCGTGACTTCCTCGAGCGTTGCGAGGTGTTTGCGCTGGCCGAATCCCTCGGCGGGGTGGAGAGCCTCATCGAGCATCCGGCCAGCATGACCCACTCCAGCGTGCCGCATGCCGAGCGCGACGCGCTGGGGATCAGCGATGCGCTGTGCCGCCTGTCGGTCGGGATCGAGGATGTGCGCGATCTGCAGGCCGATCTGACCTCAGCGCTGAAGGGCCTGTAGCGACGTGCAGCCCCCGGGCGTGCGCGTTCAGGCGTGCGCCGGCAGCGCCCCGGCGCTCGGGTGATCGCTGCTCGCGCTGCCGCCACCGGCGCTCACCGCCGGCGTTCCCGGCTGCTGGCGTGGCAGGACGATCTCCACCTGCAGACCGCCGGCGGGGAGGTTGCGCGCCCGCACGCTGCCAGCGTGCAGGCTGACGACGCGTGAGGTGATGGCCAGCCCGATACCGTAGCCACCGGAGGCACGATCGCGCGCCTTGCCGACACGGAAGAACGGCTCGAAGATGCGTTCGAGCAGATCGGCCGGCACGCCGGGGCCCTGGTCGCTGACGCGGATGATCACCTGCTCGTCCTGGGCGCGGGCCGACAACTGCACCGCCGAGCCGTTGGGGGCGTGACTGAGCGCGTTACGCACCACGTTCTCCAGCGCACGGAACAGCAGCTCGCGATCACCCGCTACCGTCAGTGCGGCCGGCACCGCCAGGTCGACGCGCACGAAGCGTGGCTCGGCCTCCACGCGTGCGTTGTCGGCGAGCGCCTCGAGCAGCTCCTCGAGGTTGACGGGCTCGCTCGCGAGCTCGCGCGCCGGATCGTCCAGGCGTGAGAGGCTCAGAATCTCGCCGATCAGCTCATCCAGGCGCTGTGCCTCCTGCTCGATGCGATCGAATTCCTGCTCCAGATTGGCATTGGGACGACGCGCCAGCCCCAGGGCGATTTGCAGGCGCGCAAGCGGTGAGCGCAGCTCGTGCGACACATCGCGCAGCAGCTGGCGCTGGGATTCGATCAGGTTGCGCAGCCGCTCGGCCATGGCATCGAAGTCGAACGCCAGCAGCGCCAGCTCATCGCGTCGGCGGCCAATGAGGCTCGAGACGCGCACGCGCAGGTCCCCGGCGGCAATCGAGCGCGTGGCCGCGCGCAGATGGCGCACCGGGTCGGACAGATAGCGCGCCAGCAGAAAGCACACGAAGGTATTGGCCAGCAGGGTGGCGAGCAGCGCCACGATCGGGGTCTCGGTTGAGCCGAATACGCCGAACAGATTCCCACGGTGCAGCAGCGAGAGCGCATAGGTCTGGTTGGTCGGCGAGACCAGCTGCGAGAGCAGCCGCAGGTCGCGAAACGCCCGCGGCGGCTGCGGCAGTCCGGGCTGCGGGCGGTGGCCGACCTGCGCCTGCAGGAAATCGGGCACCGGTCGGCCCAGAATATCCACTCCGCGCTGATCGATGACGTACAGGCGGTCGTGCGAGGGCTGCAGGGGGATCTCGTGCTGCAGCCAGCCACGCAGGCCCGATACGCCGTGCGAGGCGAGCACCAGGGAGGCCTGGCGCGCGAGCTCGTCCTGGCGACCCTGCAGGCGTTGCATGCGCTGACCGGTCAGCCACAGCGTCACGGCCACCGTCAGGGTGAGCACCAGCACCATCGCGATCCAGAAGCTCAGGAAGATGCGTACGTAGAGATTGCGCATGGCGATGCCGCGCCGGGGGGTGTCGGCCATGCCGTCAGCTCGGGCGAGCCGAGGCGGCTGGCTCGGCGACCGTGAAGACGTAGCCGGAGCGGCGGACGTTGACGATGGAGACCTCGTCCGTCACCGCCGCCAGTTTGCGGCGGATGTTGCTGATGTGGGTGTCGATACTGCGATCGTAGGGAGTGAGGCGCCGGCCGAGCACCTGGCGGGTGAGCTGCTCGCGCGAGACGACCACGCCGATCTGCTGGATGAGCACCTCGAGCACCCGGAACTCCACGCCGGTCAGCGCAAAGGGCTGCCCATGCGCGCTCGCCGTGCGGCTGGCGAAGTGCAAACTGATGGGCCCGGCATCGAGCCGGTCGCGCCGCCCGGGCTGCGCCTCGGGCAGCAGGCTGCGGCGCAGGATGGCGCGCATGCGCGCCACCAGCTCGCGCGGATTGAAGGGCTTGGGCAGATAGTCGTCGGCGCCGAGCTCCAGCCCGACGACGCGATCGACCTCCTCACCGCGGGCGGTGAGCATCAGCACCGGCGTGGAGAGCTTCTGGCGCAGCAGCCGCAGCACGTCCAGGCCCCCGACGCGCGGCAGCATGACGTCCAGCACGATCAGATCGAAGTGATGACGGCCGAGCGCATAGAGCGCCTCATCGCCGTCGTGCACGATGCTGAGTTTGAAGCCTTCGGGGGTCAGGTATTCCGCCAGCATGCGGCAGAGCTCGCGGTCATCGTCGACCAGCAGCACCGACATCGGTGCGCTCTCGTCGGCACCTTCTTCCCCAGCGTCCGTGTTCACAGGCGATAGCATAGGGACTCTGTTCCGGGATTCCATTGTCGCGCAAAGGGCTTGGCAGCGGCCGCACCCTTTACAATTCTTCGCAGCGCTTGGCTTCACGGCGCCGCTGCAAGCGCCGCAGGCATACTATCCGGATGCCCGCGCTGCGCTCACGCATCCTGCTGATTCCCCTCGCCTTGGGAGCGTTGCTGGCGGCATTGCCGCTGCGGGGCGCCTGGGCCGCGGACCCGCAGCGCTATAACGTGCATTTCGTATCCACCGGCAACGGCGCCCTCAATAACCTGCTCACGGCGAGCTCGCAGCTGCAGTCGCTGCGCAAATCGGCCCCCGTCAGCCCCTTTGCGCTGGTGGATCGGGGCCAGCAGGACATTGGACGTCTGCAGGCTGCCCTGCAGAGCTTCGGCTATTACGAGTCGCGCGCCCTCATCAGCATCGAGGGTCATACCCTCAACGACCCCGCGCTGCCGCGGCTGCTGGCGGCGATGCCGAAAAAAAGCTCTGCCAGGGTGGTGGTGAACTTTGAGCTTGGCCCGCGCTATGACCTGGGCCATATCCGCGTTGAGGGGCCCGTCAGCCCCGGGGCGGTTGCCGCGTTACAGCTCAAGAGCGGCGATCCGGCGGTCTCGCAGGATGTGCTGGAAGCCGACCAGCGCCTCCTGAACGCCCTGGAGGAGCAAGGCCACGCCTATGCCAAAGTCGACGATCCGCCGTTGGCCATCCTGCAGGAGCGCAGCCACACGCTGGATGTAACCTTCAAAGCCGATCCAGGCCCGCTCTACAGGCTCGGCCGCATCCGCTTCGAGGGACTGAAGCTGGTGAAGGAGCCCTTCCTGCGCAGCCAGCTGACGATCCGTCCCGGGGAGCCCTACCGCAGCAGTGAGATCGAGCAGGCGCGCCAGGCGCTGCTCAATCTCGGCATCTTCTCGGCCATCAGCGTGCGGCTGCCGCCGCGCCAGCAGGTCAGTGGCGATGAGGTACCGATTACTTTCGTGGTCACCGAGCGTAAGCGGCACGGCGTGAACCTGGACGGCCTGTACTCCAGCGATCTGGGTGTCATCGCCGGGGCGACCTGGATCGACCGCAATCTTTTCGGTCGCGCCGATCAGCTGGCGCTCGGTGCCAACGTCTTCGGCCTGGGTGGCAACGGCACCGCCACCAACGGCGTCAGCTACGACCTGAGCGCACAGCTGACCGTGCCCGATTTCCTGACATCCACTCAATCGCTGCAATTCGAGCTGCAGGCGCTGAAGCCCGAGCTCACCGCTTACTCACAAACCGCGGTCATCGGCGGCGTGACGCTGGCGCGCAAGCTCTCCTCGGTGTGGAACGTGTCGGCGGGCGGGGCCGTGGAAGAGGAGAAGATCCAGCAGAACGAGGTGCCCCATTGCGAACAGGTGTGCCATTACACACTGCTGTCGCTGCCGCTGACCGCCCGTTATGACAGCACCGATCTGGTCAATCCACTGCTCGACCCCGTGCATGGCTTGCGTGTGCAGATTCTGATTACCCCCACCGAGACATTGATCGGCCATCGTGCGACTTTTGCGCTCGTGCAGGCCAATGCCTCGACGTATTTCGATCTGAGTCACCTGGGCTGGACGCAGCCCGGCGCGAGCGTGCTGGCTTTGCGCGCCCTGGCAGGCCAGGCTGTCGGCGTGGGCCAATTCACCAATCTGCCGCCGGACCTGCGCTTTTATGCCGGCGGCAGTGCGACGGTCCGAGGCTATGCCTACCAGGCGCTCGGCCCCACGTTCCCGCCGCCCGATACACCCGGGCAATACCCCGAGGGCGGTACGGCCATCACCGCCGGAACCTTCGAGTTTCGCCAGCGCGTCTGGGGCAATTTCGGCTTCGCTGTGTTCATGGACGCAGGAGAGGTGACGACGCCTGGGGCGATACCGCCGCCGCGCGGCACCCCAATGCCACCCGGCACGCTCAGCTCGCGCCAGTACGGCTTCGGCTACGGCGGCGGACCGCGCTACTACACCCCCATCGGGCCCATCCGGGTGGATGTGGCCTTACCCCTCAGCCAACCCCCGGGCAGTGATGCATTCGAGGTCTATATCGGCCTGGGGCAGGCGTTCTGATGATCGCGCGCCAGCTGCAGTGGCTTTTGCGTGCGCTGGCGTGGCTGTGCGCATCGGCGATCGGGCTGGTGCTGCTCGCCGGGGGCGCCCTCATGCTCATCGGCAATACCCGCGCCGGCCAGCGCCTGCTGGCCAATGCCACCGCCTCGCTGACCGGCGGCCAGGTGCGGCTGCAGGGCGTGTCGGGGCGCTTTCCCGATAACCTGCGGGTGCAGCAGCTGCTGCTGTCCGACCCACAGGGCCCCTGGCTGCGCGCGAGCAGCGTGCACCTGGACTGGTCACCTCTGGCACTGTTGCAGGATCGCATCCGCATCCGCGTGGTCGATGCCGATACGGCAGCGGTGTTGCGCCGGCCGGCCTATGGCAGCGGCTCCGCGGCAGCCCCGAGGCGCCGTGGCGGCGGTTTCTCCCTGCCCCTGGCACTGCAGATCGATCAGCTGCGCTTCCCGCGTCTGATGCTCGGCGCGAACCTTGCGGGCAGCGACGTGACGCTGCGTCTGCAGGCCGCCGTGAGCTATCGCTCGCTGGAGCGTGCTGGCTTGCAGCTCTCCGTGCAGCGGCTGGATGCGGTGCCGGCCACGTATCTGGTCACCGCAGATCTGACCCCGCGCCGTGTGGATGTGCAGGTGGATCTGGAGGAGCAGGCCAATGGCCCGCTGGCGAATGTCCTGCAGCTGCCCGGAGTCGGTGCGCTCTCGGTGCACCTGCTCATGGAAGGACCGCGTACCGCGCTGAAGACGCGCCTCGATGCCCGCGGCGGGCCGATGACCGCCAGCGCCAGCGGCACCCTGGACCTGCCCGGGCGGGCTGCCGATCTGACCGCCTCGGTTGACGCTTCGGCGATGAGTCCGCGAGCGGGGCTCGCCTGGCGTGCCCTGACGCTGCGGGCGCAGGCGCACGGGGCGCTGACAGCCCCGAGCACCAGCGCCCAGCTGTCGCTTTCGGGGCTGCAGTACCGCTCGGTCGGATTCGATAGCCTCACGGCCCAGCTGCAGGGCGTGGGTCAGGGGCTGTCGCTGCAGGCGCAGCTCGCGGGACTGGCGCTGCCGGCACCCCTGGGTCGGCTGCTGAGCCGCTCGCCGCTGGCGCTGCAGGGCCAGTTTCGGCTGGCGGGCAGCTCGCAGCTCGCCATGGACCTGACGCTGTCGCATCCGCTGCTGCAGGGCCAGGCGCACTATGTGCTCGACCTTGGCGGCCGACGCCCCTCGAGCCCCCCGCCGGCGAGCTTCAGCGCGACGGTGCCGGATCTGGCGCCGTGGCTGTCGCTGGCGAAACTGCCGTCGCTGCAGGGGCGCGGAACGCTGCAGGCTCAGCTGCAGCAGCTGCCATCGCAGCAGCGGCAGCTCTCGCTCACTGCGGCGCTCGCCGTCAGCGGCGGCGGCAAGCCCTGGGGCACGCTGCTCGCGGGCCGCTCGAGCCTTGCCGCGGAGCTGATCTTCGGGACGGACGTGCAGCACCTGACGCGCCTGACGTTCAATGCGCCCCACCTGGCGCTCACGGCCAGCGGCGATGAGCGCAGCGGCGTGCTCGATGTCGGCTGGCACCTCACGCGCGCCGATCTGGCGGCGCTCGACTCATCGGTGTCCGGCGCGTTGCGGGCCGACGGACGCATCCAGGGGAGCCTGCCCCGGCTGTCGCTGTCGGGCAGCGCCGATGCGCAGTTGCGCATGCATCAGGCCAGCGGCGCGCTGCATGCGACGCTGCAGGCAACGGATCTGCCACAGCGCGCGAGCGGGCAGCTGCACCTCGCCGGCACGCTCGATGGTGCACCGGTGGCGCTGCAGGCGAGGCTGCTGCGCATGGCGGACGGTGCGCTGTCACTGCAGGTCGGCCAGGGCAGCTGGAAGAGCGCGCACATCAGCGGCGCGCTGCGCGTCGATGGCGACATCCGCACTCCGCAGGCGCATCTGACGCTCTCGGTGCCGCGACTGGCCGATGTCGATCCCATGCTGGGTGCTGCGCTCAGCGGGCGCCTCACGGCGCAACTGGACCTCTCGGGCAGCGGCGTACGCCACCGCGCGCAGCTGAGCGTGGACGGGCAGGACATCGGGCTCGGAGGCGTGCAGCTGCATACGCTGATGGCGCGCGGCACGATCGAGCAGCCGCTGCGCGAGCCGCAGCTCGCCCTGCAGCTTTCCGCGCAGGGTACCCTCGGCGGCATTGCCTCGACGCTTGCGGTCAGCGCCAATGGCGATCCGGCGCGACTGATGCTGGCCACGCATGCCGCCATCGGCGGCGGGGTGGGAACGGCGACGCAGCTGGACGCCCAGGGAGTGTGGCTGCAGGCACGCCGGCAGCTGCAGCTGACGAGCCTCGATGCGCATTACCGCGAGCAGATGCTGCGGCTTCTGTCCCCCGCGCTGCTCTCGTTCAACGGGGGCGTCTCGGTCAACCGCCTGCGATTGGGTGTGCCCCCGGCCATCGTGCAGGTGAGTGGACAGATCACACCGCGGCTGGCACTGCGTGCCACCGTGCGGCGGCTCACGCCCGCGGCGCTGGGCATCTTTCTGCCCGAGTTCCGCGGCCTGCAGCCGCGCGGGGCGGCGAGTGCGGATCTGGTGTTGCAGGGAAGTCTTGCCAACCCCAGCGGCACACTGAGCTTCACGGCAAACGGCCTGCATTCGGCCAGCGAAGGCGTGCATGGCCTGCCCGATGCCTCCTTGACGATCACCGCCACGATCGCCGCGCGCAGCGCGACTGTGCAGCTGGCGCTCGCCGCCGGCTCGCAGATGCAGCTGCGAGCCGACGGCCGTCTGCCACTGGATCGCAACCGGCCCCTCGCGATGCAGTTGAACGGGAATGTCGACCTTGCCTTTGCCAATGCGGTGCTCGAGGCGAGCGGTCAGCGCGCGCTCGGCCAGCTCACTGTGCAGGCGCAGCTGGGCGGCACCTGGGCATCCCCGCAGATGCACGGACAGCTGCGCATCAGCAAGGGCGAGTTGCAGGATTTTGCGCGTGGCCTGCGCCTCACGGGCATCGAGGCGGCGCTGCAGGCCGATGGGCCTGAGCTCACGCTCACGCATCTGAGCGCACAGGCGGGCACGGGCAGCATCTCTGCCACCGGCAAGATCGACGTGGCGCAAAAGGGCATACCCGTGGAGCTCAGCGTCAATGCGCAGCATGCCCAGGCACTGCGCAGCGATCTGCTGACGGCCGATGTGGATCTGGCGCTGAAGCTCAGCGGAGAGCTGGTGGGGCAGCGCCTGAGCGCGACGGGCAACGTGCGCGTCAATAAAGCCACGATCAACATCCCCAATGCGATGCCGCCCGCGGTCGCCGTGCTGCATGTCGTGCGTCCCGGTCAGCAGCAGGCGCCGCCAGCCCCGCCAAAGCCACTGCTGGCAATGCTGGATCTGACCGTCAACGCGCCCACCGGCATCTTCATTCGCGGCCGCGGCCTCACGGCACAGGTGGGCGGTACGCTGCACGTGGTGGGTGACAGCTCCAAGCCCACCGTGACGGGCGGTTTCGATCTGCTCAATGGCACCTTCGATGTCGCCGGCACGACGCTCAACTTCACCAGCGGCCGCGTCACCTTCACCGGCAGCGGACTGCGCAATCGCATCGATCCGACTCTCAACCTCATCGCCGCAAGCTACAGCGGCGCCTATCAGGTGACGCTGTCCATCACGGGGTTTGCCGACGCGCCGGTGATCAACCTCAGCAGCTCACCGCCGCTGCCGCAGGATGAGATCCTGGCGCGGCTGCTGTTCGGTGAGAGCGTGGCGCAGCTGAACCCGTTGCAGATCGCCGGCATCGGTGCGGCGCTCGTGACGCTCTCGGGCGCCGGCGCAGCGGGCTTTAACCCTTTGAACACCGTGCAGCAGGCGCTCGGACTGAATCGCCTGGTGATCAGCAGCGCCAGCAACACGGGCGGCGCCAACTCTGCCGGTGGCACGGCGGCGCAGAACAACACCGGTGCCATCATCGAGGCCGGTCGCTACATTTCCAACCGCGTGTACGTCGGGGCCCGTCAGAGCACGACCGGCACCACACAGGCACAGGTGCAGGTCGACCTTACGCGCAACTGGAAGCTGCAGACGACTATCAGCACCGGCGGCGGCCCGGTGCAGGGGGCGGTGACGCCGCAGAATGATCCGGGCAGCAGCATCGGCATGCGCTACCAGTTCGAATACTGACACCGCAGCAGACGCGAGCCTTCCTTGCATCCATGGCCTCGGTACGTGGCAGACGCAGCGCCGGCATCCTTGCCTACCGCCTGGGCAGTGCGCAGCGGCGGGCCCGGGGGCTCGAGGTCTTCCTGGTGCATCCGGGCGGTCCGTTCTGGGCGCGGCGCGACGCGGGCGCCTGGTCCATTCCCAAGGGGGAATATACGGCCGACGAACCGGCCCTGCAGGCCGCGCAGCGTGAGTTCTTCGAGGAGACCGGACAGAGTGTTCAGGGCCCGTTCATCGAGCTCACGCCATTACGTCAACCGGGCGGCAAGCTGATCAGCGCCTTTGCCGTGGAGGCAGCCTCACTTGATCCAGCAAAGCTTCACAGTAATCTCTTCCGCCTGGAGTGGCCGCCGCGCAGCGGCGCTTATCGCGACTTCCCCGAAGTCGACCGTGCCGCCTGGTTTGCGCTGCCCGAGGCGCGCACGCGCCTCGCGGCCGGCCAGCACGGCCTGCTCGATGAGCTCGCGGCGCAGCTGGGCCTGGTTGGATGAGCGGCGGGCATGCGCTGAGCAAGTGCGATGATTCATCTGCTGTATCGACTTTATGAGCGGCGGCTCGAGCGCGAAGTGTTGCGCAGCGGCCCCGGCCCGCAGCACATCGCCTTGATCCTCGATGGTAATCGCCGCCACGGCGAGCGCGCCGGCCTGCGCGATCCGAGCGAGATCTACGCGCTGGGCGCGCGCAAGCTCGATGAGGTGCTCGACTGGTGTGCAGCCCTCAGCGTGCCCGCCGTGACATTGTGGGTGCTGTCAACCGACAATCTGGGCCGCCCCGTCGAGCAGCTGTCGGGAATCCTCGCCGCGGTCGGCGACAAGCTTGCGGCGCTGGCGGTCGATCCACAGATCCATCGTCAGCGCGTGCGCATCCAGGCCATCGGGCAGCTCGAGCTGCTGCCCGAGCGCACCCTGGCAGCCATCCGCGCGGCGCAGGAGGCGACGGCCGGCTATAACGGCATGGTGCTGACGGTGGCGGTGGCTTACGGCGGCCGCGCGGAAATCGTCGATGCGGTGCGCGCCCTGCTCACGACACAGCGCGAGCGCGGGGCCACCCTCGCCGAGACCATCGAGCAGATCGATGCGGATGCGATCAGCCGCCATCTGTACATGGCCGGGATGCCCGACCCGGATCTGATCATCCGCACCAGCGGCGAGGTGCGCCTGTCCGGCTTTCTGCTGTGGCAGAGCGCCTACTCGGAGTTCTATTTCTGCGACGTGTATTGGCCGGCCTTCCGCCGGATCGACCTGCTGCGCGCGATCCGCGCCTACCAGCAGCGTCGGCGACGCTTCGGCAGCTAGCGCGGCGTACACGGGGCCATCGAAGCCGCGGCTGCGGCTTGCTCACACGGCCTGGCCAACCATCCAGGACACCCATTGTAGGAGCGCGGCGCGCGCCGATGCACGTCGTGGCGGACGCAAGGCGTGACGCGAAGCGGATGGTCGTGCCGGGGTGGCTGCCGTAGAATTCACCGGCGCTGGCGGAAGGAGACGGTTATGTCTGCCCTGTATCGCATCTGCGCGGCTCGCATCCGCGCGCCGGCAATGCTTGGTTGGGCGCTGGCTCTGCTGCTGTCGGCACCCGCGGGGGTGCAGGCGGCCTCGGGGACGGCCGCGGCGGGGCGCGACTCCGCGGTGATGCGCGCACAGGCGCTGCTTCAGGCCGGCAATGCGTACTGGACGCGCGAGTTCGTGACGCTGAAGGCGGTGTATCAGCCGGCGCAGATGACGCTGTATGCGAACTCGCTCAGCAACGCCTGCGGTGTGAATGGCATGCTCGTGGGGCCGTTCTATTGCCCCGAGGATAGCCACGTCTATCTGCCGCGCGACTACCTGCAGCACATTGCCGACAAGGCCGGCGCGTCCGCCGATCTGGCGCTGGCGTACGTGATCGGCCATGAGCTCGGTACCCACATTCAGGACCTCGTCGGCACCACCGAGCAGGTCGAGCAGGCGCGCGCGCGCAGCACCCCGCAGCTCTCGGCGCGGACCTGGGCGGTCGCGGAGTTGCAGGCAGACTGCTACGCGGGGCTCGCCGTGCGTGCCGAACTTGCGCAGCGGCAGATCGCCTCGGGCGATGTGTCCGCGGCGCTGCAGGCCGTGGCGAGCGTGACGCAGGCAACGCAGGCGCAGCTGAAGCGTGGCGAAATGATGCCCGATCCGGTGCAGACCTATCTCACGCCGGCAATGCGGCTGAACTGGTTTCAGCGTGGGCTATCCAGCGGCAACTTCGCCGAGTGCGATACCTTCAGCGCCGAGGCAGCCGGAAAGCTTTAAACTTCCGCAATGAGCGCGACGCAGGAACACGAGCGGGTCGTTGAGGCCCAGTTTGGACCGCGTGCGCAGGCATACGTCGACAGTGCCGTGCACGCGGGCGGTGAGGATCTGGATCGGCTCGAGGCGCTCGCTCAGGCGGCAGCGCCGCATCGGGCACTGGACCTCGGCTGCGGCGGCGGTCACGTCGCCTATCGTCTGGCGCGCCATGCGGCGAGCGTCACGGCCTGTGACCTGTCGGCCGACATGCTGGCCGCCGTCGCAGCCACGGCGCGCACGCGCGGGCTCATTGCCATCGAAACCGTGCAGGCACCTGCCGGGCAGCTGCCCTTCGAGGATGCGCACTTTGACTTTCTGGGCTGCCGCTTCTCCGCGCATCACTGGGGCGATCTGGATGCCGGGCTGCGCGAGGCGCGCCGGGTGTTGCAGCCGGGAGCCACGGCAGTGTTCATCGACGCCATCTCCCCCGGCACGGCCATGCTCGATACGCATCTGCAGGGTGTCGAGCTGCTGCGCGATCCCTCGCACGTGCGCGATTACACGGCGGGGGAGTGGTGCGAGGCGCTCAGGCGCGCAGCCTTCAGCGTGCGTGCCAGCCGCAGCTGGCGGCTGCGCCTGGATTTCGCGAGCTGGATCGCGCGCATGCGCACCGCGCCCGTGCACGTAGAGGCGATTCGCTCCCTGCAGCTTGGCGCCTCGCGTGAGACGCGCGCCTACTTCGCCATCGAGGCGGATGGCTCCTTCATGCTCGATGCGCTGCTGCTGGAGGCGCTCGCCGCTGAAACCTAGAAGCGGTCCTGTTCGCTCTTCGGCGAGAGCGGATTGACGGGCGCTTCGAGCCCATTGATGCTCGCGCCGCTGCTCGAGAAGCCCGCCGCGCGCTTGAGGAAATCGGACGGGAAGTTCAGCTGCGGGGTGGACAGCGCGTCGAGCTTCGCGATCTGTTCGGCCGTGAGCTGCAGCTGCAGCGCGGCGAGATTGTCTTCGAGCTGCTCGAGGGTACGCGCGCCGATGATGGTGGAGGCAACACCCGGGCGCTGCTGCACCCAGGCGAGGGCCACGCGTGCCGGTGTCGAGTCGGCCTCGCGCGCGATGTTCAGCAGTGCCTCGATGATCGTATAGGCCTTCTCGTTCAGTGCCGAGGTTGCCCACTCGCCGCGTCCGCCCTGCACCTTGCCGGCATTGGCGCGCGTGTACTTGCCACTGAGCGCACCGGACTTCAGCGGAGACCAGGGCGTGATACCCAGACCGTGCTCCAGCGCCAGTGGCACGAGCTCTCCTTCGATGGTGCGCTCGAGCAGCGAGTACTCGAGCTGCAGGGCGATCAGCGGCGCCCAGCCGCGAAAGCGCGCGGTCATCTGCGCCTGCATGACCTTCCATGCGGGGGTATCCGAAAAGCCGATGTAGCGCACTTTGCCCGCGCTCACCAGATCGTCCAGCGCGCGCATGGTCTCCTCGATCGGCGTGTGCACGTCCCAGCAGTGCATCCAGTACAGATCGATGTAATCGGTGCGCAGACGGCGCAGTGAGTGCTCACAGGCGGCCATGAGCGCCTTACGTCCGGCACCACCGGAGTTCGGATCGCCGTGGAGCATGGTGCCGAAGAATTTCGTTGCAATCACGGTGCGCTCGCGCTTGGAGGGCGCATCGCCAAAGTGCTCGCCGAGAATCTGTTCGGAGTGGCCCTTGGTGTAGACATTGGCCGTGTCGATGAAATTGCCGCCAAGCTCCAGATAGCGATCAACGATGCGGCGCGAATCCGCGACGCTCGAGCCCCAGCCCCATTCGGGCCCGAAGGTCATGGCACCCAGGCAGAAGGGGCTGACTCGCAGGCCCGAACGACCGAGGGTCACGTAGTGGTTCAGGGGCATGGGGGCTTCCTCAAAATACGATGTGGACCCGCGCCGCCAGGGGCGGCTCGGGCAGGACGATCGGGAGTGGCCCGCATGGTAGCAGAAGGTACACTCGGGCTGTGACGCCAATGGCAATCCACGCAGCCGATCGCTGCCCGCGCTGTGGCCGAAGCAACGATTGCGCCGTGGCGGCCGGCGGCGCGCGCTGCTGGTGTTTCTCGCTGCCGCCGGCCGCCGGGGTCTCTGCGGCGTCTGCGTCCGGACCGGCTTCCCCGGCCGCCGGGCCCTGCCTGTGCCGCCAGTGTCTGACAAGCGTCTCCGATTCGCACCCGGTTGTAATGACGCCCGGGGACCCAGAGCATGAACCTACCGTGGGTTGAGGCGGATGGACGAGCGCATGAAGGCGAAGAAGCTGCGGTTCGGCACCGGGTTTCGCGTGGTGTTCGGTAATGCGCGTGCCCAGGTGGCGCAGATGGTCATCGCGCCCGGCGACGCCGAAGGGGATGCGGCTAACCGCCATCAGGGCGCCGATCAGTGGCTCTACGTGGTGAGCGGTACGGGGCGTGCGCTGGTGAACGGCAGGCGCGTGCCGCTGCGAGCGGGCGTCATGCTGCTGATCGAGCGGCGCGATCGCCACGAGATCCGCAACACCGGGCGGGTGCCGCTCAAGACCCTGAACTACTATTCGCCACCGGCGTACACGGCGGCGGGCAATGAGCTGCCTGCCGCGCGGCGACACTGAAAGGCGAGGGTTGAGGCAGCTATGGTCCGGGCAACGGACGCTGGTGGCTCTTCCGGATTTCCGCAAGCTGCGGGCTGCGTGGACCGGCAGCTGATCGATGGCGCGCAGCAAGCCATTGAGGCGCTGACGGCGGCAGGCCGCACGGTCGTCACCGCGGAATCCTGCACCGGTGGTCTGGTGGCCGCCGTACTGAGCTGCGCACCGCGCGCAGGGCAATGTCTGGAGGGCGGCTTCGTCGCCTATTCCAAGGCGCAAAAAGAGGTCGCACTCGGTGTGTCGGCGCAGCTGCTGCAGCGGCGCGGCAGCGTCAATCGCGAAGTGGCGCTGCAGATGGCCGAGGGTGCGTTGCAGAGAAGCCGCGCACAGGTCGCGGTCTCGGTCACCGGGGTACTCGGTCCCGACGCGGATGAGGATGGCAATCCTGCCGGGCTCGTCTACCTCGCCGTGGCGCAGCGCGCACACGGCGCGAGCGTGGTCGAGGAATGCATTGCACGCGGCACCCCGGATGAGGTGCGCAGACGCATCGTGCTGCGCGCGCTCGAGCTGCTGCGCGAGGCAGCGCACGTTCGACGCACCCTGACGCCTCCGTAGCGATCACGGCCATCGTGGTAGCAGCGGTTCGCGAGGTTCCTCGCGGCACTGAGCCCAGCCGTTCCTCCCCGGTCACAGCTGTCTGGCGACACTCCCGGGCGCCGGCTGGCATCCGGGAGCGGCCCGCCGCCCGCCTATCGGGTGAGTCGTACCGCATGCGCATGGAGTAACATTCGTCCCCCGGCCGCAAGGCTCGCCAACAAGCAGCCGCGCCTCTGCACGCTCAGCTGCGCGCGTCACCGGCGGGAGGTGGGACATGCGATTGCTCAAGATTGTCGGTATCGGCATCGGCACTGTCGTGGCGCTCGTGATCGTGCTGGTGATTGCGGTGGCGCTGTTCGTCCATCCCAACGCCTACCGCGGGCGCATCGAGCGCATGGTGCAGCAGTCCACCGGCCGCTCGCTGCAACTCAGCGGCGACCTGCACCTTGCGCTGCTGCCCTCGATCGCATTGCGCCTGGGTCCGGCGAGTCTGGGCAATCCCCCAGGCTTCCCCGTAACGCCCTTCATGACGCTGCGTCAGGCCTCGCTGCACGTGAAACTGCTGCCGCTGCTGCACGGACAGCTGCAGATCGGCCATATCGACATCGAGGGGCTAAACGCCCAGCTGCTGCGCAATGCGCAGGGCCAGGGTAACTGGGAGGGCTTGGGCTCGAGCTCGAACGCCCCCGCCAGCGGCCCCGCCTCGACACGCCCGCCCGCGGCCCCTGCAGCCGCGAGCCCACCGGCGGCGCTGCCGCAGATCGCCGGGCTGACGCTGCGTAACGCGCGCATCAGTTACGAGGGCTCGGTACTCGAGCCGTTGAACCTGACCGTCGGCCGCGTGGCCGAGGGGGTCGCTGTACCGGTATCTGTGCAGATGCAGCTGCAGCGCTCGACGGGTGCGCCGATCGCGCTGTCCGGCTCCCTGGCAGTGACCTATGAGCCCGATGCGCTGCGGGTCAGCGCCATCGATCTGCATCTGGATCAATCGCATGTGAGCGGCGAGCTGGCGCTGGCCGGCTCGGGCACTGAGGCCGTGAGCTTCAACCTGCAGATCGATCGGCTCGATCTGGACCATTACCGCAGTAACCCACCGAAGGCAGCTGCGCCGGCCGCGGCGCAGGTTTCGACGCCCCTGCAGCTGCCGGCTGCCATGCTCAAGTCGCTGCAGATGCACGGCTCGCTGCTCGTGGGGACCCTCAAGCTCTCCGGCATCACGATGACGCAGGTGCAGCTGCAAGCGCTCGCGCGCGACGGCGTGACGCATCTGTCACCGCTGGCAGCGCAGCTCTACGGCGGAACCTACCGTGGTGAGCTCACACTGGATGTGCGCAGCTCCGTGCCCCTCGTGACGACTCAGCAAACGCTTGCGGGCGTGGATCTGGCGCGGCTACTGAAGGACTTCGAGGGTACGCAGCGACTCTCGGGCAGCGCCAATTTGACTGCCAGGCTGCGGGGGCAG
>DATBPG010000159.1:0-22615 GCA_036561485.1 Steroidobacteraceae bacterium | reverse complement strand
CGCCTCGCCTATGTCAGCGCCCGCGCCCTGCTCGCCGGAAGGCGTGTTCTCGACGTGGGCTGTGGGGGCGGGCTGCTCTGCGAGGCGCTGACGCGCACCGGCGCGACGGTCACCGGCATCGACATGGCACCGTCCATGATCGAGGTTGCGCGCCTGCATGCCCACGAGAGTGTTCTGAACATCGACTATCAGCTCTCGAGCGCCGAACAGTACGCGGCCACGCACGCCGGCGAGCCGCCCTTTGATGTGATCACCTGCATGGAGCTCATCGAGCACGTACCGGATCCCGAGCGCGTCTTTGCCGCCCTGGCGCGCCTGTTGCGACCGGGCGGTGCGCTGTTCGTCTCGACGGTCAATCGCAATCTGCGCTCCTTTCTGTTTGCCATCGTCGGCGCCGAGTATGTGCTGCGCCTGCTGCCGCGGGGCACGCATGAATACGCACGGCTGCTGCGACCCTCGGAGCTCGATGCCATGGCCCGCGCGCACGGATTCGAGCTGTGCGAGCTCTCGGGCGTGCAGTACAACCCGGTGCTGCGCAGCGCGCGCCTCGACCGCGACGTCAGCATCAACTACCTGGCGCATTTCCAGTTCGGGGACGCCCCGGCGTGAGCAGAGCGCAGGGTGTGCTGCTGGACCTGGACGGCACACTGCTCGATACCGCCCCGGACATGACGCATGCGCTGAATGCACTGCGCGCCGAGCACGCGCTGCCCGCTCTGGCGCTGGCCGACATTCGCCCGCACGTCTCCCACGGCTCCAACGCCGTGGTACGCGCCGGCTTTCCCGAAGCCGCCGCCGATGAATTCGCGCGCCTGCGCGAGCGCTTCCTGCAGCTCTATCGGGATATGCTCGCCGTGGACACGCGACTGTTCGAGGGCTTCGCGCCGGTGCTCGAGCGCCTCGATACCCAGGGCGTGCCCTGGGGCATCGTCACCAACAAGCCCGGCTGGCTCAGTGCCCCGTTGCTGCAGGCCATGGGACTCGCAGCGCGCGCGGGCTGTCTGATCAGCGGCGATACGCTGCCGGTACGCAAACCCGATCCGCTGCCGCTGCTGACCGCTGCGCAGCAGCTGCGCTGCCCGCCCGGGCAGGCGCTGTACCTCGGCGATGCGCTGCGCGATGTGCAGGCGGCGCGCGCGGCGGGCATGCTCGCGCTCGGCGCCCGCTACGGCTACATCGGCGCCGATGAGGACGTTTCCAGCTGGCCAGCCGATGGCTGGATCGAAACACCGCGGCAGCTGCTCGACTGGGTGGCCCTGCCGGCCGAAACATTGCGTGGACGATCCTCCATCCGCTAGCGGCCCGGGGGCCGGCGCGTCCGACCTCGCCGCGCCCGCCACCGCATCCGCCCCGGGCAGCGCTCCACCTGCACCGCCCGCGGGCTCGGCGCGCTACTTCGTGCTGCTCTACACCCCAGCGCCGAGGCGCATGGCGCTCGCCGCACTGCTGGCCATCGCCGATGAGCTCGCCGCAGGACTGAACCGTGCTGTGGATCACGGCGTGGCGCATCTGCGTCTGCAGTGGTGGGAGGATGAGCTGCTGCGCTTTCAGCAGCGCACCCCGCGCCATCCCTGGTTGATTGGCTGGCTGCGCGAGCTGCGCGAGCCGGCGGACCTGCGGCCCCTCGCGCAGGCGGCGACCCTCGACCTGGCTACGCAGCGGCTGGCGGCCCGCCAGGAGCTGCAGCTGTCTGGAGCGTTGTTTGTCAGCGCCGCGCAGCTGCTCGGTGCGTCGGCGGCCGGCAGTGCCGAGCTCGACTCGCTCGGACGAGCGGTGGGTACCCTGGAGGCGTGCGCGAGAGGCCAGTCCTGGGCACTGGCGCAGGCAGCGCAGATTCTGCAGGAGCTCGAGCAGCGACAGCGGCGCGCGCCGCTGATCGCGCCGCCGTGGCAGCCGATGCTCGCGCCGCTGCTGTTGTGGCTCGCGCTGTGCGTGCACCAATGGCAGCGCGCGCAGCGCCGCCGAAGCGCATCCGCGCAGCCGGCCGATAAATCGGCGACAATGATGCCACCTGCGCAGCCGGGCCGGTTCGATGGCGTGGCAGACAACTTGCTCGCCTGGCGGTATGCGCGCCGCGCCATGCGCCGGCGTTTCAGGATAGACATCGGATGAGCGACAGCAGCGTCGAGCCAGCGGCGACACTTCGGGCACAACGCGATTTCCACGCCGACCCGCAGACGCTGACCGGCCGCGTCATCGCGGTGACCGGCGCCGGCGATGGCATCGGCCGCGCCGTGGCACTCGCCGCCGCCGGCTGCGGCGCGCAGGTGGTGCTGATCGGGCGCACGGTTCGCAAACTGGAGGACGTGCACGCGCGCATCGCTGCCCTCGGGCGCGCCGAGGCCAGCATTGCACCGCTGGATCTGGAGAAGGCCGTGGCGCGCGATTACGACCAGCTCGCCGACGCGCTGCTGCAGCGCTATGGCAGGCTCGATGGCCTGGCGCACGTCGCCGCGATTCTCGGCACCCTTGCCCCCATCGAGCACTATGACGTGCCCACCTGGTATCGGGTGCTGCACGTGAATCTGACGGCGTCGTTTGCCCTCACCCAGGTGCTGCTGCCGGCGCTGCGCGCCTCGAGCGACGCCTCGATCATCTTCACCAGCAGCGCTGTCGGCCGGCGCGCCCGTGCCTACTGGGGCGCCTACGCGGTGTCCAAGGCCGGCACCGAAAGCCTGGCACAGATCCTCGCCGCAGAGCTCGAATCCAGCACCGCCATCCGCGTCAACAGCCTCAATCCCGGGGCGGTGCGCACACGCATGCGCATGCAGGCGTTTCCGGCCGAGAATCCCGAGACCCTGCCCACAGCCGATGAGATCGTCGCGCCCTACCTGTGGCTGCTCAGCGGCGCGAGCCGCGGCATCACGGGGCAGGCGCTGGACTGTCAAGCAGCGCGCTGAGCTCCTCGGCGGAGAGCTCGCGCCAGCGTCCGCGTGCGAGCGTCGGCGGCAACGCCAGAGCACCCAACCGCGTGCGCAGCGCCCGCGTCAGTGTTACCGCCTGTCGCTCGATGAGCTGGCGCACCTGCGCGCCGCTCGCCCCGACCGTGACCAGGCGGTACCAGCGGTTGCTGGCCTCACCACCGGCCCGCTCGAGCGTCTGCACGCGCACGCGCTCACCGCTGTCGAGCTCTCCGTCCTGGATGCCCTGCAGCTGCGTCTCGCTGAGCTCACCGCGCACGCGCAGACTGAACTCCATGGGCAGCGAGCCCACCGCGCGCTGCAGGCGCGCGGCGAGCGTGCCATCGGCGGTCAGCAGCTCGAGGCCGCCGTCGACGGTGGCCAGTGGACTGATGCTGATGAAGCGTCGCCCGGCACGTCGAGGCAGCTGCTCGGCAAAGCTCTGCGCGTACCCGGCGCGTGCCGGGCTCGACGGCGCCGCGTCCGGCGACAGCGGCGGCCCGGCAGGCGCAGCGTCGTGCGCTGGCGCCTGTGCGGCACGCGCCCCTCGGCGTGGCGGCAGCAGCGGCTGGCCCGGAGAGCGGTGACAGAGCAGTACGGTGGCAGCGTCGCGCGGGGCGGCGCGCTGGCGAATCAGCCGCCCGTCGAGGCGCAGCCGATCCTCGCCCGAGACCCGCATACCGAGCACGGCGGGCCGGCCGTTGACGCTCAGCCGACCGGCGCGGATCCAGCTCTCCACTTCGCGGCGCGAGCCCAGTCCGATCTGCGCGATGACCTTCTGCACTCGCTCCGCGCCCGCGGGTGCCTCACCGCGCGGGCGTGCGGTGCGCGCGCTGCCCTGACGCTTCAAGCATCCGTGCCGCGTGAGGCGGCCACCATGGCCGATCCCTCATCGATGTCTGATGCACCGTCGAGCGCCGAGCGCTCCTGGGCTGCCGGCGTGCTCGGGCCGCTGCTGTCAGCGTCCTCACCGGCCGGCTCGCCGGCCGGGGCTGCGGCGGCGGATACGTCCAGCGGCGTCGCATCGGCCAGCGGCAGTTGCGGCAGCTGCGTCCGCGGCAGCGGCGTCAGCTCCGAGAGCTGCGGGTCGAGCTCCCCGAGCGAGCGCAGCTGCGCCAGCGGCGGCAGCTCATCCAGGCCGCGCAGTCCAAAGTAATCGAGAAAGTCACGCGTGGTACCCAGCAGCTCCGGGCGGCCGGGCAGCTCGCGATGACCGACCACGCGGATCCAGCCGCGCTCGAGCAGCGTCTTGATGATGTTGGGATTGACGACCACGCCGCGCACCGCCTCGATCTCGGCGCGCGTGATGGGCTGGCGATAGGCGATGAGCGCCAGCGTCTCGAGCAGCGCGCGCGAGTAGCGCTGCGGTCGCTCGGGCCAGAGACGGCCGATGACGGCGCTGTAACGGCTGCGTACCTGCAGGCGATAGCCGGCTGCGGTCTGCTTGACCTCGAGCGCACGCGCTGCATAGAGCTGCTCGAGCTGTGCCAGCGCGGCACGCAGCGTCGATGCATCCGGACGCTCGCCCTCCTCGAACAGCTGCGCCAGATCGGCAAGCGACAGCGGCCGGCCCGCCGCCAGCAGCGCCGCTTCGACGATGTTGCGGATCTGCTCCTGCAGCTGCGCGTCCGGCTCCGTGTGCGCCTCTGCGGGCGCCTGCGCGTGCGCCTCATTGTGCATCTGTTCGCTCATCCTCCCGCTCCGTCGTCGGGTCCAGGCAGCTCCGCGACTGCCTGCAGTGTACGGGCTGCGCCGGCTGCCCGCACGTGCAGCGGCGCGTACGCTTCCGTCTGCAGCACATCGATCATGCCCTCGCGCATCAGCTCGAGGATGGCGATAAAGGTCACGGTGATGCCTGCGCGGCCCTCCTCGGGACGGAACAGCTGCACGAACGGCACGAATGCTTCCTGATGCAGCGCAGAGAGGATATCGCTCATGCGCTCGCGCACCGACAGCGCCTCGCGCTGCACGTGATGATGCGCAAACAGCGCAGCGCGTACCGCCACCTCCTTGAAGGCGATCAGCATCTCCTGCAGCGTGACCTGCGGCAGCGCGCGCGGCGCGGGCTGCTCGAGCAGCTCGGCGCTCGCCAGCCACACGTCGCGCTCCAGCCGCGGCAGGCGATCCAGATCCGCGGCAGCACGCTTGAAGCGCTCGTACTCCTGCAGTCGGCGGACCAGCTCGGCGCGCGGATCTTCCTCGATGCTGTCGGCCCCCGGCCGCGGCAGCAGCATGCGCGACTTGATCTCGGCAAGCGTTGCGGCCATGAGCAGGTATTCGCCGGCCAGCTCGAGCTGCAGTTCCTGCATCAGCTCGATGTACTGCATGTATTGGCGCGTGATCTCGGCAATGGGGATGTCGAGAATGTTGACGTTCTGGCGCCGGATCATATAGAGAAGCAGATCGAGCGGCCCTTCGAAGGCCTCGAGGAAGATCTCCAGCGCCTGGGGCGGGATGTACAGATCGCGCGGCATCGCGGTGATCGGCTCGCCGTTGAGGACCGCAAAGGGCATCTCCACCTGCTCGGGCACCGCCTCGACGAGGTGGGTTTCCCGTGGCGGGTTCGAAACGACGATCTTCAGGTCCGGTTTCATTGCGGGCGCTCCGGTACTGGCTGCGCGTGGGAAGCGGCGCGGCTCACGGCGGCCGCAGATGCATCGCGCGGCGCACTTCGTCGAGCGTGGCGCGTGCGGCCTCGCGCGCCTTCTCTGCGCCCTCGGTCAGCAGGTTGTTCACGATCTCAGGATTGTCCTGGAACTCCAGTGCGCGCTTGCGCATGCCGCCGACCTCCTCGACGATCCGGTCGACCAGCGGCTTCTTACAATCCAGACAGCCGATGCCGGCAGAACGGCAGCCCTGCGCCGCCCAGCTCTGCGTGGCCTCATCCGAGTAGATCCGATGCAATTCGAACACCGGGCACTTGTCCGGATCACCCGGGTCGGTACGCCGCACGCGCGCCGGATCAGTCTGCATGGTCCGCAGCTTCTGCGCGACCGCATCCGGCTCCTCACGCAGTCCGATGGTGTTGCCATAGGACTTGGACATCTTGCGCCCATCCAGGCCCGGCACGCGCGGGGCGGAGGTCAGCAGCGCCTGCGGCTCGGGCAGGATCGTCACCGAGGTGCCCTCCAGATAGCCGAGCAGCCGCTCGCGATCGGCCATGGTGATGCGGGGGTTACTCTCCACCAGGGCGCGGGCGCGCTCGAGCGCTGCCTGATCGCCGGCCTCCTGGAAGCGCCGACGCAGCTGCCGGTAGAGCGTGATATTGCGTCCGCCCAGCTCCTTGATGGCCCGCTCGGCCTTCTGCTCGAAGTCCGCCTCGCGCCCGAACAGATGATTGAAGCGCCGCGCCAGCTCACGCGTCACCTCCACGTGCGCCACCTGATCCTCGCCGACCGGCACGAAGGCGGGACGGTAGAGCAGGATGTCGGCGCTCTGCAGCAGCGGATAGCCGAGAAAGCCGTAGGTCGCCAGATCCCTGTCGCGCAGCTGCTCCTGCTGATCCTTGAAGCTCGGCACCCGCTCGAGCCACCCGAGCGGGGTGATCATCGAGAGCAGCAGATGCAGCTCGGCATGCTCGGGGACATGCGACTGCACGAACAGCGTCGCCACCCCCGGGTTCAGCCCGGCGGCCAGCCAGTCGACGATGACCTCGTGAATGGCCTGCGGAATGCCGCTGGTGTCCTCATACGCCGTGGTCAGCGCATGCCAGTCGGCGACGAAGAAGAAGCATTCATATTGATATTGCAGCTCGACCCAGTTGCGCAGGGCACCCTGATAGTTGCCCAGGTGCAGCGCTCCGGTCGGGCGCATGCCCGAGAGCACGCGCTTGCCTTGGGGGACGACACTCATCCTGTCTCGCTGCTTTCCCCGCGCGCCGGGCAGGGGCTGTGGCCGTGAAGCGGCGGATTATACGGGGTTTAGGGAGGCTTCCCACTCGACCCCCGGCAGGCGCCCAAGCCCCGCGCGCACCACCACCGGTGGCGATGACGCCAGATCCACGACCGTGGTGGGGGTGATGCCGCAGTGACCGCCATCCAGAATCGCATCGAGCTGGTGCTCCAGGCGCGCGCGGATCTGTGCCCCATCGGTCAGCGGCAGCTCATCGCCCGGCAGCAACAGGGTCGAGCTCATGAGTGGCTCGCCGAGCTCCTCGAGCAGCTGGCGCGGCACGACATGATCGGGTACCCGGATGCCGATCGTGCGGCGTTTGGGGTGCTGCAAGCGTCGCGGTACCTCGCGCGTGGCGGGCAAAAGGAAGGTGAAAGGTCCGGGCGTGGCTGCCTTGAGCAGGCGAAACTGCCAGGTGTCCACGCGTGCATAGCGCCCGATCTCCTTGAGGTCGCGGCACACCAGCGTGAAGTGATGGTGACGGTCGGCGCCGCGGATGCGCCGCACCCGCTCCAGGGCCGCGGCATCGCCGATGTGACAGCCGAGCGCATAGCACGAGTCGGTCGGATAGGCGATGAGTCCACCGTCGCGCACGATCTGCGCGGCGCGGCGGATCAGCCGCAGCTGCGGCGTCTGGGGGTGCAGCTCGAAGTATTGGCTCACCGGATTAAGGCGCGATTTTCCCGTCGCAACGGCAGATTCGCTATCATAACGGGCTTGCCACACCTGAATCGCCGCAATGCAACCGCTGTTTGAGCTCGCGCCGCTGGCAGCGTTCCTGCTGGCGTACTGGCTGCGCGGCATCTATGTTGCCACCGCGGTGCTCATGGTGGCCATGGTCGTGCTGCTGCTGGTCGACTGGCTGCGCCTGCGCCGGCTGCCGCCGATGCATCTGCTCAGCGCCGGCCTCGTGCTGCTGCTGGGTGGCGCCACGCTGCTGCTGCGGGACGCGCGCTTCCTCAAGTGGAAGCCGACGATCTTCCTGTGGCTCGTGTGCCTCGCGGCCGTCGGCAGTGTCTGGACCGGACCCCGACCGCTCGCGCAGCGGCTGTTGCAGCCTCTGGTCGCCAAGAGCGAGCAACTGCCCCGGCGCGCCTGGTTGATGCTCAACTGGTTGTGGGCCGCTTTCTATCTGCTGCTCGGCGCGGCGAACCTGGTGGTGGCCGACGTCGCCAGCGAGCGCACCTGGGTGTACTTCAAGGTGTTTGGTTTGAGCGCAGCGTTTCTGGTCTTTGCGATGGCCCAGGGCGCCTGGCTGGCCGTGCGCACCGAGTCGCTCGCGCCCAGCGCAGAGACCTCATGAGCGCCCCCGCCGGCGCTGCGCGGCACACGGGCAGCCTGCCCGGCGAGCGCGTGGCGCGTATCGAGCACTGCCTGCGCGAGGCACTGCAGCCTTCCGAGCTGCAGGTGCACGATGACAGCGCAGCGCACGCAGGTCACGCCGGGGCCGCAAGCGGCAAGGGGCACTTTCGGGTGCGCATCGTGTCTGAGCGCTTTGCCGGGTTGAGTATCCTGCAGCGCCATCGCCTGGTGAATCAGGCGCTCGCGGGCCTATGGGACAGCGACCTGCATGCGCTGTCCATCAGCGCCGTGACGGCAGACGAGTTCGACCAACTGTAAAGATAATCCTTCAACTTCCTGAGAGATCTAATGAAAATCGAGAAATTGCTTCCGCTCGTGGCCGCCTGCGCGCTGGCCGCCTGCGCCAAGACTGGCACTCCGGCGCAGAGCACTGCGAGCGCGGGCAACGCCACCGCAGCCAACCCCGCGGACAAGCCGGTGGCCACGGTCAACGGCACCCCCATCACGCGCGACATGTTTGAGTACTTCGTCAAGAGCACCGCGAACAAGCCCTCGGCCGAGCTGACCGCCGACCAGCGCAATGAGGCGCTCGATAACCTGATCCGTGGCGAACTGGTCGCGCAGCAGGCGGAAAAGGATGGACTGCAGAACTCCGCGGACGTGTCCTCGGAACTGCAGCTCTCGCATCTGGAGATCCTCGAGCAGGCTGGCGCCGAGCACTATCTGTCGGACAAGAAGCCCACGGACGCCGAGCTGCAGAGCGAGTACAACCTGCAGGTCGCCGCGATCCCGAAGACCCAGTACCACGCGCGCCACATCCTGGTGAACTCGCAGGAAGAGGCGCAGAAGATCATCGCGCAGCTCAAGCACGGCGCGAAGTTCGAGGATCTGGCCAAGAAGAACTCGATCGACTCTTCCAAGGACCAGGGCGGAGACCTCGGTTGGTTCTCACCCGCCAGCATGGTCAAGCCGTTCGCCGATGCGGTCGCGACCCTGAAGAAAGGCGAGATCACCCCAGCACCGGTGCAGACGCAGTACGGCTGGCATGTCATTCAGTTGCTCGATACGCGCGAGACACCGGTGCCGCCCCTGGATCAGGTCAAGGATCGCGTCAGCCAGCTCGTGCAGAGCAAGAAGTTTCACGCCTACGAGGACCAGCTGCTCAAGGGCGCCCAGGTCCAGAAGCATCTTTGAGCTGAGCAGCGCTCCCGGCGCTCGAGCGCATCGCTCCGGATCGCTCCGGTTCACCCCGGAGCGATCCGCTATCCGTCGAGGTCCGCCTGCTCGTGGGCGGCACCCGTTTGCAGCAACTGCATCAGGCCTGCCTCATCCAGAACGCTCACCCCGAGCGCCTCGGCGCGCGCCAGCTTGCTGCCCGGATCGGCACCGGCCACGACATAGCGGGTGCGCTTGGACACCGACCCGCTGACCTTGGCCCCAAGCGCCGTGAGACGCTCGGCAGCCTCCTCGCGCGTCAAGCCCGTCAGCGTGCCCGTCAGCACGACGGTCACTCCCTGCAGGGGAAGCGCGGCCTGCTCTTCCCGGCGCGCCGGCGCGCCCTCGGGGAAGCGCACACCCAGCTCGCGCAGCTGCGCCAGTTGTCGACGATGTCGCTCGTCGGCGAAGAAGCTGTGCACGCTTGCGCCGATGTTCGGACCGATGTCCGGCACTTCCAGTATCTGCTCCAGATCCGCCTGCTGAATTGCCTCGAGCGTGCCGAAGTGTTCGGCCAGTGCACGGGCGGTGGTCTCGCCGATTCCGGGGATGCCGAGCGCATACAGCAGCCGCGGCAGCGTGGTCTGCTTGCTGCGCTCGATGGCCGCGAGCAGCTTCGCGACTGACTTTTCACCCATGCGCGCAAGCTCGATCAACCGGGGAGCATCGAGCCGATACAGCTCGCTGGGCTCATGCACCAGTGCCTGCTCCACCAGCTGCTCGATGAGCTTGTCTCCCAGCCCCTCGATGTCCAGGGCGCGCCGGCTGGCAAAGTGCCGCAGCGCCTCCATGCGCTGGGCCGGACAGCTGAAAGCGCCGCTGCAGCGCGCGGCCGCCTCTCCTTGCACGCGCACGACGGCCGCGCCACAAACGGGGCAGCTCGTCGGCAGCACGACCGGATGCACCTCGCGCGTGCGCCGCTCGGGCAGCACGCGCACGATCTCGGGGATCACGTCACCGGCACGGCGCACCGAGACGGTATCGCCGATCTGCACGTCCTTGCGTGTCAGCTCATCGAAGTTGTGCAGCGTCGCGTTGCTGACCGTCACGCCGCCGACCTGCACCGGTGCGAGCCTCGCGACCGGTGTCAGCACGCCGGTGCGCCCGACCTGGAACTCGATGTCACGCACCTGCGTGAGGGCCTCTTCGGCGGGAAACTTGTGCGCGATCGCCCACCGCGGCGCGCGCGCGACATAGCCCAGGGCTTCCTGGTCGGCGCGCGCATCGACTTTGTAGACCACCCCGTCGATCTGATAGGTCAGTCCAGCGCGGCGTGCGCCGATGTCGCGGAAAAACTCGAGGCAGCCCTCCACCCCGCGCACCGCGCGTACCAGAGGATTGGTGCGCAGTCCCCAGCTCGCCAGCTGCTGCAGCATGGCGGTCTGGGTGGCAGGCGGCTGCGGCCAGTAGCCGTAGCCATAGAAGAACGCCTCCAGGGTGCGCTGGCCGGTGATGCGCGGGTCGAGCTGTCGCAGGCTGCCGGCAGCGGCGTTGCGCGGATTGGCATAGAGCTTCTCCCCGGCTGCGGCAGCCGCCGCATTGAGCCTGGCGAGCCCGGCGATGGGCATGAATATCTCGCCGCGAATCTCGATCTCATCCGGATAGCTGCCGTGCATTCGCAGCGGCACCGCGCGAATGGTGCGCGCATTGGCCGTGACATCCTCGCCGCTGGTGCCATCGCCGCGCGTCGCGGCCAGCGCCAGAGTTCCATGTCGATAGGTCAGCGACACCGCCAGGCCGTCGAGCTTGGGCTCCGCGCAGTAAAGGATGGTGTCCTGCTCGCGCCCGAGGCGCGTGCGCACGCGGCGGTCGAAGTCCCGGATGTCCTCCTCGCTGAAGGCGTTGTCCAGCGACAGCATCGGTATGCGGTGTCGTACGGGTGCGAAGCCGGCGGCCGGCTGGCCGCCGACACGCTGCGTCGGAGAATCGGCGCTGATCAGCTCCGGGTGCTGGGTCTCGAGCGCGCGCAGCTCGAGCATGAGGCGGTCGTACTGCGCATCCGACACGCTCGGGTCATCGAGCACGTAGTAGCGGTAGTCGTGTTGACGAATGAGATCACGCAGCTCGCCGATGCGATGCCGCGCGTCAGCGCTCACGCGGGAGGTCCTGCCATGGCATCGAGCTCCCGATACCGCGTGCGCAGCTGCGCGATGCGCGCCTCGTCGAGGGCCTGGCCTGCATCATCCTGCAGCCGCGCGTGCAGCCGCTCGGACAGATCCAGCGCGGTCAGCAGCAGCCGCTCCACCGCCTCGGGCGCCGCCAACGGGCCCGGCAGCACCGTGAACAGGCTCAAGCCGGTGTAGCGCTGATAGTCCATCGAACTCGGGTCAAACACACCCGGCGTGTTCAGGCTGGCGCACGACAGCAGCGCATGGCCCTCGGCGTCGGGCTGATGAAAGATCCGATAGCGCCCGTGCACGAACCCGCACGCCGCCAGCGCCTGGCGTGTCGCGCGTCCCGACAGTCGCTGCTCGCTGGTGCTGACGATGCGCACCGAGACGATGCGGCGCTGCTCCTCGGGCGGCCACTCCACGCTCACGCCCTGAGCGGCTGAATTCTCCAGCGGTTGCTCGCCTGCCACGGGACCCGCATCGATCGGCGCGGCAGTCGCCTCGCCCTCCTGCGCCTGCGCCGTCCCCTCGGCCTGCGCTTGCGCCTCGGGCTGTGTATACGCCTGTGCATCGACCTGTGCCTGATCCGGTGGCGCCGAGGCGTGCAGCTCGAATGCGGTCGGAACCGCTGCATTGCGTGCCGTCAGGGGCATGCTCGGCAACTCTCCGCCGATGACCCCCCCGCGCCGCTCGGCGCGGATCGCCTGCTCGCCGCGTTCGCCCGCCTCGAGCGGAAAATCGCTCACGGCCGCATCGGGCAGCTCGCCCAATGCCGGCCCCGCCCGCCCGGCAGGCTGTTCGAGCCATGCGGGGATAGGGGCTGCAGCGGCCGCTCGCCCCGCCGCTTCCGTGCCCGGGCCTGGCGGTCCGAACGGAATGGTCTCGGCAAGCGCTCGCGCCCGTTCGCGTGCCGCCGCGCGCGCCAGGCGCGAGCGGCGCGACTCCCAGGCTGTCAGGCCGATCAGAAACAGCACCCCGACCAACAGCAGGATCCAGCGCAGCTCGCTCATGTGGGTCCTCCGCCCTACACCGCCGCCAGCTTGACGGCCTCGTCGATATCCACGGTGACCAGTCGCGAAACACCCGCCTCGCTCATGGTCACCCCGACCAGCTGGGAGGCAAGCTCCATCGTGACCTTGTTGTGGGTGATGAAAATGAACTGGATGCGGCTGGACATCTCGCGCACGATGTCGCAGAAACGCCCGACATTGTGCTCATCGAGCGGTGCGTCCACCTCATCGAGCAGGCAGAAGGGCGCGGGATTGAGGTCGAAGATCGCAAACACCAGCGCCACGGCCGTCAACGCCTTCTCTCCACCCGACAGCTGCGCGATCGTGCTGTTGCGCTTGCCGGGCGGGCGCGCCATGACGGCAACGCCGGCGGCCAGGGGATCCTCCCCGACCAGTTCCAGATAGGCGTTGCCGCCGCCGAAGAGCGTCGGGAACTTCTGCTTCAATCCGGCGTTGATCCGATTGAAAGTGTCCTCGAAGCGCGTGCGCGTCTCGCGATCGATCTTGCGCATCGCTGTCTCGAGCGTCTCCAGTGCCTCGCTGACATCGGCGAACTGGCGGTCCAGATAGGACTTGCGTTCGCTCTGCTCGGCAAGCTCGCCGATCGCGGCGAGGTTGACTTGCCCGAGCCGTTCGATATCCGCGCGCAACTGGGTTAGGCGCTGCTCCCACACGGCGAGGTCCGCCTGCGCGTCAAGCCCCGAGAGCACCGCCGGCAGCTCACAATGGGTCGCTGCGAACTGCTCGAGCAGCGCCTCGCGGCGCAGCCGCGATTCCTGCAGCGCAAGTCGCGCCTGCTCAGTGCCGGCGCGCGCCTGCTCGACGCGCTGCTCCGCGCCGATGCGCCGTTGCTCCAGGGCACGCAGCTGCTGATCGCAATCCTCCAGCGCCCGTCGCGCCCCGGCCAGCTCGCTCTCTGCGTCCAGCCGATGCGCCAGATGTTCCTGCAGCTGCTGCTCGAGCTCGCCGAGGGGTGCCTCGCCATCGCGCAGCGTCGCCTCGACCAGCTCGCGCTGCGCGAGCAGTTCGGCGCGCCGCTGTTGCAGGCGCTGCAGGGCGGTGGACATGGAGGCGTCCGAGGAGCGGCGGCTCTCCAGGCGTACCATCGCATCGCGCAGCTCCAGCTGCGCGGCCTGCGCGCGCTGGCGCGCCGCGGCCGTGTCTGCGCGCCGCAGCTCGCGCTCCTCCTCGAGCTCGCGCCGCCGCTCGTCCAGGCGCGCAAGCGAGCTGCTCGCCTGCTCGTAGGCGGCCTGCGCACGCGCGAGGCTTTCGGCCGTGCGCGCCGCATCGGCCGACACCTCCGCCTGTTCCGCCTCGAGGCGAGCACGGCGCTGGGCTGCCTGCTCCAGCCGCGCGCGCAGCGCCTCGAGCCGCGCGCGCAGCTCGGCATGATCACGCTGGGCCTGCTGGATGCGCTGCTGCGTGCGCTCGCGATCCTGCTCGGCCGCCGTGACCTGCGAGCGCAGGCTGACGAGTTCCTGCTCGAGCTGGAAGACCTGCCGGTCGGCGAGCGCGCAGCGCTCGCGCAGCTCCTTCAACCGATGTTCGCGCTCGATGACTCCGGCATGCACATCGCCGCCACGATTGATGCGCAGCCAGCCGCGCCCCAGCCACTCACCACCGGCCGTGACGATCGATTCGCCCGGGGCAAGCTGTGCACGCCGCTGCAGCGCCTCGGCGAGCGTCGCGGCCGTATACACGTGAGCGAGCAGCGGCAGGGCCGAATCCGGACCGAGCACCTGCGCGGCGAGCAGATCTTCAGCCTCGGCGCCGCCGGCCGCGCCGTCCTCGGCCGCGCCGCCGCGCTCGATGAAGGTCAACTGGCCGATCGTCAGGCGCGGCAGCTCGCTCTGCAGCGGCTCGAGCGAGGTGACATCGACCGCCTCGAGGTAATCGCCGAGCACCGTTTCGACGGCACGCTCCCAGCCGGGGCTCACCTCCAGCATCTCCGCCAGGCGCCGCCCGGTGCTCTGGCCGAGCGAGGCGAGCCAATTGGCGGTCTGCGGATTCTTTTCACGCAGCGCCGCCTTCTGCAGCGCCTCGAGTGACACCAGCTCCGAGCGTGTCTGCTCGCGTTCACGTCGCAGCCTCTCGAGCCGCCCCTCGGCGGCCTGCTGCGCGCCGCGCAGCTGCTGCACCTGGGCCAGGGCGCGGGCGAGCTCGCCCGAGAGCTGCTCGGCGATCTCACGGCCACTGGCCTCGCGCTGCTGCAGGCCATCGAGCGCCGGATCGGCGGCCTGGGTCGCCAGCGTGTCAGCCTCGACGCGCAGCCGGTCCGCATGCGCCTGCAAGCGCAGGCGCTGGTTTTCGAGCTGTTCGATACGCGCCGCCTCGACCTCCCCGCTCTGCGCGGCCGCCCCCAGCTCGCGATTGAAGACTTCCCAGCGCTCCTGCCAGGCGGCCAGCTGCGCTTCCTCGGCCGATTGGGTTTGAGACGCGAGCCGATCCTGCTCGCGCCTCGCGTCCACTTCCGGGGCCAGCGCGGCGAGCTCGGCACGCAGTGCCGCGAGCTGCTGCTCGTCACGTACCGCCTGTTCGGCGATGCCGCTGAGCTGTGAGCCCAGCTGCGCCTGCTCCTGCAGGGCGCGCTCACGCATCTGACGCGCATGATCCAGGCTCTGTTCGGTCCGGGTGACGGCGGCGCCCATCTCGTAGTAGCGCGCCTGCACCTGTGAAAGCGTTGCGCTGAGCTCGGTATGGAACTCGCGCTGCTTCTCGATGGCCGCCTCGCTGGCGCGCTGTTCCGCCAGCGACTGCTGCATGGCGAGCTCGCGCTCGCGCATGCTCTCGGCCTGCTCTGCAGCGGTTTCGTCGAGCTCGCGCAGTCTCAAGGCGAGCGACTCGGCCGTCAGCGAGCGCTCCTGGTTCTTCAGATCCTGGTAGCGACGTGCCACATTGGCCTGACGCTGCAGGTGGCGGATCTGCTTGTCGACCTCCTCGCGCAGATCGCTGACGCGCGCCAGGTTCTCACGCGTATCGGCGATTCGATTCTCGGTCTCGCGCCGCCGCTCCTTGTACAGGGAGATGCCGGCGGCTTCCTCGATGAAGGCGCGCATGTCCTCGGGACGGGCCTCGACGACGCGCGAGATCGTGCCCTGCTCGATGATGGCGTAGCTGCGTGAGCCGAGGCCGGTGCCGAGGAACAGTTGCGTGATGTCGCGGCGCCGGCAGCGCCCGCCGTTGATGAAATACGACGAGGTGCCGTCGCGCTCGACGGTGCGCTTGAGCGAGATCTCCGCATAGCTGGCGTAGGCGCCGCCGACGCGACCGTCGGCGTTGTCGAAGATCAGCTCCACCGAGGCCGTGCCGACCGGCTTGCGCGAGCCCGAGCCATTGAAGATCACATCGGCCATCGAGTCGCCACGCAGATAGCGCGCCGAAAGCTCGCCCATGACCCAGCGAACCGCATCGATGATGTTGGATTTACCGCAACCGTTGGGGCCGACGACGCCGGTCAGGTTGCCGGGCAGATGCACCGAGGTGGGATCGACGAAGGATTTGAAACCAGCGATCTTGATCCTGTTTAGCCGCATCTCTCCTGTCCTGAAGCGCCAGCGGCGCGGTAGGGCATGTTCGCGGCGTAGTGTAAAGTATCCTTCGTACTCTTTCGATGCACTCACCGTCCCGCATGCCGAGTCAGCCATCCACCGACATCGAAGTTTTCCCAAACCCGGCGCCGGCGCAGGATTACACCATCCGCATGCGCATTCCCGAGTTCACCTGCCTGTGCCCGCGTACCGGGCAGCCGGACTTCGCAACGCTGCAGCTGCAGTACGTCCCGGACCGACTGTGCGTGGAGCTCAAGGCGCTCAAGCTGTATCTGTGGTCGTTTCGGGACCGCGGCGCCTTCCATGAGGCCGTGACCAACGAGATCATCGACTATCTGGCCAGCCGCCTCGCCCCGCGCTTCATGCGTCTGACGGCACGATTCAATGTGCGGGGAGGCATCTATACCAGCGTCATTGCCGAGCGGCGCGCGCCCGGCTGGCGGGCTGCCGAAGCGGTGATCCTGCCCTAAGTCTTCCCTGCCCCGGGCCACTGCGCCGCTTGCACGAACTACCCGGCGCATTGCAATTTTTTCCGGCCCCGTCGACGCGCTCCGCTTGGCCGTGCGCCGCGGCCTGCGGCCCCCGTGAGCGCTTACGGTGTCGTCATGCTGCAGGGCAGATCGACGGCCCACCGATCACAAAGCCCTGGCGATGGCAAGCGGCACTTTGCCGCATCGCCGGCGCGGTGCATCCATTTTTTTTCGCCGCCGCTGTCGCGCCGGGTGCGGCCCACCTCTTGCACTTGGGATTGGCATGCGCAGCGCCCAGGGTGTTCGACGACTGCACAGCGAGCCCTCCTCGCTCCTGCAGGACTACCTCATCGTGCGCGCCCAGACCGAAGCGCTCTGCGAGCCGCTGGCAATCGAAGACTATGTGCCTCAGAGCATCCCCGATGCGAGCCCGGCCAAATGGCATCTGGCGCATACGAGCTGGTTCTTCGAGCGCTTCATCCTGCAGGCCGAGCACCGCGGCTATCGCTGCTTTCACAGCAGCTACGACTACCTGTTCAACTCCTATTACCAGAGCGTCGGGCCACAGGCCCCACGTCCGGCGCGCGGACTGCTGACGCGGCCGAGCGTCGCGGAGGTCTATCGCTATCGCCGCCACGTCGATGAGCACCTCGCCGAGGCGCTGCAGTCGACCCCGAGCCCCGCCGTGGCGCGCCTGGTGCAGCTTGGCATTCATCACGAGCAGCAGCATCAGGAACTGCTGCTGACGGATCTGAAGCATCTGCTGTTCACCAATCCGATGCGGCCGGCCTATCGCACGCGCGGGGCATCCGCTGCCTCATCCGCTGCGCCGAGCCCCGCACGGGCGCCGCAGCGGCCTCTGACCTTCACTCCCTACCCCAGCGGTGTGTACGAGATGGGGATCGATGGCGCCGAGGGCTTCTGCTTCGACAATGAGACCCCACGACACCGCCAGTACGGGTCCGCATTCGCGCTGGCCGATCGGCTGGTGACCAACGCCGAGTATCACGAATTCATCCTCGACGCCGGCTACGGGCGGCCGACCCTGTGGCTCGCGGACGGCTGGCCACTGGCTCAGCAGTGGCAGCGACCGCTCTACTGGAGCGAGGCGCTCGATGCCGAGTTCACCCTCGACGGCATGCAGGAGCTCGACCCGCACGCCCCGGTCTGTCACCTGAGCTACTACGAGGCCGACGCCTTCGCGCGCTGGGCCGGCGCGCGTCTGCCGACGGAGGGTGAATGGGAACGGGCCGCCTGCGGGGCCCCCATCGTCGGCAATTTCATGGACAGCGCCCGCCTGCACCCGCGTGCCCCGGCTCCGGGCAGCTGCGCCTCACTGTTTGGCGACGTCTGGCAATGGACTGCCTCCGCCTACTTGCCCTATCCCGGCTTTCGGCCCTGGTCGGGTGCGCTGGCTGAATACAACGGCAAATTCATGGCGAACCAATTCGTACTGCGTGGCGGCTCCTGCGCCACGCCCCGCTCGCACATGCGCGCGAGCTATCGGAATTTCTTCTACCCCCAGACGCGCTGGCAGTTCGCCGGACTGCGTCTGGCCAAAGGCCTCTGAGCAAGGATCCCACCATCATGGCATCGACCAACCCCGTCGCGCTTGCCGAGCGCTTCATCGATGGACAGTACGACCAGGGACTCGCCGATGTGCTGCGCGGGCTGCTCTTTATCCCGCGGCAGCTCTCGCACACCTGGCTGTACGACGAGCGCGGCAGCCGTCTGTTCGAAAAGCTCTGCGAAGTGCCCGAATACTACGTGACGCGCCTGGAAACGCAGATCATGCAGACACACGCCGCCGAGATGGCGGCACTGCTGGGCGAGGAGCTCTCGATCATCGAATACGGCAGCGGCAACAGTCAGAAGGTCCGCCCGCTGCTCGATGCGCTGCCCCGCCTGCGCAACTACGTGCCGATCGACATCGCCGCCTCGAGCCTTGCGCGCACCGCGCGGGCGATGCGCCGCGACTACCCCGCGCTGGAGGTGATGCCGTTGTGTGCGGACTTCACGCGGCGGCTCGAGCTGCCGCTGCACGCTGCCGACGGCACGCGGCGGCTGGTGTACTTCCCGGGCTCGACGCTGGGCAACTACGAGCGCCTCGAGGCGGTGCGGCTGCTGAGCTCCATGCGAGCGCTCGCGGGCGCGGGAGGCGCGGCGCTCATCGGCATCGATCTGGTCAAGGAGCGCTCGGTGCTCGAGCGCGCCTACGACGATGAGCGTGGTGTCACCGCGGAGTTCAATCTCAATGCCCTGCGTCACGTGAACCGACGGCTCGGCATCGGCTTCGATATCAGCCACTTCCGGCATCGGGCGCTCTGGGTCGAGCGCGAGCAGCGCATCGAGATGCATCTGGTGAGCACCGCCAACCAGACCATCCGCATGGGCGCGGCGGTGATCCGGCTGCTGCGCGGTGAGTTCATTCGCACCGAGTGCTGCCACAAGTTCACGCCGGCAGCGTTCGAGATCCTCGCTGCCGAAGCCGGCTGGAAGCTTGAGGCGCGTTTCACCGACGAGCGCGGCTGGTTCGCAGTGGTTCTGCTGAAGGCCGCCTGAGCGGCTGGCAGCGCGCCGCCCCACGGGTGCGCGCCACGGGATCAGTCGTCCCGATACGGCTCCACGCCGTAGAACTCGTACAGTGCGCTCGTCCAGGTGGGCTGGGCCATGCTCGGCCAGTGCGCCGGATCGAAGCCGGGGGCGTTTCGCAGGCGCTCGCGCTGGGTGTCGATCACCAGGCGTTGGCGCTGCGCGTCCAGACGCAGCGCCTCCCAGGGCACCGCGAACAGCTTGCGCACCGGCCCTTCCTGCTCCCGATCATCGCGGTCGGTTTCTTCCGCTGGATCCTCGAACGCCAGGACGACGTAGGCGACGCGTCCGCGCGGCACATCCAGCATGATCTCGCGCACCCGTCCCACGGGCTCACCGCTCGCATCGACCACCACATCGTCTGCCAATACCGAGGCAGCGATGACGGCGGATCCGGACGGGGGTTCAGGCCGGCGCTCGCCAACGCTCTTGTCCGTCTGCTGCATGCGCTAACCCCTTCAGGTGCCGATCGGGACCAAAGTCTCACCCCGAGCGCCTCGTTGCAAGCTGCATGCCCCTGCCGCCACTGCTCACCGCCGGCATCAGTGCCTTGCCTGTACGTCGCGATCGGGCGCGTAGAGCGCGGAAGCATCAGGATTTTTTCGGCTCTGTACAGCAAGGGGCGCGCCGGTATAATCGCGCGTTCCCAAGCGCTGGCAGCACTCAGGAGCGTTGTAATGGCGGGCAAGAAGACCGCAGCGAAGTCGAGCAAAACCAAGCGACCCGTGGTCGCCAAGCCGGCGGCGCGCCGGCCCGCTGCTGCACCTGCTCGCAAAGTTCCCGGCGCGAGCCGGACCGCGGTTGCCGCCTCCTCGGCCAAGCCCGCGGCGCGCAGCGCCAAGAGCACCGAGCGCTCGGGCGAGCCCCGCAGCGAAGCCGCGCGCACGCCCGCGGCCGGCCACTCGATTCCGCATCCGGTGCCGGCCTATCCGCCCCCCTCCCGGCCTGCGCCGCCCACCAGCGCTGCCGCGGATGAGCCGCGAAGCTCCCCCGCCAGCCGCACGTTGCCGATGACGGACAGCGACGAGACCGACAGCGTCGAACCGGGGAGCCTGCTGGCCGGGCCGCGCAACGTCAAACCCTACGTCGCCAAGCGCGGCGAGCTCTACATGAGCAAGGAGCAGCTGGCGCATTTCCAGCAGATCCTGCTCAGCTGGAAGCGCGATCTCATGGAGGAGGTCGATCGCACGGTCTCGCACATGAAGGACGAGGCTGCAAATTTTCCCGATCCGAACGATCGCGCCACCCAGGAAGAGGAATTCAGCCTGGAGCTGCGCACGCGCGATCGCGAGCGCAAGCTGATCCGAAAGATCGAAGAGGCGCTCAAGCGCATCGAGGACGGCACCTACGGCTATTGCCTGGAGACGGGCGAGGAGATTGGCATCAAGCGCCTGGAGGCGCGCCCGGTGGCCACCCTGTCCATCGAGGCCCAGGAGCGCCGTGAGCGGCGCGAGCGCCAGTACGGCGATCGTGACGATCGCTATCGCTGAGATTGCGGCCTATCGCGGAGACTGCGGGCTATCCCCGGCAGTGCCGGGGCTCATCGCTTTGAGGTGCACGCCGCGTCCGCCCTGCTGCACCCGGCTTCGGGCGAGCGCGGCCACGCAGCGGCGCCGACGCCGCGTCATCTCCCGCCGACGCGCTCTCCCGTCCCCCGGCTCTCCCCTTACGGCCCGCCAGGGCCCACGCTAGCACCCATCCGGCGGTTACAAGGCCGCCGGTCTTCGCGCCTGGCGGAACGCTGCGATGTCGGCGCAGGCCGATTTGGGTTCCGCGGGCGCTTGTACTATGGTATGGGAATTGTGGTTCCGCTGATGGGCGGGCCCTGGGCACATGAGGACTTCAGCATGAGCGAGTTACGCATCATCAAGAAGTACCCCAACCGGCGCCTCTACGACACGGTAGAGAGTCGCTATATCACGCTGGATGACGTGCGGCGACTGGTCATGGACCGCGTGGAATTCAGCGTGATCGACAAGCGCAGCCAGCAGGACATCACGCGGCCGGTGCTACTGCAGGTCATCGCCGATCTGGAGCAGAAGAATGACACCGTGCTCAGCCAGGATTTCCTGGCCGAGCTGATCCGCAGTCACGATCGGCAGGTCGGGCTGGAAGGCGTGCTGTCGAGCTATCTGGAGCAGAGCCTGCGGCTGTTCCTGAGCAGCAAGCCCCCCGCCGGCGATCCGGCGGCAGCGGCGAGCCATCTGGCGCACCAGAACTATCAACGATGGCACAGCGCGCAGGACGAGATTTTCCGCACACTGATGAAGGCCGCCGGCACCACGACGCCGGTCACCTCTTCCTGACCGGACGCGCCTGCGCAGGGGCCAGTGCGCCTCTGCCCGCGGGCGGCAGAGCGCTGCAGCGGCCCGCCGCGCCTCGTCGGCTCAGGCCGCGTCGACGTTGCGCATCGACAGGCGAATGCGGCCCTGCCGGTCCACCTCGAGCACCTTTACGCGCACCTCATCGCCTTCCTTGAGCTTGTCGGAGACGCGTTCCACCCGCTCATCGGAGATCTGCGAGATGTGCACCAGCCCGTCGCGCCCGGGCAGGATGGTCACGAAGGCGCCGAAATCCATGAGCTTGACGACTCTGCCTTCGTAGATACGACCCACTTCCACGTCCGCCGTGATCAAACGGATGCGCTCCTGCGCCTCGCGCCCGGCCGCACCGCTGACCGAAGCGATCTTTACGGTGCCATCGTTCTCGATGTCGATCGTGGTGCCGGTCTCTTCGGTAATCTGACGGATCACCGCGCCGCCCTTGCCGATGACGTCGCGGATCTTTTCCGGGTCGATCTTCAGCGTGATGATCGAGGGCGCCCACTCGGACATGCTCTCGCGCGACTGGCGGATCACCTTGTCCATCTCATCGAGAATGTGCAGCCGCCCCGCGCGGGCCTGGGTGAGCGCCACACGCATGATCTCCGGGGTGATGCCCTCGACCTTGATGTCCATCTGCAGCGCGCTGACACCGTCACGCGTGCCGGCGACCTTGAAATCCATGTCACCGAGATGATCCTCGTCACCGAGGATGTCGGTCAGCACCTGAAAGCGCGACCCCTCCAGCACCAGGCCCATCGCTACGCCGGCCACCGGCGCCTTGATGGGCACACCGGCATCCATCAGCGACAGGCTCGAACCGCACACGCTCGCCATGGAGCTCGAGCCATTGGACTCGAGAATTTCCGACACGATGCGGATCACGTACGGAAAGGTCGCCATGTCGGGCATCACCGCGCTGATGCCACGGCGCGCCAGATTCCCATGGCCGATCTCACGGCGCTTGGGCGATCCCATCATGCCGGTCTCACCGACCGAGAATGGCGGGAAGTTGTAATGGAGCATGAAGGGCTCACGCCGCTCGCCCTCGAGCGCATCGATGATCTGCGCATCGCGCGTGGTGCCGAGCGTGGTTGCGACGAGCGCCTGGGTCTCACCGCGCGTGAACAGCGCCGAGCCGTGCGCGCGCGGCAGGACACCGACGCGGATCGAGATCGGGCGCACAGTGCGTGTATCGCGTCCGTCGATGCGCGGCTCACCGTTGAGAATGCGCTCGCGCACGATGCGGCTCTCG
>DATBPG010000158.1:0-11628 GCA_036561485.1 Steroidobacteraceae bacterium | reverse complement strand
CCCACGTGCTCGAACATGCCCATGGAGACTACTCGATCGTAGGGACCGCTGGCGTCGGCGGGCAGTTGCCGATAGTCCCCGAGGATGAAGCGCACGGGCAGGCCGCGGCTGCGCTCGGTTCCCCAGCTGACCTGCTCACGTGACACGGTCACCCCCGTGCAATCGACGCCGTAGCGCTCGGCCGAGAATTTCATGAATGCGCCCCAGCCGCAACCGATGTCGAACACCGTCTGTCCGCGTGTCAGGTAGAGTTTGCGACAGATCAGGTCGTGCTTGGCATCCTGCGCGCCATCCAGCTCGCGCGCTTCACGCCAGTAGCCGCAGCTGCCGGTCAGACGCGTATCAAAAGTCGCCTCGAACAGATCGTTGCCGAGGTCATAGTGCACCTTGGCCGGGATGTAGGCGCGTCGGGTGGTCTGCAGGTTGAACCAGCGCGCACGCAACTGCCCGGCGAGCAGCCGCAGATTGCGTGGCGCGCGCTTCTGCACCCCCGAGCGCAGGATGCGGTGAAAGAACTCATCGAGCTGGCCACAGTCCCAGTCGCCGTCGAGGTAGGATTCGCCCAGACCGAGCGACCCATGCGCCAGGATGCGCGCAAACACGCGCTCATTGCGTACCTGGAAATCCCAGGGATCGGGTCCATTGACGCGAATGTCGGCCGCGGCCAGCAGCCGCTCGATGGTGTCGGCGAGGCGAGGAACACGTGCAATCATTTTTCTACCTCCGGACAGAGATATTTTGAGACGCTGGCACGACTTTCTGCGGCTGATGCAGCAGGCAGGGACCTGCTGGGTCACAGACAATGCCGCCAGCATGGGCGCGGCGCTGGCTTTCTACAGCGCCTTCGCGCTGGCACCGCTGCTGCTGATCCTGAGCGCCGTGGCAGGATTCGTGTTTGGACCCGCGCAGGCGCGCACGGCGCTGCTGCTGCAGGTCACCGAGCTGATCGGCCCCGTCGGCAGCGAGGCGGTCGGACATCTGCTCGACCAGGTGAGCCAGGCGCGCAGCAGTCTCACCGCGACGGTCATCGGGGTGGTGCTGCTGCTCATTGGGGCCAACTCGGTGATGGTCGAGCTGCAGCAGGACCTGGACCGCATCTGGCGCGTGCCGCCCCTGAAGCACGAGCGGCCGTGGTGGGCGCTGCTGCGGGCGCGGCTGGGAGCATTCGTGCTGGTGCTCGCCTTCGGGGTGCTGCTGCTGCTGTCGCTCATCGTGGGTACGGCGCTCAACGCGCTCATCTCCCACTCTTCCGCCTTCGCCCCGCACTCGCTGCTGCTGCACAGTGTTCATGTTGTCATCACGCTCATCGTGTTCAGTCTGCTGTTCGCGATGCTGTTCAAATGGCTTCCGAACGTGCGTCTGGACTGGCGCGACGTGTGGCGCGGCGCGTTTGTGACCGCGCTGTTGTTCACCGTGGGGCAGCTGGGCATAGGCTACTACTTGGGCCACAGCACGACTACTTCCGCCTACGCTGCGGCCGCCTCGCTCCTGGTACTGCTGCTGTGGCTGTACTACGCAGCGCAGATCTTTCTGTTTGGCGCCGAATTAGTCTGGGTCTATGCGCAGCGCCGCCACGGCACGGTGCCTCCGCCGCTGAAGCTGTGAGGGCCGATCACGGCCGCAGCAGCCGGCGATCGACGCAGGTGACGGGCACAAGCGGGACAATTACAATAGCGCCGTAAGTTGCTGAAGGCAGCTACGCGCTGCGCCTGCCTCGTTCGCGAGGCGCTGCGCGGGTCATTTGACCATGTCTGGAACCCGGCCCCGCAGGGGAGGGTTCAGCCCGGATTCATGGGTCCCAGAGTACTTTGCCTGCGTATGAGCTTGGGCACGTTTGTTGCTGTCCGTGGCCGTCCGACAGTGCTTTCAGCGCCGGCCACCGTCGACCCTTGCCGGCACGATTGCGATTATGCCCGTCGGCGCCGTCTGCCGTCGGCGCCGCACGAGTGGCACCGTTTGACGAGGGGTTCCGAAGCCGGGCCCGCGTCCGTTATTTCAGGAGTGGCCTGTGCACGCGCGACAATGCCTGCTGAGGGTCCTGGCTGTTGCCGCGTTCTGCGCGCCGTGGGCCCTGCCGCTTGCCATGGCGCAGTCGCCCCCTGCTGGTCCCCCAGCCGCACCCGCCCCAGCCCCCGCAGCCAGGCCCCCGGCAGCGAAGGCCCCGGCAGCGAGAGCCCCGGCGCCGAAGCCCCCCGCGGCGAAGCCCCCCGCAACCGCTGTCCCAGCCCCAGCACCGGCTGCGCCCAGCGCCGCCCCCAACGCCCCGCCCGCCGCCCCTGCCGCGGCAGGCGCTCCCGCACCATTTGGGTTTGACGATGTGCAGCGCATGGCGCAGCAGCTGTCGACCCATGCGTTCGTCGATCACCAGACGCCGCTACCCGACAGCCTCACGCGGCTCAGTTATGATCAGTACCGCGATATCCGCTTCGTGCCCGATCGGGCGTTGTGGCGCAATCAGGCGCTGTTCGAGGTGCAGTTCTTTCATCGCGGCTTCAACTACCGCCGGCGCGTCAACATCAATGAAGTCGAGCCGGATGGCTCGGTGCAGCCGGTGCAATACGATCCGGCGGACTTCGACTTCGGCAAGACCCCACGGCCGCGCAATCTGCCGGCCGATCTGGGGTTCGCCGGCTTTCGCGTGCACTACCCGCTGCAGCGGCCCGATTACAAGGATGAGCTGATCGTGTTCCTGGGCGCCTCCTACTTCCGCGTGCTGGGCCGCGACCAGAGCTACGGGGCCTCGGCGCGCGGGCTTGCGATCAATGTCGCCGCCCCCTCGGGGGAGGAATTCCCCTATTTCACCGACTTCTGGCTGGTGAAACCCCCGCCGCAGCAGCGCACGCTGACGATCTATGCGCTGCTGGACAGCCCGAGCCTCACCGGCGCGTATGAGTTCGAGGTGCGTCCTGGCGACACGACCGGCGTTGCGGTGAGCGCGACACTCTATCCGCGCAAGAGCGTGGACAAGCTCGGCATCGCGCCGCTGACCTCCATGTACCTGTACGGCGGCAACAGCCCCCTGGCCGTGAACGACTATCGGCCTGAGGTGCACGACAGCGACGGGCTGCTCGAGCAGACCGGCGGCGGCGAGTGGCTGTGGCGGCCGCTGGTCAATCCTCACACGCTGCGGGTGTCGAGCTTCACCGATCAGCATCCGCGCGGCTTCGGTCTGGACCAGCGCGATCGCGCCTTCCACGATTACCAGGACGAGGAGGCGCACTACCAGCAGCGTCCGAGCTACTGGGTGGCGCCGCTGTCCGACTGGGGCAAGGGGCGCATCGAGCTGGTGGAGATCCCATCGGGTGAGGAGATCCACGACAACATCGTGGCCTACTGGGTGCCCGATACGCCGCTGACGCCAGGCAAGCCATTCGACTTCTCCTACCTGCTCTCTGCCTATTTGACCTCGCCGTTATGGCCACCGGGCGGACGCGCGGTTGCGACTCGCACCGCCAGCCTGAGCAATCGCAGCGGCGATAATTCCCGTCGTGTACTGGTGGACTTCTGGGGCGGCGACCTCAACTCTCTGGAGGCCGCGCAACCGGTACAGGCGCAGGTGAGCGCCCACGGAGGTGATATCAGCAATATCACCGTGCAGCGTCTGGCAGAGGATGGCGTGTGGCGTGTGGCGTTCAAGCTCACGCCCAAGGGTCAGAACGTGGATCTGCGCTGCTATCTGACGCTGTATGGAGAGGCACTCACGGAGACCTGGACGTACCTGTACACGCCATGACGCAAGCGAGCACACCGCGCTTCTCGATCGACCGGTACCTGCGCCGTCAGGCGCTCTGGCGCCGCTCGCTGTTCTTCGGTCTGACACTGCTGACGGCGCTCGCCGGCGGTGCGCTGATGCTCGACATCGTGCGGGCGGCGGGACTGTCGACGCTGCAGATCTCGGGGCTGGTCATGTTCACGGCCCTGTTCACGTGGATCTCGGGGGCTTTCTGGACTGCCGTCGCCGGATTCATCGTGCGGCTGCTCGGCCGCGATCCGGCGGTGCTGGCGGCCACGCATCATGCCCATCGGCGGCTCGAGGGCCGCACTGCGATCGTCACCCCCATCTATAACGAAGACACGGACCGGGTATTTGCCGGCGTGGAAGCCATCTGGCGCTCGCTCATGCAGCAGCGCGACCAGGGCTGCTTCGATTTCTTCGTGCTCTCCGATACGCGCTCGCCGGACATCGCGCGTGCCGAGGAGCTGGCCTGGCGAGTGCTGGTGGCGCGGCTGGGGGCGGGCGGGCGGCTCTTCTATCGTCGACGCAAGGACAACGTCGGCCGCAAGGCCGGCAATATCGCCGAGTTCGTGCGCAACTGGGGCGGCGCCTACGATCACATGATCGTGCTGGACGCCGACAGCATCATGTCCGGCCAGTCCCTCGTGTGCCTTGCCCAGGTCATGGAGGCGCATCCCCAGGTCGGAATCGTGCAGACGCTGCCGCTTCTGGTCGGGCGCGACACGTTCTTTGCGCGTCTGCTGCAATTCAATACGCGGCTGAACGGACCGATGTTCGGCGCCGGTCTGGCTTTCTGGCAGCTGGGCGACGGCAACTACTGGGGTCACAATGCCATCATTCGCCTCAAGCCCTTCGCCGAGCACTGTGCGCTGCCGCGCCTGCCCGGCTCCCCGCCCTTCGGCGGGGAGATCCTGAGCCACGACATCGTCGAAGCGGCGTTCATGCGCCGCGCCGGCTATCAGGTGTGGCTGCTGCCGGACATCGGCGGCAGCTGGGAAGAGATCCCGTCCAACATCATCGACTACGCCGCGCGTGACCGGCGCTGGGCACAGGGCAATCTGCAGCACATCGGCGTCATGCCGATGCGCGGCCTGCACTGGCTCTCGCGCATTCACATGCTGACCGGCGTGCTCTCCTATGTGACCTCGCCGATGTGGCTGCTGGTGCTGGTGCTCAGCTCGATCGTGACCATCGCCGCGGCGCTGTCCACCCACCAGTATTTCCAGCCTGGCATGTATTCGCTGTTCCCCAGCTGGCCGCAGTACCGCGATGGGGAGATTGCGGCGCTGCTGTCGATGACGATCACGCTGCTGTTCCTGCCCAAGCTGCTCGGTGCCGTGCTCGCACTGCGCGTACGGGCGGCTCGGCGCGCCTTTGGCGGCGCAGCGCGACTGCTGGTAAGCGTGTTCATCGAACAGCTCATGAGCATGCTCATGGCTCCGACGATGATGCTGTTTCATACCAGCTTCGTGGTGCGGGCCATCCTTGGCCGCAACGTCGGCTGGGATGCGCAGTCGCGCGGCGACCGGGGCATCGGCTGGCTCGAGGCAGTGCGACGTCACGGCTGGCATGTCTGTCTCGGCGTCGTCTGGGGAGCGTTGATCTATACGCTGGCGCCCGCTTTCATCTGGTGGATGATGCCCGTGATCGTGGGAATGCTGCTGCCGATACCCTTCACGGTACTGACCAGCCGCGCCAGCCTCGGACGCCGGCTGCGCGCGGCCGGGCTGCTGTTGACACCCGAGGAGAGCGCCCCGCCTCCCGAGCTTCTGGCCCTCGCGCGCCATGAGCCGTTGCTCGCAGCGCCCGACGCCGAGCCCTCGGCGGTGTCGGTGCCGCAGCGGGTGCCCCTGATGATGCCCACCGCTCCGGCAAGCTATGTCCTGGGCCTCTGGCGCCAGCGGCCCGAGGACGCGCACGACGGCCTGCGCGGCGGCTCGGGCCGCGGCGGCGTGCTGCGCGGGGAGCCCGGCAGCCGCCCGAGCGGCGCACTGGTCGATCGGCTGGCAGCCCCGCAAACCATCGAGCTCTCCGAGCGCGATAAAACCCAGACCCCCTGATCCGCGCTGCGCGCCTCGGGTATTCTCGCGGCCTGACCCGATCGGTGGAGCAGACATGGGCCGCATCTTCGAAGTCCGCAAGCATGCGATGTTCGCGCGCTGGAACCGCATGGCGAAGCAGTTCGCGCGCATCGCCAAGGACATCAATATGGCGGTCAAGGCGTCGGGGGCGGACCCGGGATCCAACCCCACGCTGCGACGGATCATTCAGAATGCGCGCGCGGTCAACATGCCCAAGGACAAGGTCGAGGCCGCCATCAAGCGCGCCAGCGGCCGCGACGCCACCAATTATCACCAGGTGCTCTATGAAGGCTATGCCCCGCACGGGATAGCCCTGCTCATCGAGACCGCCACGGACAACCCCACGCGCACGGTGGCGCACGTGCGCAATGTCATTACCAAGAATGGCGGCAATCTCGGCACCACCGGCAGCGTGAGTTTTCAGTTTCAGAAAATGGGTGTGTTCCGCCTGGATCCGCATGGCATCGACCAGGACGAACTCGAGCTGGACATGATCGACCATGGGCTGGAAGAGATGGGCGAGAGCACCGGCGAGAAGGGCGAGCTGCAGCTGGTGCTGCGCTGCGCGTTTGAAAACTTTGGGCGCCTGCAGGAAGCGCTGGAGGCGCGCAGGATCAGCCCCCTGTCGGCCGAGCATGAATACATCTGCACCACGCCGCTGGAGCTACCCGAAGCCCAGGCCAACGAAGTGCTGGCGCTGATCGATCACCTCGAGCAGGAAGAGGACGTGCAGCGGGTGTTTCACTCGCTGGCCTGAGCGTCGTCGGCCAGATCGAGCAACACCGGGTCCCCGCCCAGCGCCGCGGTGTTGGTCGAGATCGCCTGCTCGGTGATCAGTCGCACCAGGTCATAGCCGCTCTCCTGCCCGCCCGTCACCACCGGCACCAGCGCGCCATCGCCGGCGGCCAGCTCACGGCGCAGCTGCTGCAGACGCTGCGGCTCGCTGGCGGCCTCGGCGGCGTCGAGCAATAACGCGCGGCACTCGCACTCGGCCTTCCCATCCGCTCGCGCGCGCCCGGACACGACCCAGGGCGCGAGGGAAGCGGGCAGCCTGAGCGCGAGTTGTGCGCCGAGCACATCCTCTTCGACCCAAAGACGGTTGCCGGTGGCGAGCGCTGCGCTCAGCTGCTCGATGAGCGCGGGCATGGAACGCGCGCTCGCCTGCAGCATTCCGCGCTCGCGCAGGCGCAGCTCGTTGCGCTCTCCGGCCGCAGCCGGCAGCGACAGCCGCCGCCCCCAGGGAGTCTGCCGTGCGTACTGGCGCGCACGCGCCAGCAGCCGCGCGCGCTCGGCGGGCGCCAACAGCACCGTCTCCTGCTGCAGCCAGGCAAGCAGCGCCTCCAGTGCGCTCGAGCGCGGCGGCGGCGCAAACTCCTGCAGCAGCGCCCCGGGTGGCTGCGACAGCATCGCGCCGAGATACAGCGGACCGCCCGCCTTCGGGCCGGTCCCGGAGAGGCCCTCGCCGCCGAAGGGCTGTGCGCCGATGACGGCACCGATCATGTTGCGATTCACATAGACATTACCCACGCGCGCCGCGTCGCTGATCTGAGCGATGGTGCTTTCGATGCGCGACGCGATGCCGAGCGTGAGCCCGTAGCCGGTGGCATTCAGCTGCCGCAGCAATGCAGCGAGCTGCCGGCGCTCGAAGCACAGCACGTGCAGCACCGGGCCAAAGACCTCGCCTTGCAGCTCCTGCAGCGAATCGATCCGCAGCAGCGCAGGCGCCAAAAACGTGCCGCGCGTGCAGCCGCGCGCCAGCGCAGTGCGGCAGAGCACGCGGCTGGCGTGGCGCATCAGGTAGGCATCGATACGCTCGCGCGCGGCTTCGTCGATGAGTGGACCGACATCGGTTGCCAGGCGCGCCGGATCCCCGACGCACAGCTCGCGCATGGCGCCCTGGAGCATCTCGAGCACGGCGGGCGCAATCTCACGCTGCAGACACAGCACGCGCAGCGAGGAGCAGCGCTGGCCGGCGGAGTTGAACGCGGAGCGCAGCGCATCGGCCACCACCTGCTCGGGCAATGCGGTGGAATCGACGATCATTGCGTTTTGTCCACCGGTCTCGGCGATGAGCGGCACCGGCTCGCGCCGCGCCAGCACGCGTGCGATGCGCCGCGCCGTGGCCGTGGAGCCGGTGAAGACGACACCACGCACGCGCGCATCGGCCACGAGCCGCATGCCGACCTGGTCGCCCGCGCCGGGCAGCAGTTGCAGCGCGGCGCGCGGAACGCCGGCCGCATGCAGCAGCTGCACCGCGAGCGCCGCGGTCGCGGCGGTCTGCTCTGCGGGCTTGGCGAGCACCACATTGCCGGCCGCCAGCGCGGCGGCGAGCTGTCCGGTGAAGATGGCGAGCGGAAAATTCCACGGGCTGATGCAGACAACCGGTCCGAGCGCACGCGTCTGGCCATCAAAACGCGTGCGGATCTGGGCGGCGTAGTAACGCAGGGCATCGATGGCCTCGCGCACTTCCGCGACGGCATCGGCCACGGTGCGCCCCGCCTCGCGCACGATCCGGGCCACCAGCGCGGTGTCCTGACGCTGAAACAGCTCGGCAGCGCACTCCAGCAGTGTCGCACGCGCAGCGCCAGCGCCACCTGCCCAGGCAGGAGCGTACTGCTCGGCAGCCCGCAGCGCGCACTCGATCAGCGGGTCGTCGCTTTCGTACACCCAGCCGAGCAGCTCCGCATGATCGGCGGGATTGCGGATGGGCCGCGCCGCTGCATGATCGGGCCGCGGCATCGGGTCCACGGCTGTCAGCGGGCGCACATCGAACGGCGCGGCGCGACTGTGTGCGATGGCCGCCGTCAGTTGTGCCCACTGCTGCGGGTCCGAGAGGTCGCGGCCGGCGCTGTTGCGGCGCTCGGGTGCAAAGAGCCCGGCCGGCTGCGCGATCCTTGGGTGGGGGCTGCCGCCCGCGGCCATGGCGATGCGCCGTGGGTCAGCCGCAAGCGTCGCCGGGCTCAAGTGCGAAGCGCGGTGTACGAAGGAGCTGCTGGCGCCATTCTCCAGCAGCCGGCGCATGAGGTAGGGCAGCAACGCGGCCGCATCGCCGACCGGCGCGTAGACGCGCACCGCGCCCGCTCGCTCGCGCAGCTGCCTGAGGCTGTCATACAGCGGCTCACCCATGCCGTGCAGACGCTGAAATTCAACACTGCCGTCACCGGCATGCGCATCGAAGTCGCCGGCGAGGCTGAGCACATCGGCCACGGTGCGCGCATTGTGCGTGGCGAATTGCGGCACCAGCCAGCCGCCCGAGCCGAGCAGGCGCTGTGCGCAGGCCAGATAGGCCACGTCCGTATGGGCGCGTCGCGTATAGACCGGAAAGTCGCTGAGCCCATCGAGCTGCGTCAGCTTGATCTCCATGTCCCAGTACGCACCCTTGACCAGGCGCACGCGCAGTGCGCAGCCGCGCGCGCGCGCCAGCTCGAGCAGGTAGTCCAGTACCGCCGGCGCGCGCTTCTGGTAGGCCTGCACCGCAACGCCCAGGCCCGGCCAGTCGCGCAGCAGCGGCTCCTCGAGCAGCGCCTCGAGCAGATCGAGCGACAGCTCGAGCCGCTCGGCTTCCTCGGCATCGAGCGTGACAGCCACGCGCATCCGGCAGGCAAGCAGCGCGAGGGCACGCAAGCGCGGCAGCAGCTCGCGCATGACGCGCTCGTGCTGGCTGTAAACGTAGCGTGGATGCAGCGCCGAGAGCTTCACCGACACCGCGTAACGATGGGCATCGCTGCCACGCTCAATCGCCGCGCCCACCGCACGAATTGCAGCTTCGTAGGCGAGCCGATAGCGCTCGGCATCGGCGCCGGTGAGTGCCGCCTCACCGAGCATATCGAACGAGTAGCGCTCGGGCGGCGTTCGCGTGCGCTGCGCCCGTCGCAGGGCGGCCTCGATGTCTGCCGCAAAGATGAAGCGCTCACCGAGCACAGCCATTGCGGCACGTAACGTGGCGCGCACGGGCGCGGCAGCCAGACGCGCCCAGGGACGCGCTGCCGCAGCAGTGGATCGGGCATCGATGGCGGCGGCCGCCAGGCGCAGCGCCGCGGACAATGGCGCCGACAGTCCGCGCGGATCCTCCCTGACGCGCGCGAGCTGATCACGGATCAGTCGATCGGCGTTGTCGGCATCGCCCGTGCGCAGCAACGCCTCGGCCAGCGCCAGCAGCGCGCGCCCGGCAGGGCTGCCCAGTGCCAACTGCGTCAGCAGATCGCCGCGTCGGGCGCCCCGTCGCGCGCTGATGCGCCCGGCCAGCGCAAGCGCGAGCTGCTGCGCAAGCTCGGCCTGGGTCTCATCGATGAGAGCCTCGGACAGCCGTGCCGCCACACACTCGCGCTCATCGGCGCGCCAGGCGCGGCGGATTGCCTCGCGCAGGGCCGCGCTGACCGCCTCGCCGCCCACAGGGGAGCGTGCGCTCATCGCGGCAGCGCTCGCGCGCATGCTCGACCATGGCAGCTCACGGGCGCATTATCGCATCGGCGCCGCAGGCGCCGCAGCGAGGAGATGATCGTGGCCGACACCGGCGCCCCTGAAGCCAGCGTGGCTGCCAGCATGCAGTGGCAGCTCTCGGCCGATCAGCGCGCCGTGCTGGAAGCGGCCGATCGTTTCGCGCGTGCCGAGCTCTATCCGCTGGCGCAGCGCATGGACGAGGAGGAATGGTGGCCGCAGGAAGTGTTCGTGCGCCTGGGCGCTGAAGGCTTCCTCGGCATCACCGTGCCACAGAGTTATGGCGGCGCGGGCCTGGATCTGACCAGCGCCGGCCTGGTTGCCGAAGCGTTCTCGCGCTGGAACCACGCCATCGGCCTCTCGTGGATCGCCCACGATAATCTCTGCGTGCACAATCTCTTTCGCCATGCCAGCGAGGCGCAGCGCCGCCGCCATCTGCCCGATCTGTGCAGCGGCCGTCACGTCGGCGCGCTCGCGCTGACCGAGCCGGGCGCCGGCTCCGATGCGCTCGGCTCCATGCGCACGACTGCCCGGCGCGAGGGCGATCACTATGTGCTCAACGGCACCAAACTGTTCATCACCAATGGGCCGATTGCCGATGTGCTGCTGACCTACGCCAAGACCGATCCCTCGCTCGGTACGCATGGGGTCTCCGCCTTCATCGTCGAGGCTCATTCTGCGGGCGTGCGCGTGGCGCAGAAGCTCAAAAAAATGGGCTTTCGCGGCAGCCAGACGGGCGAGCTGGTCTACACCGACTGCCGTGTGCCGGTGGACAATCTGCTCGGTGAGCAGAACGGTGGCGTCGGCATTTTGATGACGGGGCTGGATCTGGAGCGCGCTACCATCGCCTCGATCTGCCTCGGCATCGCCGAGCGCGCGCTGCAGCTGTCAGTCGACTATGCCCGCAGCCGGCGGCAGTTTGGTCGTCCAATCGCCGATTTCGAGATGATCCAGGCCAAGCTCGCCGACATGTATGTGGGCGTAGAGACGATGCGCACGCTCATCTATCGGGTGCTGGCGGCCGCGGAGAGTGTGAGTGCACAGGGCGGGGGGCGCGGCAGCATTCATGCACAGAGCGCCGCCTCCGTGCTGTATGCAGCCGAAAGCATGGGCCGGGTGCTGTCTGATGCGCTGCAGATCCACGGCGGCAACGGTTATATCTGGGAATCGGAGATCAACCGTCTCTACCGCGCGATCAAGCTGCTGGAGATTGGCGCGGGCACCAGCGAGATCCGTCGGTTGATCATCGCGCGCGAATTGCTGGGCAGCACCGACGCAGTCTAGGCAGGCAGCGCACGCAGCGCGCACCGAGCTTTGCCAGCGGCTCTGTAAAACCTTACCCGCCGGCGCAGCAAAATTTCCGTAGGACAGGCC
>DATBPG010000157.1:0-17967 GCA_036561485.1 Steroidobacteraceae bacterium | reverse complement strand
GGGTCGCACACCATGTCTATCAGAGCAGCTAGTATTCGGTGCGCACTCGGTGTGCGGCTCCGCGACATAGCGCCACATCTGACTGCGGCTGCAGTACGCTGGCCTGAGCTGGTCAACTATCACGCTGCCCTGCCGGGCTGAGGACACTGGATAGCGCATGCCGACGACTCAGATGACTTCGACCGATGCAGCCGAGCTCCCTGTTGAGATCGACACCGGACTCTCCCCCCGTGCCGCCGTCATCTGGCTGCACGGCCTGGGCGCCGATGGCCACGACTTCGAGCCGATCGTGCCCGACCTCGTGGCGCGCGGGGAGCGCGCACTGCGTTTCGTCTTTCCGCATGCACCGATCCGCCCGGTCACGCTCAACGGCGGCATGCCAATGCGAGCCTGGTATGACCTTCTCGGTCTGCACCGCGAGGCCGCGCAGGACGAGGCGGGACTGCGCATCTCCGAGGCGCGCGTGCAGGCGCTGATCCACGCGCAGCAGGCGCAGGGCATTCCCGCTGCACGCATCGTGCTGGCCGGGTTCTCCCAGGGCGGAGCGATGGCCCTCTACAGCGCCCTGCGCTACCCGGAGCCGCTGGCCGGCATTGTCGGCCTGTCCTGCTATCTGCCGATGGTCGCGACGCTTGCCGCCGAGCGCCACCCGGCCAATGAAGCCACGCCCATTCTGCTCGCGCACGGCGAGTTCGACTCGATCGTCGATCCGTCCTATGGCGAGCAGACGCGCGCGGCGCTCGAACAGGCGGGCTACCGCGTCGAATGGCATCGCTACCCCATGGCGCATGCGCTCTGCGCCGAAGAGGTCGCCACGATCGCGGCCTTTCTGCGACGCGTGCTGCCCTGAAGCTGGCCGCCTGAGATCCGCTGACCGGCCAATGCGCGCTTGTCCTACAGCCTGCCGCGCCCGCGATATCGGCTACTAACGGCTCAATAGCTTTGATTACACTGCTCAATTACCGCCGAGGTCATCCTCCATGAACAGACAGCCCGGCAATGCCGAAACGATCATGGTCGGCGCCGTCTCGGTGACCGTCACTTCGCTGCCCACTTCCGCCCGTCGGCACAATACCGTCAACCCCTATATCGTGGTGAACGATGTACCGGCGCTGCTGGCGTTTCTCACCGCGACTTTCGATGGGGTGCTGACCGAGCAGATTCATCAGCCCGACGGACAGCTGGCGCACACCGAGGTGCGGATTGGTGATTCGGTGCTGATGGTCGGCGCCCCGCAGGTCGATGCACCGATGCCGATGCACGCCGAGACCCGCCCCGGGACCTTCTACGTCTACGTCCCGGACGCCGATGCCACTTACCGGCGCGCAATGACGCACGGCGCGAGCTCCTACCAGCTGCCTTCCAACCGCTTCTATGGCGATCGCGTCGCTTCCGTGGTCGACAGGACCGGCAACGTCTGGTGGATCGCGACCAAGATCGTCGACTTCGACGAGCAGCAGCTGCAGGAACGTGCCGACCAGGCCTGGGGTGAGGGCAAGCGCGGCTGACGAGGGCTGCTTTAGCCCGCGGCCTGCAGCGCGGCGCTGACGATCTGCTCGGCCTCCTGCAGGATGCGCTTCAGGTGCGCCTCGTCGCGAAAGCTCTCGGCGTAGATCTTGTAGATGTCCTCGGTGCCCGAGGGGCGGGCGGCAAACCAGCCGCTCGCCGCTTCGACCTTCAGGCCGCCGATCGGGGCATCGTTGCCCGGCGCGCGCGTCAGCACCCGCTCGATCTTCTCGCCGGCAAGCTCGCTCGACTGCACCTGCTGGGGTGACAGACGCGCCAGTACCCGCTTCTGCTCCGGGCTCGCCGGCGCGTCCACGCGATCGGCGAGCGGATTGCCGAGTGCCGCCGTCAGCGACGCGTAGTGCGCCTGCGGGTCGTGACCGAGCCGGGCGGTCATCTCGCCTGCCAGGAGCGAGGGAATGAAGCCGTCCTTGTCGGTCACCCAGACGCTGCCATCGCGGCGCAGGAAGGCGGCGCCGGCGCTTTCCTCGCCGACGAAGCCAAGCGAGCCATCCAGCAATCCGGCGACGAACCACTTGAAGCCGACGGGTACCTCGTAGAGTTTGCGTCCCAGCCGCGCCGTCACCCGGTCGATCATGCGGCTGCTGACGAGTGTCTTGCCCACGGCCATGGTCCTGGCCCACTCCGGTCGGTGCGAGAACAGATAATCGATGCACACGGCCAGATAGTGATTCGGGGCGAGCAGTCCCCCCTGGCGCGTGACGATGCCGTGGCGATCATGATCGGTATCGCAGCCAAAGGCGATGTCGAAGCGCCCCGCAAGGCCGAGCAGACGCTGCATGGCATAGGCGGAGGAAGGATCCATGCGGATCTGGCCGTCCCAATCGAGCGTCATGAAGCGAAAGGTCGGATCGATGGTCTCGTTGACGACGGTCAGGTTGATGCCGTAGCGCTCGGCGATACGTGCCCAGTAATGCGTGCCGGCGCCGCCGAGTGGATCGACGCCCATGCGCACGCCGGCGGAGCGAATGGGTGCGAAATCGATCACCGCCTCGAGCTCATCCACGTAGCCAGATACATAGTCGTGCCGATGTGTGCTCGAGGCGTGCAGCGCGCGTGTGTAGGGCATTCGATGCACATCGGCCAGAGCGGCCTGGATGTAGCCGTTGGCACGATCCTCGATCCACTTCGTGACCTCCGTATCGGCAGGTCCTCCATGGGTCGGGTTGTACTTGAAACCGCCGTTATCGGGTGGATTGTGCGAGGGGGTCACCACGATGCCGTCTGCAAAGCCGCTCTCGCGCCGGCGGTTGTAGGTCAGGATGGCGTGCGAGATCACCGGCGTGGGTGTGTACTCATCTGCCTCGGAGAGCATGACCTGCACCTCGTTGGCCGCGAGCACCTCCAGCGCGCTGGCGCAGGCGGGCACCGACAGCGCGTGCGTATCGGCGCCGAGGAACAACGGCCCGCGGATGCCCTGGCGCGCGCGGTAGTCGCAGATCGCCTGTGTGATGGCGAGCACATGCGACTCGTTGAAGGTGCCCTTGAATGCCGAGCCGCGATGCCCCGAGGTGCCGAAAGCCACGCGCTGCGCGCTCACCGCCGCGTCCGGCACGATGGTGTAATACGCCGTGATGAGCCTGGGGATATCCACGAGCATCGCCTCGGGCGCGCTCTTGCCGGCCAGCGCGTTCACGCGCGAGTCGTTGGGGGTCTGGTTCATGCGTCACCTGTATGAGGCCGCGCAGAGGGCAGCGGCCGTGGCGGCGAGATGGAAAAATCGTACTGCAGAAGCTCTGCGATATGCCCGACGGTCAGGTCAGCAGCCGCGCCGTAGCGCTCGAGTTGCTGCGGGTCGAGCGCATAATGGCCCTGGCGGGGAAATACTGCCGTGAGCCGCTGGCCCAGCAGCGACTTCACGGCAGCGAGAATGCGCAGCTTGTCGTCGATCAGCACGTAGCGCTCGGCGGGATAGCGACGCTGCACATCGGCGAGCATGTGCTCCTTGTGAATGTAGATGAGCACGTGCCCCTCGACCGCGTCCCACAATCCGGAACGCTGCACCTTGCGGGGCTGGAAGACGACATCGCCATCCGAGAGGATGACCGTAGGGCCCCACTGGCGCAGATGCCCCAGCACCTGCAGGGCGCCGTGATAGAGCCGCTGGGCGAAGGGATAGTCGACCAGGTAGGACGACATGCCCAGAAAGCGCGGATCATTCATCGTCGGATCGCGCTCCGCCGAGATACGAAAGCGTTGCAGCGCTCCCAGATAGTCGGCATAGCCGAGCTCATCACGTAACTGCTCGAAGATCGCCCAGTAGCGATCACGGCTCTGGGTGCCGAAGTCGCTCTCGAGCTGCTCGCGCAGGTCTGCCTGGATAGCATCGTTGTCGAGTAGCGTATTGTCGACATCGATCAGGAACGTCACCGCTGCCGCGTTCACGCGCACTCCCCGGTACGGCGCACCATCATGGCCGTGTAGCTTAACGCTGTCGCTTCACGGTGTAGCTTAGCCGCGTAGCCGTGCGCGCGGCTGGCAGACGATGCGGTCGGCGCCTTCCTACCCCGGTGCGGTGTGCGCTGACGCGCGCTGGGGCATTGCGCGCCGAACGGGACTGCCGCACCAGGGTCTCAAGGTACATGAGATCCAGCGCAACGCTGCTGTGGACCACCGCGCTCATGGCCGGCGCGGCCTCGCGCGCCGCAGAGCCGCTGCTGGCCGCCCGCCGCGGCGCGCTGTTGCGCGTCATGGACAGGTTCGACAGCGACGAGGGCAGTGCGCCGCCGGGCAGCCCCGCCCGGCTGCCCGCAGCCACGTGGTGCGCAATGAGGGCGCTGCCATGACGCTGCGCCCGCTGCTGCTCGCCTGCGCTGCGAGCGCGGCCGCCTTTGGCCTCATGGGCTGCGTGGCCGACGGCGGCTATGGCTATGGCTATAGCTACGATTACGTCGGACCCGCCTACGTGGGACCCGACTTAGGTTTCTACAGCGGTTTCTGGGGGCCGGACGACTACATCGGTCCGGGCCATTTTCACGGCCGCTACCGTGATCGCCGCGACCATGACCATGATCGCGATCATGGTCACGGCGATGATCATGACCACCCCCATTTCTTTCCCTACCGTACCGCACCCGGCGGGCGTCGACCGCCCTCGCTGCCGCATGGCTTCGCGCATCGCGGCGCCATCCCGCATGGCGGCAGGGCACCCCGCGCAGGCGACGGTGCTTTTCACGGTCGGGGTAACGGTCCGCACCACTAGTGTGCAGGAGCGTGCGGCAGAGCCGAGCTCGTTCAGGGATCCATCAGCGCGACGCTCTTGATCTGCGCGTACAGCGCCATGCCGGGCACCAGTGCGAGCTGCTCGGCCGAGCGGCGTGTAATGCGTGCGAGCAGCACCTGCTCGCCAATGCGCAGGCGTACCAGCGTCTGCGCGGGGTCGGCCTCGGGGGCCAGATCGATCAGCGTCCCCGGCAGTACGTTGTTGATACTGGTTCGCTCGGGCAGCAGCAGCGTGAGGCTGACATCGCGTGCATCGATGCGCACGCGCACGGCTCTGCCCGGCGCCGATTCGAGCAGCGAGACCGCCAGCAGCCCCCCGCTGACGCGCACATAACTGAGGTGGTAGCGAGGTTCATGGCTGTCGATGACGCCGCTGAGCACCGTGCCGCGATGCTCGCCGACGCCGAGGGGCAGGTCAGCGCGCGTCAGCAGCTCCGCCATCGCTCCGACCTCGCGCACGCGGCCCTCCTGCAGCAACGCCAGGTGGTCGGCGAGACGCATGACCTCGCCGATGGAGTGACTGACGTAGATGACCGGAATGGCCAGGGTCTCGTGCAGACGCGTCAGGTGCGGCAGGATCTCGGCCTTGCTCTGCTCGTCGAGGCTCGAGAGCGGCTCATCCATCAGCAGCAGCCGTGGGCTTGCCAGCAGTGCGCGCGCGATGGCCACGCGCTGACGTTCTCCCCCCGACAGCTCATGCGCACGCTGCGACATCAGCGCCGTCAGGCCGAGCAGACCCACGACCTGCTCGAGCTGCATGCCTGCTGACGCGGCGGGCCGCCGCCGCAGTGCGTAGGCTAGATTGCCGCGCACGTCGCGATGTGGAAACAGGCTCGCTTCCTGGAACACATAGCCGACGCCGCGCTCGTGCGTGGGCACGAAGTGCCGTGCGTCCTGCCACAGCGCGCCGTCGAAGCGCACGCGCGCCGGCAGTTTTTCGAGCCCCGCGATACAGCGCAGCAGCGTGGTCTTGCCGCTGCCCGAGCGGCCGAACAGCGCGGTGACACCGCGCGTGGGCAGCGTGCATTCGACCTGCAGCGAGAACGGGCCGCGCGCCAGCGAGACGCTCAGTTCCAGCGCCATGGTTGCGCCTCGTGCTCGCGCCGTCCCGCATACACCGCCAGCAGCAGCACCAGGGCGATGATCACGAGCGTTGCAGACAGGTGGTTTGCGCCGGAGTAGTCGAGCGACTCGGTATGGTTGAAGATCGCGATCGAGGCGGTTTGCGTGCGTCCCGGAATATTGCCGCCGATCATGAGCACCACGCCGAACTCTCCGAGCGTGTGCGCGAAGGCCAGCACGGCGGCGGTCAGGAAGCCGCGCGAGGCCAGCGGCAGCGCCACCGAGACGAAGCGATCGAGCGGCGAGGCGCGCAGCGTCGCGGCGACATCGAGCACACGGCGGCCCACGCCCGCGAAGGCATCGCGCAGCGGCTGCACCACGAAGGGCAGCGAGTAGAGCATCGACCCGATCACCAGGCCCGAAAAGCTGAAGGCCGGGGAGGGCAGGTGCAGCGCGGCCAGCGCGCGGCCGAGCGGGCCTTGCGGACCCATGAACACGAGCAGGTAGAAGCCGAGCACGGTCGGCGGCAGCACCAGCGGCAGCGACACCAGTGCATTGACCAGCACGCGCCAGCGCGAGCGCGCCGTCGCAAGCCACCACGCCAGGGGCGTGCCCAACAGCACCAGCAGCACCGTGGTCAGCGCGGCCAGTCGCAGTGAGATCGCCAGCGCCAGCAGGTCGGCGGCGCTCATGCACTCACGGTGCGTTACGGTAGCCAGCCGCCAGCAGAATCCGCGATGCCTGCGGAGCGCTCCGGAGCCACTGCTCGAAGTTCTGTGCGGCGCCGGCCTCGCTCGTGCGCTCGAGGATGACGGCATCCTGCATCAGGGGGGTGTACAGGCTCTGCGGTGGCAACCAGTAGGAGCCGCTGATGTGTCCCTGTGCACCGATGACCTGCGAGAGCGCCACGAACGCCAGGGTGGCATTGCCCGAGGCCGCAAACTGCCACGCCTGCGTGATGCTCTCGCCGATGACGATCTTGTGTTGCCGGGTGAAGCGATCCCACAGGCCCAGTGCTGTGAGCACCTGCTGCGCAGCGGCTCCGTACGGTGCGCTGCCTGGCGCGGCGATGGCGAGTCGGTCAAATCGGCCCGCCTGCAGCACGGTGGCATGGCCATCGATAACGCCGGCGCGCGGGCTCCAGAGCACCAGCGAGCCGACCGCATAGGTGAACTCGCTCCCGGGCAGCGCCAGACCCTGCGATTGCAGCTGTCGCGGGCGCTCGGCATCCGCGGAGAAAAACAGATCGAATGGCGCCCCCTGATGAATCTGCGCGAGCAGCTGGCCGCTGGAGCCTGCGCTGATGGTCAGCGTGTTGCCGGAGGCGGCCCTGTAGGGCGCGGCGAGCTTCTGCAGCGTGCCGAGAAAGTTGGCTGCCACCGCCACGTGCAGCTGCGCTGCGCGCGCCACCGGCGCGCCGAGCAGCAGCGTTGCCATGAGCGTTGCCAGCAGCGCCGCGCTCGGTGTCGCGCTCGGTGTCGCGCTCAGCGCTGCGGTCGGCCTCGCGCGCCGCTGCCCGTACGCGCTGTGGATCATGGCCCGCACATCAGTCATTGACCGCCAGAATGACATGCGAAGCCTTGATCAGCGCGCAGCAGGTCGCGCCCACGGACAGCTGCAGCTCCTGGAGCGCTTCATTGGTGATGATGGCGGTGAGCCTGCGGCTGCCGGGCAGCTCGAGGATCACCTCGCTGTTGACCGCGCCCGGGAAGATCTCCGCGATCGGCCCACACAGGCGGTTACGCGCACTGATGCGGATGGAGGGGTCGGGGCTCAGCAGCACCAGGCTGGACTTGATGAGCGCCGTGGCTTCGCGCCCGCGCTTGAGCCGCAGGTCCTCCACCGCATCGTTGGTGATGTTCGCGAAGATCGTGAGCCCATCGCCGATCTCCAGCAGCACGTCAGCGTTGACCGCACCCTTGTGCACCGACTGCACGATACCGCGGTATTGGTTTCTGGCGCTGGTTTTCACGGTGATGCTCCTGAGCAGCTCATCGAGGCCGTCGATGTCGTGCATCTGCGTCTGCATCTGCGCGAGCAGGCGCTGGTAACCGGACTCGAGCATCCGATACAGCCGCACAATCTGCCGTCCGTGTTCGGTCAGATGGCTGCCGCCACCGTGCTGGCCGCCGGGTGTGCGGATCAGCAGCGGCTGCTCGGCCAGATTGTTCATCGCATCCACGGCATCCCATGCGGCCTTGTAGCTGAGATTGACATCCTTGGCGGCCTGGGTGATCGAGCCGAGGCGCTCGATGGCTTCCAGCAGCCGGATGCGATTGCCGCCCAGATACTTCTGGCCTCGGCGCGAGAGCGTGAGGCTGCCGCCGAGCTCCAGGATGTCGGGCTTGCGCGAGAGCGGGCTTTTTTTGGCGTTCATGACAGTCATGAGCACACGATATGTATGCGAGGATATGGCGCGGCGGGCCTGCGCGCCACCACCCGCGTGCCGCCACCTGGGGCTCGCTGCGCGCCGGCGCGCCGGTTCCCCCGGCGCCGTTGCGATAAAATGGCCGCTGCGAGGTGCGGCTGCGCCGGGCCCCGCTGTCACGACCCGCTCCACAACAAGCCCGTCCATCTGATGGAGGTCGACATGAGCTTCACTCTGCCCCCGCTTCCGTATTCCACCAACGCCCTGGCCGGGCGCGGCATGTGTCAGGAGACACTCGAGCTGCATCATGGCAAGCATCACCAGGCGTACGTCACCGCGCTCAACGGCCTGGTGGAGAAGAACCCCTCGCTGCAGGGCAAGTCGCTCGAGGAGCTGATCAAGCTCGCGCGCAACAACCCCGAGCTCACCCCGGTGTTCAACAATGCCGGCCAGCACTGGAATCACAGTGTGTTCTGGCAGTCGCTCTCGCCTCAGGGCGGCGGCATCCCCGGCTCGCTCGAGAAGCGTCTGGTGGCCGAATTCGGTAGCGTCGATAAGTTCAAGGCCGACTTCAAGACCGCTGCCACCACGCAGTTCGGCTCGGGCTGGGCCTGGCTGATTCTCGCCAAGGACGGCAAGCTCAAGATCACCAAGACCGCCAATGCCGACTCACCGCTGGCGAGCGGGGAGGGCAAGGTGCTGCTCGTGCTGGATGTCTGGGAGCACGCTTATTACGTCGACTTCCGTAATCGCCGGCCCGACTTCGTCGACAATTTTCTCGCCAAGGTCGCGAACTACGAGGACGCCGCGCAGAAGCTGCAGAGCGCCTGAGCCGCTCAGGCGACCAGTGGCGGGGGCATTGGCGCGGGCGGCAGCCCCGGAGTATCCGGCGGCGCAACCGGTTGCGGCCAGGGAGGGTCGGGTGCAGGCGGTTCGGGCGGTGGCGTCGGATCGTGCGGCGGGGCGGGCCTTGGAGTGGGCTCGCCCTGCGGCGTCGGTTTGGAACCTGGCGGTGCGGGGGCCGGCGCCGGCGGCGGTCGCGGCCCGGGCACCGGGCCCGGCACCGGTGTGGGCTGCGGATCGGGCAGCGGCGGTACCGGGTGTGGCGGCTCGGTGCCGGGCGCCGGTGGCGGCGCGGGCAGCGGCGGGTCCATCGGTGGCGTCGGCTGAGAGCCTGGCATGCAGGCATTCTGGGCGCGCCGCGGGCGCTGCGAAGCGGAGCTGTTACGCGGCCGGCTGTAGGAGCGCGCCGCCCCCCGGCGGCAGCCCGGGGTGAAAGCGCACATGAGTTCGAAGCAGGCGCAGCACGCACCCACCCTCGAGGACATCCGCGCCGCGCGCCAGCGCATCGCCGGGCGTGTGCGCCACACCCCCTTGCTCGAGAGCCAGATGCTGGGCGCGCAGCTCGGCGCGCGCCTGTACTTCAAGTGCGAGAATCTGCAGGAGGCGGGCGCCTTCAAGGTCCGCGGCGCCACCAACGCCGTGTTCTGCCTGCCGCCCGAGGCGCTTGCAGCGGGCGTCGTCACACATTCCTCGGGAAACCATGGCGCAGCCGTGGCGCGCGCGGCGCAGCTGCGCGCTGTGCCGGCGGTCGTGGTCATGCCGGCCAATTCCTCGGCGGCCAAGCTCGCGCTGGTGCGCCGCTACGGCGCGACGCTGCAGCTGTGCGAGCCCTCGCTGGCTGCACGCGAGGCGGCCGTGGCCGACATCGTCGCCCGCAGCGGCGCAGCTTTCGTGCATCCCTACGACGACGTGCGCGTCATTGCCGGGCAGGGCACGGTCGCGCTCGAGCTGCTCGAGGATCTGCCCCAGTTCGACTGCGTGCTCTGTCCGGTCGGCGGCGGGGGCCTGGCCAGCGGCATCGCGCTGGTCGTCAAGGCGCTCGCGCCCGCCGCACGTGTCATCGGCGTGGAGCCGGCGGCCGCGGACGATGCCTGGCGCGGCTTCCATGCGGCCAGCGCCCCGACGCTGCCGCCCGCGCCGAGCAGCATGCCGGCCACGCTCGCCGACGGTCTGCGCGGCATGGTCAGCACGCGCACGCTCGCCCTGCTGCGTGAGCACCTCGATGACGTCGTGACCGTGAGCGAGGCAGGCATCGTACGCGCGATGCGCACGCTCTGGAGCGAGCTGCATGTCATCGTCGAGCCCTCGAGCGCGGTGCCCTACGCAGCCCTGCTCGAAGGGCGCCTGAACGTCGCCGGTCAGCGCGTGGCGATCGTGCTGACCGGCGGCAATGTGGACCTCGATCGGCTGCCGTGGGCGGCCGCCCCGGCCTAGAGGATGCACACCTGCGGCGCCTGGCCTTCGCATACGCTCGCGCCCAGCATGCTCTCGCAGTTGTGACGCACGCAGATCTCGCCCGCTGCATTGACCGCGATCAGCCCGCCGTGCGCTCCGAGAGAGGACAGTCGCTCGAGTGCCTCCTGCATGGCCACCGCCAGGGGTTGATGCGCATAGCGAAGGCGTGCCACGAGGTCGTAGGCCTGCACGATGCGCACGAACCACTCCCCGTGTCCCGTGCCCGAGACGGCACAGGCCGAATCATCGGCATACGTGCCCGCGCCGATGATGGGTGAATCGCCGATGCGCCCGGGCCGCTTGCCCACGGTGCCGCCGGTGGAGGTCGCCGCGGCGAGCTGCCCGCGCCGATCGCGCGCCACAGCGCCGACCGTGCCCCAGGGACCGGAGCCACGGCTCACGCCGGCGCTGTCGGCCGCGCGCGCCTGCAGCTGCGCGCGCCGCTGCTCGGTGACGAAGTAGTCGTTCGCGACGCGGGACAGCGCGCTCTGAGCGGCGAAGCGGTCGGCGGCCTCCCCGGCGAGCATCACGTGCGGCAGGCGCTCGAGCACACAGCGGGCCAGGCGCACGGGATTGCGCGTGTGGCGCACCAGCGCGACCGCACCGGCGCGCAGCGTCGTACCTTCCATGATCGCCGCATCCAGCTCCACGCTGCCATCTGCGGCCAGCACCGCCCCGCGCCCGGCATTGAAGAGTGGATCGTCCTCGAGCGCGACCACCGCGGCTTCGACGGCATCCAGCGCCGTGCCATCGTCCTGCAGGATGCGCTCGCCGGCCTGCAGCGCCGCCGTAAGCGCCGCACACAGTGCCGCCTGATGCGCCGGATCATGCGCCGCGGGGCCCAAGGCACCGGCGCCGCCATGAATGGCGAGGGCATACATGCGGCAAGCCTACGACGTGCGGCGGGCGGCGGATATGGCATAGTGAAGACCCTTACGCCTGCCAGCACAGCGAGACTCCCGTGAAGCGCCTCATCTGCTGCCTCGCCTCCCTTCTGGTCTGTGTGGTGTCTTTTGCAGCGCTCGCCGCCGCGCCGTCGCCCGGCGGCGGGCGGGCGCGTGTTCCGGATGCGGCGCGTGTCGAGGCCGCCGCGGACGCGGACACCACACGGGCCACGCTCGACAACGGCCTGCGCGTCATCATCGTGCGCAATACGCTCGCGCCGGTGGTCTCGACCTCGGTCAATTACCTCGTCGGCTCGGACGAAGCGCCGGCGGACTTTCCCGGCATGGCCCATGCGCAGGAGCACATGATGTTCCGCGGCAGCCCGGGGCTCTCGGCCGATCAGCTCGCCGACATCGGCGCGGTGATGGGCGGAGATTTCAACGCCGACACGCGTGAGAGCATGACGCAGTATCTGTTCACCGTGCCCTCCGATGATCTGGACGTGGCGCTGCACATCGAGGCGCTGCGCATGCGCGGCGTCGAGGACACACAGGCGCAGTGGGATCAGGAGCGCGGTGCCATCGAGCAGGAAGTGGCGCGCGACTACTCCGATCCGGATTACCTGCTCTACACCAAGCTGCGCGCTTACGCATTCGCCGGCACGCCCTACGCACACGATGCGCTCGGCACGCGTCCCTCGTTCGATCAGACCAGCGCACAGATGCTCAAGGCATTTCATGACGCCTGGTACGCACCCAACAATGCGATCCTGGTCATCGTCGGCAATGTCGATCCGCGCGCCACGCTCTCCGAGGTGCGGAGCCTCTTCGGCGACATACCGCGCAAGACACTGCCGCCGCGGCCGGCGGTGAACCTGCAGCCCGTCCACGCCACGAGCTTCACGGTGAACACCGATCAGCCCAACGGCGCGCTGATGATCGCGATGCGCACGCCCGGTGCCCGCAGCGCCGACTTCCCGGCGCTCGAGGTGCTCTCGGATGTGCTCAGCAGCCGCCGCTTCGCGCTGTATAACCTCGTCGCACAGGGCAAAGCGCTCGATGCCGGCTTTGGGCTCGATCCGCTGCCGCGCGCCGGGCTCGCCTACGCGCAGCTGGGCTTTACAGCCAATGCGGATCGCGATGCGCTCATGCGCGATGTGCGCGGCATCCTGGCGGACGTGGTCAAGAACGGTGTGCCTGCCGATCTGGTGGCCGCCGCGAAGCTGCAGGAGGAGCGGGCCACCGGCTTCGAGCGCAACTCCATCGAAGGCCTGGCCTCGATCTGGTCGGATGCGGTGGCGCTCTACGGGCTCTCCTCCCCCGAAGAGGATCTGGCGCGCATCCAGCGTGTCAGCGTTGCCGATGTCAATCGCGTGGCGCGCCAGTATCTGAAGCTCGATGAAGCCGTCTCGGCGGTCATGCTGCCGCAGGGCTCGGGGCGTCCCGTGGCCGCCAGCGGCGGCTTCGGCGGCCAGGAGTCGATCGCGCTCGGTGAGGGCAAGCCGGTAGCGCTGCCGGACTGGGCCGCACGCGCGGTGAGCCGACTGACGGTGCCGCAGCTGACGACCGACCCGGTCGTCACGCACCTGCCCAATGGCCTGACCCTCATCGTGCAGCCCGAGGACGTCGCCGACACCGTCAGCGTCATCGGCCACATCCGGAACCGTCCGGACACCGAGACGCCGCCGGGCAAGGAGGGCGTGGCCGAGCTGCTCGATGCGCTGCTGCCCTTCGGCACCGAGAAACTGGACCGGCTGGGTTATGCGCGCGCGCTCGATGCCATCGGCGCACAGGAGCAGGCGGGACAGGACTTCGAGGTGCAGGCGCTGGCCCCGTATTTCGATCGCGCCGTGCAGCTGCTGGCCGACAATGAGCTGCACCCGGCGCTGCCGCAACAGGTGATGGCCCTGCTGCAACCGCAGCTCACGGCCATGATCGGCGCGCGCAATGCGAGCCCCGGCTATCTGTATCAGCACTCGATGGTCAGCGCGCTGTTTCCGCCGGGTGATCCATCGCTGCGTCAGGCCACGCCCGCGACCGTCCGGGCGCTCACGCTCGATGACGTGCACGACTACTACCAGCGCGTGTTTCGTCCGGACCTGACGACCATCGTGGTCATCGGTCACGTCAGCCCGGCGCAGGCGCGCACCACGATCGAGAAGTACTTCGGCGCCTGGCGCGCCAGCGGCCCGCGACCGGATACGGATCTGCCGGTCGCCCCGCCGAATAAAGCCGCCATCGTCACGGTGCCCGACGCCAGCCGCGTGCAGGATGAGGTGAGCCTGGCGCAGACCCTCGGCCTCACGCGCGCCAATCCGGACTACTACGCGCTCGAGCTCGGCAACGCGGTGCTCGGCGGCGGCTTCTACTCCACGCGTCTGTCGGTGCAGATGCGCAAGAACCGCGGCCTGGTCTATGGCGTGGGCTCGCAGCTGCAGGCCGGCCGCACCCGCAGCGTCTACATCATCAATTACGCCTGCGACCCGAAGAACGTCGGGCAGGCCGCCGCGATCGCGACCCAGGAAGTGGCGGACATGCAGAAGGCGCCGCCGACGATGGATGAGCTCACGCGCGTCAAGGCGCTGCTGCTGCGGCAGATCCCGCTCGCCGAAGCGAGCACGGATCTGATTGCCGAGGGCTTTCTCAACCGCCGAGAGCTGGATCTGCCGCTCGATGAGCCCACGCGCGCCGCGCAGCGCTACATCCAGCTGACCGGCGATCAGGTGCAGGCCGCCTTCCGCAAGTGGATGCGTCCGGACGCGATGGTGCGTGTCGTGCGCGGGCCGCCGCCGTCCTGAAGCGCTGTTCGGGCTAAAGCGAGTGTCGCGGGCCTAGAGCGCGAGCGTCGGGTCGATGGCCTCGCGCCAGGCGAGCAGGCCACCTTCCAGCTGCAGCACTTCGCGTCCCGCGTTTCGCCGCACCAGCGCGCAGGCCCGCAGACTGCGTGCGCCGCTGCGGCAGATGAAGACCAGGCGATCGGCGGGGCGATCGGCGCGCGCCGCGCCGTCGCTGGATGCCAGGCCCTCGCCAGGCGGGCAGAATCCGTCCTGCTCGATGCGCGGCAGCGGCACGTTGATCGCGCCGGGCAGATGAGCCCGCGCAAACTCCTCCGGCTCGCGCACGTCGATCAGGCGCAGGCTCCCCGGTGCGCGCGCCAGGGCGCGGGCAAGCTCTTCGGGCAGGATGCGCGGCACGCGCCGCTGCTCTTCGATGGTGCAGAAGCCCGGAGGATCCTGCGGCGCGTGAATGCTCGGCTGATCGCCGCAGACCGCGCACTCCGGGCGTCGCGCGATGCGAAACTCATCGAAGCGCATCGACAACCCATCGTAGACCAGCACGCGCCCGAGCAGCGGTGCGCCGATGTCCAGCAGCAGCTTGATGGCCTCGGTGGCCTGCAGCGAGCCGAGCACGCCGGGCAGCACTCCGAGCACGCCCGCCTGCGCGCAGCTTGGCAGCGTGCCCTCAGCAATCTGCGGGAACAGACAGCGATAGCACGGCCCGCGTCCGGGCACGTAGCTCATCGCCTGGCCCTCGAAGCGATGGATCGCCGCGCTGACCAACGGCTTGCCGAACAGCACGCAGGCATCGTTGACGAGGTAGCGTGTGCCGATGCGATCACTGCCATCGACGATGAGATCGTAGGGCGCGAACGTCTCGCGCACATTCGCCGCACACAGCTCGAACGGATGGGCAATCGCCTTCACCTGCGGGTTCAGCGCCGCCAGTCGCGCGCAGGCGCGCTCGGCCTTGAGCTGGCCGATGTCCTCGTTAGTGAACAGCACCTGGCGCTGCAGGTTCGACTCTTCGACCCGATCGAAGTCGACCAGGCCGATCGTGCCCACTCCGGCCGCTGCCAGATACAGGGCAGCCGGACAGCCCAGACCGCCGGCTCCCACCACCAGCACGCGCGCCGCGCGCAGCCGCGCCTGCCCGCTCTCACCGATCTCCGCGAGCGACAGATGGCGCGCATAGCGCTGGCGCTCGCTGGCCGAGAGCGCAGCGGGGGAGTCGAGGCTGACGGGACTGGCTACCATGAGGGCACGCGCTCCTCGCGCTCAACCCCCTGACAGCGCACACAGCAGGTGCACCGGCTCGCGTGCAGCGAGGGGTTGCGCCAGATCGCGCGCCTCGCGCGCGGCGACGAAGATGCGGATGTGGGGTCGTATGCGCTGCTGTTCATCGATCATGCGGAAGCGGATGCCGGGATAGCGTCGGTCGAGGTCGGCCAGCAGCTGCGCAAGCGTGGCGCCGTCGGCCCGCACCGTGGAGGCGCCCTGCGTGTAATCGCGTAGCGGGCTGGCGATGTGGACCTCGGTCATGGGGCCTCTCGTCCTCTTCAGTGCCCAGTTTACCCGAGCGCGTGGCTGAGGGCCGGGCTGGGTCGGGCAGGCCAGCCGCAGGGCGGGGCTAGTTCAGGGCCGGGGTGACCGAGTAGATCTCCGGGAGCCGCTGCGCAATGCAGCGCCAGCTTTCCCCGGCGTTGGTGCTGGCCCAGACTTCCCCGCCGGTGGTGCCGAAATAGAGCCCGGGGGTCGCCGCGGCATCCGTGCACATGGCCTGTCGCAGCACCGTCAGCCAGGCGTTGCGGCGCGGCAGGCCGCGATCGCGTCGTTGCCAGGAGCGACCGGCGTTGCGTGTCTGGTAGACGGCCGGTCGGCCGCCAACCGAGGTGCGCGGCCACACGCGCGTGCCGTCCATCGGTAGCACCCAGGCGGTATCCGGATCGCGCGGATGTACCACGATGGGAAAGCCGATGTCCCCGATGCGCGCCGGCATTGCACTGCCGATGCGCTGCCAGCGCCGCTGCGGTCGATCCAGCCGATAGATGCCGCAGTGATTCTGCTGATAGAGCCGATCGGGCGCCAGGGGGTGAATGGCGACGCAGTGCGGATCGTGTCCGAAGGGCACGTTCGGCTCGGGCAGGAAATCTGCGGCGACGCCCTCGTTCAAGGGTTCCCAGCTCGTCCCGCCATCGGTGGACTCGAATACACCGCCGACCGAGATGCCGATGTACAGATGTCGAGCGTCGCGTGGGTCCACCAGGATCGAGTGCAGCAGTTCCCCGTCGGGCGTCTTATGGCCCGGCGCCCACTGCGGAAAGCTCGAGTGCTCGTGCAGGCCAGTCACCGGCGCCCAGCTGTCCCCGCCGTCCTCGGAGCGAAACAGCCCCGCCGGAGAGGTGCCCGCGTACCAGCTGCCCGCTTCACTCTGATGCCCGGGTGTGAGCCAGAAGACGCGCTCCACGGCACGCGCGGGCTGTCCCTGGCCGGCCTGGGCAAAGGCCGGTGGCGTGCGCACTTCCTGCCAGTGGCGGCCGCGATCGGCGGAGCGATAGACGGTCGGCCCCAGGTGGCCGGTCTTGGCGGCGAGCAGCAGTTGCCGCGGGGCGCGCGGGTCCTGCACGATGTGCTGGATGGTATGGCCGAGTAATTGCGGGCTCGACAGCCGCCAGCGGCGTCGCTGCGGGTCAGCGCGTAGCGCGAACGCTCCCTTGCGGGTGCCGATCCACAGCGTCAGGGTGGCCACATCGCGAGCATTGTCCCGCTTCGCGTGAGTGTCAATGTGCGCAGGCGCCCGCGCGAGCTGCCGGGCTGGATCTTGATCCAGGGCACGGGCAACGGGCAGGATGCGCCCTTGCCCAACAACTCCCAACAGGTCCTGCGGCAAACCCCCCGTTGCTGCCGGACTCCTGCGCTCTGGCACCTCGCTGGCGCGCCACTGCGCTGAACCCCCAGCACCAGGTCCATTCAATGCGCCGCTTCGCTTCGCCGCTGCCTGTGTGTGCCTGGGTGCTACTGGTGCTGCTGTGGTTTGCGCCGCTCGGTGTGCCCGCCCTGTTCGACCCTGACGAAGGCCGCTATGGCGAGATCCCGCGCGAGATGCTGGTCAGCGGCGACTGGGTGACCCCGCGGCTGGACGGCGTGAAGTACTTCGAGAAGCCTCCGCTGCAGTACTGGGCCACCGCGGTGGCCGAGGAGCTCGTCGGGTTCAACGCCTGGGCGGTTCGGCTGTGGCCGGCGTTGTGCGGCTTTGCGGGCCTGCTGCTGGCGCGGGCCGTCGGTCGACGGCTGTATGGCGAGCGCGCCGGATGGTTCAGCCTGATCGTGCAGGGCAGTGCGCTCTACTACGTGGGGATGGCACGAGTGGCGACGCTCGACATGGCCCTGAGCTTTACGCTGCAAATTGCCCTCAGCGCCCTGGTACTGCTGGTGCATCGTCCGGCCGCTGCGCCGTCGACCGGGCCGCCGCCACCCGCGACGCCGCTGCGCGAGCCGCAGCTGCCCGCGACTGCACTGCGTACGCCCGGACCGCGCGCTCTGGCGCTGTGGCTGGCCGTGGGCATCTGCCTGGCGCTGCTCACCAAGGGGCTCGTCGGCATCCTCATCCCCGGCATGGTCGGGGTGCTGTTCATGCTGCTCTACCGCGATGCCACGCTGCTGCGCCGGGCGCGCCCGGAGTGGACGCTCGCGGCGATGGGGCTGATCGCCGCGCCCTGGTTCGTGCTGGTGTCGCTGCGTAATCCCGCTTTCGCGCGCTTCTTCTTCATCTTCGAGCATTTCCAGCGCTATCTCACCACGCGCGGCTTCGATCGCTATCAACCCGCCT
>DATBPG010000156.1:0-9839 GCA_036561485.1 Steroidobacteraceae bacterium | reverse complement strand
CGGGATGATCAGTACGTGCCAGCACAAAAGGAAGCAGCCATGAACACCCCTTCGCGGAGCTGCCATCGAGTTCAGCCGCTGCGCCTGCATCCTCTTGCGCTCGGGGCGCTGGCATTGCTGGCAGCGTTTGCGATGCCCGCGCTCACCCGGGCGGCGGACGGTCCCACGCAGGGCGTGAGCAAGATCGGCATCGTCGGGGCCGGCAAGATGGGCGGTACGCTCGCGCAGCTGTGGTCAGCGGCGGGGTATCACGTCATGATCTCATCGCGCCATCCCGAGCAATTGCAGTCACTGGCCAAGTCCATCGGACCGAACGTGTCGGTAGGCACCCCGCAGCAGGCCGCCACCTATGGCGATGTCATCGTCATCAGCGTGCCCTATGGCGCCGAGCCCCAGGTCGGCCAGGAGCTGGCCGGGGAGCTCGACCACAAGGTCGTCATCGACCTGGGCAATCCCTATCCGGAGCGTGATGGGGCGATGGCCGATGAGGCACGCCGCGAGGGCACGGGGGTGGCCTCGGCAAAGTTCTTCCCGCACGTGCGCCTGGTGCGCGCCTTCAATGCGATCACCTATGTGGATCTGCGCAAGGATGCGCATCGCGCCGGGGAGCCGGTAGCGATTCCGATTGCCTCGGATGATGCGCAGGCGACGCGTATCGTCGAGCGCCTGGTGCGGGCAGCCGGCTACGCGCCGGTCGTGGTCGGAGGACTGGCGACGGCGAGGAAATTCGACGTGGACACGCCGGTCTACGTGAAGCCCATGTCGGTGGCACAGCTGCGCAAGGCGCTGGGCTTGCCGCAGAGCGCACACGACTGAGCCCTTGAGCGCTCGATGGGGCCGTCGCGCCGCTGTGACGGATCAATCCGGATCGGTGTCGCCCGAGCGCTCCGGGTCCTCGCCGGCGGGCGCACGAGGCGTTTTCGGGGGCGAGTCGGGATGCGCCTCCCGCTGCGCGCCGACGCTGTCATCGGTGCGCTCGTCGTGAGCGTCGTTGCCGCGAGGTGCCGCTGAGTCCAGGGCGTCGGGCCCACCGACCGACAGGTATTCCTCGTCGGTGAGCGTCCCCGGATCCTCTCCGGGTGGGGCCTGCCGGCGCGCATCGGTACCCGGGGTGCCACTCGTCGTCGATGAATGTCTGGCCATGAGCGACTCCTGCTGCGCAGCTTGCGAGTATGTCGCAGCCGCGGCCCCGCATTGCCGGCGTGTGCGCCGGTCAGCTGTCGGCGGGCACCGACCGGGCCGGCTACCAGGCCGGTGTACTGGCCGGAGCGAGGCGCGACTCCGGCACCACCGTACCGCCCATGAGCTGCTTGAGAAGCCGTTGAACGTGTTCGGAATCGGCAGCGTCGAAGCGCGCCAGCTGCGGGCTGTCCAGGTCCAGCACGCCCACCAGGCGGCCGTCCTTGATCAGCGGCAGGACCATCTCGGAGCGCGAGCCTTCATCGCACATGATGTGTCCCGGGAAAGCGCGCACGTCGGGAACGAGGACGGCAGCGCGCTTGAGGGCCGCCTGGCCGCAGACGCCTTCGCCGCTGGCAATCAACGAGCAGGCGGGCTTGCCCTGGAAAGGGCCGAGGACCAGGTCCGTGCCATGCAGCAGGTAGAAACCCGCCCAGTTGAGCTGCGGCAGGCTCGTGAACAGCAGCGCTGCGAAGTTGGAGATGTTCGCAATGAAGTCGGTCTGATCGGCGATGAGCTCGCCGAGCCGCTCGGACAGCTGCGCATAGAGCGCGGCTTTATCCTGCCCCGGCGCGGCGGCACTCGGAGGCCTCTGCGGAACCATGGCGCCCTCCTGCGGATGCCCAGCGCCCATTCTAGTGCTCAGCGGTGCAGGGCGCGTACCAGAAAGACCGCACCCAGAACGATCATCAGCGCGCTGCTGGCATAACGGATGGCGCGCAGCGGCAGCCGCTCCGCAAACAGCTTGCCGAGGAATATGACCGGAACATTGACGACGATCAGCCCCAGAGTGCTGCCCACGATCACCGCGGCCAGGTTGCGATAGGCCGCCGCCAGCGCCAGCGCCGCGATCTGGGTCTTGTCGCCGAGCTCGGCCAGCACGAAGGTTCCCAGCGTGGTCAGAAAAATGCCGCGATGGTCCGTGGCATCCGTTTGCTCGCCGAGCGAGTCGGGTTTGAGCATCCACAGACCCATGATGATCATGCTGGCGCCGACCGCGATGTCGAGAATGCCCGTGCGCAGGCGTGTGCCGATCCAGGCGCCGAGGGCCGCGGCCACGGCCTCGCAGAGCAGCGCTGCGCAGATGACGCCGGCCACGATGGGCCAGGGGCGGCGAAAGCGCGTGGCCAGCAGCAGCACCAGCAGCTGCGTGCGATCGCCGATCTCCGCCAGGGCGACCGTGCTGAAGGAGATGAGGAGCGCTTCCATCAGTGCACGCGCGCTGTGCCAGCAGGGCTTCTCGCCCGTGCCGATTGACAGCCGCGGGGGCCATTGCGACCATCGGGCCGGAGGTCGACTGCGTGCGCGGTGTTCCGACCAGCTTCCACGTTGCAGGGCAGCTCGCCGCGCAGGCCGCGAGAGTCGCCGCCGTGGTGGCCGCGGCCGCGCTCGGGGTTGGCGGGGCGATGCTTGGCGGGGCGTTGCCCAGCAGCGCCGCAGAGCCCAGTTCCGCACAGCGCTCGAGCACCCATTCGAGCGGCAGCGCCGCGAGTGCCGGCGGCGAGACGGGCGTGAGCTCCCGCGACGCCAGCGCCGTGCTCGATCCGCTCTATTCGAGCGCGGACGATCTGTTTCGCTCGCCGCGTCTGCATACCATCGAGCTGACGATCGCCGAGGCCGATTTCGCCCGCATGCCACCGGCGAATGGTCATGGTGGCCGGGGCATCGGTGGCTGGCAGGCCAACGCCGCCGATGATTCCTCCGGCTACACCAAGGTGCCGGCGGAGCTGCGCTTCGACGGGCAGGACTTTGGCCAGATTGCGGTGCGCTACAAGGGCAACTCCAGCTACCGCGGCGCGCGCACCGATCTGAAGCGCTCGCTGAAGCTGGAATTCGCGCATGGCGATACGCATCACCGCTTCTTCGGCCTGCGCGAGATCAACCTCGACAACAATGCATTCGACGGCAGCCAGCTGCGTGAAACCCTGGCGTACGAGATGTTTCGCGGGGCCGATGTGCCCGCGCCGCGCACCGCCTTCGCGCGCGTCTACATCAGCGTGCCGGGCCTGCATGAGCACGAATACGCGGGCCTGTTCACGCTGGTGGAGCAGGTCGACCAGACATTCTTCGAGCAGCGCTGGGGACGCAAGGTCGGAGTGCTGGTCAAGCCCGAGGGACTGAGCGGTCTGCCCGATCTGGGCGAGGACTGGAAGCCCTACGAGAAATCCTACAGCTCGAAGCTCAAGGCGCGCCCCGCCGACGCGCAGCGGCTCATCCACTTCGTGCGCTTCGTCGATCATGCCTCGAACGAGGAGTTCTCGCGCCACCTGGGCGACTATCTGGATGTGGACGAATTCCTGCGCTTCCTCGCCGTTGAGAGCGCCATCGTCAATTCCGACAGTCCGCTGGCGATGAATCACAACTATTACCTCACGGTTCATCCCGACTCCGGCAAAGTCGTGTGGGTCCCCTGGGACATGAACATGGCCTTCGGCGGCTTCCGGCGCGGTGAGCTGGACCTGAGCATTTTCAAGCCCTCGGGCCCGGGCATCTTCCCGCTGGCCGATCGTGTGCTGGCCGACCCGGAGCTCTCGCAGCGCTATCGTCATGCCGTGCAGGCGCTGCTTCACACCGAGCTGACGCGTGCGCACATCGATGCGGAACTGCGCCGTCTGCTCACGCTGATCCACGCCGCCGCCCTGCAGGATCCGGCGGGAGGGGCCAGGCAGTTCGATGTGAACTTCGAGGAACACCCCGGGCGCGCCCGCAATGGCTCGGGCGCTCGCACGGCATCGGCTGTGGATGACTTCGAGGACGACAACTTCGGCGGCGTGGGCGTCCACGAGCGCAGTGGGCCACCGCTGCGCGCCTTCATCGAGCAGCGCATCGCCTCGATAGGCGAGCAGCTCGCCGGCAAACGCAGCGGGGTGCCGGGTCGTGCCGGATTTGGCCAGGGCTGGGGGCAGTAGCGGGGCGGCATCGGCCGCAGATTAACATCGCACCGCAGCGCTCGACCCCGCCAGGTGGCAGGCACAGATATTATTATTGCGTCTATAATAACGCGTGTTATTATCTCCGGCGACCGCTCATGGCTTTCCGAATCGGTCCCCGGAGTGAACGCATGCCCCCGCCCAGCGAGCGACTGCGAAATCTCGGATTTCTAGTGCGCGATGTGTCGCGCCTGTATGGCCGTCATTTCGAGCGCCAGGCGCGCGAGCTCGAGCTGACGCTGCCCCAGTGCAAGGTGCTCGCGCATCTGCAGCGAAACGAGGGCATCAGCCAGGCGCGGCTGGCCGAGCTCACCGAGACCGATCCGATGACGCTGGTGCGCACGCTCGATCGCATGCAGACCGATCGCTGGGTCGAGCGGCGACCCGATCCCAGCGACCGCCGCGCGCATCGGCTGTATCTGCGTGAGGAAGCCAAACCGGTGTTGGCGCGCATGTGGAAGATTGCCGATCAGGCGCGCAGCGAAGCGATCTCGGTCCTCAACGAGAAGGAATGCGAGCAGTTGCTGGAGCTGCTCGGGCGAGTGCACCAGAATCTGCAGCAGCTCGATAGTCGTGCCACCGAGTCCCGCGCCGCCGAGGCGCGCCGTACCCCCCTGTAACGGAAGAGCCCATGGACGCAGCAGTCGAGCAGCGCAACGAGCATCCCGACCGTGTGGCATCCGCACAGCGCGCCGAGCGCCGCCGTGCGCGTCTGCGCTGGACGCTGATGCTGGGCGGAACGATCATCGCCCTGGTTGCCGCGCTGGCCTACTATCTGCTCACCGGTCGCTACCAGTCCACGGACGATTCCGCCGTGATGGCGGCGCAGACGGCCATCAGTACCAACATCGCCGGGCGCGTGGTGGAGATGGACGTGCGCGACAACCAGCTCGTGCATCGCGGCGATGTGCTGTTCCGGCTCGATGAGCGGCCGCTGCGTATCGCGCTGGAGGAGGCGCAGGCGAAGCTGGCCGCCACGCGCCTGCAGATCCAGGCCGCGCGCGCCTCCTACCGGCACCAGCTCGAGGAGATCGCCGCGGCGCGCGATACGCTCGCCTACCAGCAGAGCGAATTTGCGCGCCAGCAGCGCCTGGTGAAATCGGGCATCAGCTCGCGGGCGCAGTTCGATCAGACCCAGCATGCGCTGCAGCTGGCGCAGACACAGCTGTCCTCGGCGCAGCAGCAGGCCAACACCTATCTGGCGCTGCTGGGCGGCAATCCGAACCTGGACGTCGCTCATCACCCGCTGGTGCTCGAGGCGCAGGCGGCGCTGGATCGGGCCAACCTGCAGCTCTCGTATACGACGATTCATGCGCCCAGTGACGGCGTGGTCACCAAGGTCGAGCAGCTGCAGGTCGGCGATTACATCACTGCCGCGACCCCGGTCTTCAGCCTGATCTCCGACCACGACGTGTGGGTCGAGGCGAACTTCAAGGAGGATCAGCTGACCTACATGCATCCTGGCCAGTCCGCGGAAGTACACATCGATGCTTTCCCGGGCCGGCGCTTCGAGGCGCAGGTGGTCAGTGTCAGCCCGGGCACCGGTGCGGAGTTTTCGCTGCTGCCGCCTGAGAATGCCACCGGCAATTGGGTCAAGGTCGTGCAGCGTGTGCCCGTGCGGCTGAAACTTGCGACCGATTCGCTGCCGCCGGATGCACGCCTGTCCGGCCTGTCTGCCGACGTCAAGGTGGATACCGGCCATCGCCGCCGGCTCTGAACCGGCAACGCGTCCGCGCCCATGAGTGACACGTCGAGCAATGCCATCGCGCAGATGCAGGAGCATCGCGGCGCCATCACCGTCACGGTGATGGTGGCCTCGATCCTGCAGGCGCTCGACAACACCATTGCGAACGTCGCGCTGCCGCGCATGCAGGGGAGCCTCTCTGCCACGCAGGACCAGATGATGTGGGTCCTGACCTCCTACATCGTGGCCGCCGCCATCATGACACCGCTGACCGGCTGGCTCGCCGATCGCTACGGCCGCAAGCCCCTGTTCCTGGTGTCCATCATCGGCTTCACGCTCGCCTCGGCACTCTGTGGGCTGGCCCAGTCACTCAGTCAGATCGTGCTGTTTCGCGTGCTGCAGGGAGCCTTTGGCGCGGCGCTGATCCCGATGTCACAGGCGGTGCTCTTCGATGCCTACCCGCCGCGCGATCACGGGCGCGCCATGGCCATCTGGGGCCTGGGCGTGGTGCTGGGCCCCACGATCGGCCCGATGCTCGGCGGCTGGCTCACCGATAACTACAGCTGGCGCTGGGTGTTCTACATCAACGTGCCCTTCGGTATCCTCGCAGTGCTCGGCGTGCTCGCCTACTTTCCCGACACCAATCATGAGCGCAAGCACTTCGACTTCTTCGGCTTCTCGATGCTCGGCCTCTTCGTCGGGGCACTGCAGGTCATGCTCGACCGCGGTCCGCTGCGCGACTGGTTCAACTCCACCGAGATCAAGGTCGAGGCGGCGGTCGCAGCGCTCGCCTTCTATCTGTTCGTCACGCACACGCTGACCGCGAAGCGCCCGTTCGTGCGCCTGGCGATGTACAAGGACGGCAACTTCCTCACCGGCAATATCCTGATCTTCCTCGTGGGCATCGTGCTGTTCGCGACGCTCGCGCTTCTGCCGCCGCTGCTGCAGGGGCTGATGGGCTATTCGGTGTTCCAGTCGGGCCTGGTCACTGCACCGCGCGGCGTGGGGACACTCATTGCGATGATGCTCGTCGGGCGCCTCGTGGGCCGCATCGACGTGCGTCTCATCATCGGCACCGGCCTGGCACTGACCGCCGTCTCGATGTGGCAGATGACGCACTTCTCGCTGCTGATGAACATGTCACCGGTGGTCTGGTCCGGTTTCATCCAGGGGCTGGGCACCGGCATCGTCTACGTGCCGATGGCGGCGCTGACCTTCACGACATTGCCTGCAGTGATGCGCAACGAAGGCACGGCGATGTTCAATCTGATGCGCAACATCGGCAGCAGCATCGGCATCTCCGCCGTGCAGGCGCTGTTCACCAGCAACACGCAGGTCGTGCATGCCGCGCTGAGCGCCCACATCACGCCCTGGGTGTACGCCATGCACGCGCTGCATGGCTACGCGGGACGCGCCGGGGCGGCAGCGCTCAATGCCGCAATCACGGCACAGGCCGCAATGATCGCCTACCTCGATGACTTTCATCTGATGTTCGTCATGACCCTGATATCCATTCCGCTGCTGCTGTTCGTGCGTAATGCGCGCCCGAGCGCGGGGGGAGCTGCCCATGTCGCCATCGAGTGAGCGCCGACGCCGGCGCGCGCGCCTGGCGCTCATCCTGAGCGGCACGCTGGCGGCCAGCCTGCTCGCAGGCTGCGTGGTGGGCCCGAATTTTCATGCGCCCGCAGCGCCCGGAGCGACGCGCTACACCCCCGAGCCCTCGGCGGCCCTCACGCAGGGTGCGCGCGCGAGCGTGCCGGCCTCGCAGAGCACGGCCACCGCCACGGTGCCCGCGCTCACGCTCGACGGCGCGCTGCCGGTGCCGGCGCAGTGGTGGTCGCTGCTCGGCTCAGCGCGCCTGGATGCCGCCATCCGCCAGGCGCTGGCCGGCAACCGCACGCTGGCGGCGGCGCAGGCGCGACTCGCCGAGGCACAGGAGCACGTGGCCGAGTCCGAGGCGGGGCTGTTTCCGCAGCTCGATCTGGACGCCACGGCGGGACGCGTCAAATACGGTCCGGCATTTCTGGGCCCGCAGAAGCTGCCGGCGTTCAGTTATTTTTCCGTCGGACCGGCGGTCAGCTACGCATTCGATTACACCGGCGGTGTGAAGCGCGGCGTCGAGCAGCAGCGCGCCCTGCAGCAGGCACAGCAGCAACAGCTGCAGGCCGCGGCCCTGAGCCTGTCGGGCAACGTCGCGCTGCAGGCGCTGATGCTGGCCGATGCCCAGGCGCAGCTTGATTCACTGACCGCGCTGCTGGCGGACGATCGGCGCAACCTGCAGCTGGTGCAGGACGCGTTCGAGGCGGGTGGGACCACGCGCGTCGATATCCTCAACGCCCAGAGCCAGCTCGCCAACGACCAGACACTGCTCGCACCGCTCGCGCGCCAGCGCGCCTTGGCGGCCGATGCGCTTGCACTGCTCAGTGGCCGCGGCCCCGGGGACGTGCCCGTGCCGGCCTTCACACTCCAGGACTTCCACCTGCCTGCGGTGCTGCCTCTGACGCTGCCCTCCGAGCTCGCGCACCGTCGGCCCGACATCCTGGCGGCTGAGGCGCGCCTGCACGCGGCCACTGCGGCGGTCGGAGTGGCCACCGCCGCGCTTTATCCACAGGTCAGCCTCTCGGCCAATGCGAGCTTTCAGTCCAACGCGATCGAGAAACTCTTCAACGTCGCCGGTATCGGCGATGCGCTCGCGGGCAATCTCACGGCACCGCTGTTCAACCACGGGCGGCTGCGAGCCCGCGAGCGTGCGGCGCAGGATGAGATGCGCGCGGCGCTGGCCGATTACCAGCAGACCGTCCTTGCCGGCTTCACACAGGTCGCTGATGCGCTGCAGTCACTGGACCATGACCAGGAGCTGCTCGCCAGCGAGCAGGCGGCGCTGCAGGTCGCCGCGCAGAATCTTGCGCTCACGCGCGAGAGTTTCAGCGCCGGCAACAGTGGCGTGCTGCAGGTCCTGGATGCGCAGCGCTCCGACCAGCAGGCGCGGCTGGGCCTGGTGCGCGCGCAATCGCAGCGCTACCAGGACGCGGTGCAGCTGCTGCTGGCCCTCGGCGGGGCGATCTCGCTGCCTGGCAGCCCAAGCGCTGTGAGTCGGGCGCCTTCCAGCCCCCTGCCTGTCAGCCAAGTGCCATCGTCTTTTATTGCACCGCAGACTATGATGTCGGCCGCGCAGCGGGGGTAGCTCGCGCTCGAACCGGCGTCTCGCCGCTCGAAATCTTCATTGCAAGGGGGCCATATGAAATACGCTGTGATTGCAGGCGCCACGCTGGCGCTGTGCGCGGTTGCGGGCACGGGCCTCGCAGCCAGTGAGCATCATCGTGAGATGAAGGTGCCGAGCTATATCCAGGCGGCCGTGGATGATCAATCGCGTCCCGAAAAGGATCGGATGCGCGATGCCGATCGCAAGCCCGCCGCGGTGCTGAGCTTCGCGGGGATCAAGCCCGGCATGAAAGTCGGCGAGCTCATGCCCGCACAGGGCTACTACACACGGTTGCTGTGCCGGGTGGTAGGCGACTCCGGCCATGTGTACGGGGTGAACTTTCACATGCACATGCCGCCGCCGCAGCCAGGAGCTCCGGCGCGTCCGCGCATGCAGCCGCCGCCGCCCGCGCCGCTCGGCTGCAACAACGTGACGGACAGCACGCAGGACACGACCTCGCTGAACCTGCCGTCGGATCTGGATGTCGTGTGGACGACCGAGAACTATCACGACTTCCATAACCCGATGATGGGCAGCCCGGACATGAAGCAGTTCGACATGGCGGTCTACAACGCGCTCAAGCCCGGTGGCGAGTTCATCATCGAGGACCATGCCGCTCCCGAGGGCAGTGGTGCGAGCGACACCAATACCCTGCACCGGATCGATCCGAAGCTCGTGCGTCAGGAAGTGGAGAGCGTCGGCTTCAAGTTCGCCGGACAGAGCAAGGTGGTTGCCAACCCCGACGATCCGCATACGGCGAAGGTCTTCACGATGGCCGACAAGACCGACCGCTTCCTGTTCAAGTTCCGCAAGCCGAAGGGCTGAGGACGAGCGGCTACCCACC
>DATBPG010000155.1:0-15684 GCA_036561485.1 Steroidobacteraceae bacterium | reverse complement strand
CTTGTCGGCATCCCCAAGCAGGGTATCGACTTCGGTGGGGCGGAAGTAGCGCGGATCGACGCGGATGATGGTGCGGCCGGTATCCGCCAGCACGCCCTGCTCAGCCACGCCGCTGCCGCGCCATTCGAGCCGCATGCCCAGCAGCCCTGCCGCCCGCTCGCAGAACTCGCGCACCGAGTGCTGCTCACCGGTTGCGATGACGAAATCCTCAGCACTCTGCTGCTGCAGCATGAGCCATTGCGCGCGCACGAAATCCCGTGCATGCCCCCAGTCACGGCGCGAATCCAGATTGCCGAGGTAGAGACAATCCTCCAGCCCCTGATGCAGCCGCGCGAGCCCACGGGTGATCTTGCGCGTCACGAAGGTCTCCCCGCGTACCGCCGACTCGTGATTGAACAGGATGCCGTTGCAGGCAAACATGCCGTAGGCCTCGCGGTAGTTCACCGTGATCCAGTAGGCGTAGACCTTCGCGGCACCGTAGGGAGAGCGCGGATAGAACGGTGTCGTCTCGCGCTGTGGCGTCTCCTGCACCCGCCCGAACATCTCCGAGGTCGAGGCCTGATAGAAGCGCGTGCGCGCCGTCAGCCCGAGGATGCGGATCGCTTCCAGCAGTCGCAGCGTACCCAGTGCGTCGGCATTGGCGGTGTACTCAGGGGTCTCGAAGGACACGGCCACATGGCTCTGCGCCGCGAGATTGTAGATCTCATCGGGCTGTACCAGCTGAATGATCCGGATCAGGTTGGTAGCGTCGGTCAGATCGCCGTAATGCAGATGCAGGCGCACGTGTGAGCCGTGCGGATCCTGATAGAGATGGTCGATGCGATCGGTATTGAAGGAGGAAGCCCGACGCTTGATGCCGTGCACCTCGTAGCCCTTCTCGAGCAGCAGCTCGGCGAGATAGGCACCGTCCTGGCCGGTGATGCCGGTGATCAATGCACTTTTCATGAAATGCTAACAGCCCTGGAAAGCCCGCGACCGGCACCCGATAGGCCGGCGCGAGCGCCAGATTACCGGCAATGGTCAGGCTTATAAAGCCGGCGCAGGGCAGATGTGACACGACGCCCTCGCATCTGCCGCGCGCCCGCTGCAGCGCCCCTCAGCCGTTGCCGATGAAGTCCGCCTTGCCGAGCTTCACCCCGGCATGGCGCAGGATGTCGTAGGCGGTGGTGCAATGGAAATACACGTTGGGCGTGGCAAACGTGGTCAGGTACTCCAGGCCGCTCTTGAACTCGAAGGTACGCTGCGGGAACTTCAGCGTCACGGGACGCTCGGCGGCGCCCTCGAACTGCCGCGCCGAAAGTCCTTTCAAAAAGCCCACCGTCTTCTCGATGCGCTCGCGAAACTGCGCAAACGTCGTCTCATTGTCTTCGAATTTGGGCGCCTCGACCTGCGCCAGCCGTGCCGCGCCACCCTTGGCATTGTCCGCGGCGATCTGAATCTGCTTGCTCAGGGGCAGCATGTCCGGATAGAGCCGCATGCCGAGCAGTGTGCTCGGATCGATCTTCTCGTTTTCGGCATGCACACGCGCCTTTTCGAGCACGGCGCCGAGCGCACCGAGCGCACGGATATAGGGTGGGACGGTCACATCATAGATAGACAGGCTCATGCTGAAGCTCCCCTGGTTTGGGCACGGCGGTCGCCGGCCGTTCGATCGGGCGCGTATCCTGCCCGAGCACCATGGAGGCCCGCAAGCCTGGGTGATTGTCCTCGAGCTCGAGCATCGTGCCGTGCAGGCGTGCCACCGCTTCCACCAGACTGAGTCCCAGCCCCACTCCAGGGGTGCCGCGGCTGGCATCTCCGCGGTAGAAGCGCTCGGTGACCTTGCTGCGATCGGCCTCGGCGATGCCCGGGCCGCTGTCGGCCACGGCGAGCTCGATGCACTGATCGGCACGCCGGCCGACCGACACGAGGATGTTGCCGCCCGCCGGCGTGTACTTGAGCGCATTGTCGATCAGATTGCTGATCGCCTGTGCGAGCAACACCGGATCGCCGCGCACCGGGGCGGTGTCGGTGCGCACCAGCTGCAGCCTTGCGCCCTTGATCTCCCCGGCTGGCTGATAGAAATCCACCGCAGCCGCGGCGATCTCACCCAGATCCACCGGCACGAATCCCGAGCGGCGCATGCCGCTGTCGATCTCCGCCAGCCGCAGCAGCGCGTTGAAGATGCTGATGACCCGATCGACGTCACTGACGGCCGCGTCGATCTCGGCGAAGGTGTGCTCGGGCCCGGGACGTGTGAGCGACAGCTCCTCCAGCCGCACGCGCAGCTCCGCGAGCGGGGTGCGCAGGTCATGCGCCACCGCGTTCGAGACGTTGCGCACGCCGTGCACCAGCTGTTCGATCTGATTGAGCATGCGATTGATGGTCTGGGACAGCGTGTTGAGCTCGTCACCCACCGGCTCGGCGGGTAGCCGGTGCGTCAGATCCCCGAGCATGATCGCCGACACCGTCTGGCGTACCAGATGAATGCGCGCCATGAGCGTGCGGCGTATGAGGATGCCGCCAAGCGCACCGAAGGTGGAGAGAATCACGGCTGCACCGAGCAGCGCATACCAGAAGCGCCGCTCGAGCGGTACGTAGAAGGCCGTGTCGCGGCCCACCAGCAGGTGATAGCCCCCCGGCAGCTCCAGATGCACCAGCGCAACCTCGGCGTCGTGTCCATCGACCTGCAGACGCAGCGTGTTGAATCCCGGCTCGAGCGGCACCTCGGGGGGCCAGCGATCGATGTTGCCGGCGAGCGGCCGGCGCTGCGGGTCGGCGAACAGCAGCAAGCGCTCATTGGCGATCTGCAGTCCGACGCGCTCGGAGAGCAGCCCCGCCAACGCCTTCGGACCCTCGCGCCGAAATACCTGGGCGAGCCTCTGCGCATCGGCCTGCAGGATCGCCATGCGGCTGTCCTCGATGGTGACCCGCCAGGCATACCAGAGCGGCGCGGCGAACAGCACCAGCGCCAGCAGCCCGAGGCCGATATAGCCGACCGACAGTTTCAGCGCCGAGGAGCGCAATGCCCTCACATGCCGGGGCCCTCCGTCCTGCAGACTCACGCGCGCGCCGCCCTGCTCACTCATGCGAGGTCAGCGTGTATCCGGCGTTGCGCACCGTGCGCAGCAGCGGGCGGTCAAAGTCGGCATCGATCTTCTGACGCAGCTTGCTGATGTGCACATCGATGAGATTGGTCTGCGGATCGAAGTGATAGTCCCAGACGTTCTCGAGCAGCATCGTGCGCGTGACGACCTGGTCCGCGCGGCGCATCAGGTATTCGAGCAGTTTGAACTCGCGTGGCTGCAGCACGATATCGCGATCTCCGCGCGTGACCTTGCGGGTGAGCAGATCCATGCGCAGATCCGCCACCTCCAGGCGCGTCTGCACACTCTCGGCCTGTGCACGCCGTGTCAACGCGTCGAGCCGCGCCAGCAGCTCGCCGAACGCGAACGGCTTGGTCAGGTAATCGTCCCCGCCGGCACGCAGTCCGCGAATGCGCTCATCGACATCCGAGAGCGCACTGAGAATGAGAATCGGCGTGCGCTTGCCGGCCTTGCGCAGCGCCTCGATGATCGCCAGCCCATCGATATCCCCCGGCAGCATGCGATCGAGCACGATGGCATCGTAGGGTTCGCTGGCTGCGAGGAACATGCCGTCGCGACCGTTGGAAGCGTGATCGGCGGTGTGTCCCGACTCCGCCAGGCCCTTCAGCACGAACTGCTTGACGCGCTCGTTGTCCTCAACGAGCAGCACTTTCATGCAGCGCCTTCCGGCTCGGCATCACCGAGACCCGCTCCGCGAACTCGCGAATCGTGTGCGGGGCCCGGATGCGGCGCCTCGGGCGTGCCGGCCGCCCCCAATGCGGCGGCCACGGCCTGCTCGGGCGTGCGCACGCGCTTGCCACGGGCATGCCGCCGTCGATTCTGCAAACGGTCCAGATACAGATACACCACCGGGGTGGTGAATAACGTCATGGCCTGACTGAAGATCAGGCCTCCGACCATCGTGACACCCAGCGGCTGGCGCAGCTCCGAGCCCGTGCCCTGGCCGAGCGCCAGCGGCAACGCGCCCAGCATCGCCGCCATGGTCGTCATCATGATGGGACGGAAGCGCAGCAGGCAGGCACGGCGGATCGCGGCCTCCGGGGCCATGCCCTCGACGCGCTCCGCCGTGATCGCGAAGTCCACCATCATGATGCCGTTCTTCTTGACCAGACCGATCAGCAGCAGGATGCCGACGATGCCGATGACCGACAGGTCGTAGTGGAACATCATCAGCACCAGCAGTGCACCCACGCCGGCGGAGGGCAGCGTCGAGAGAATCGTCAGCGGGTGGATATAGCTCTCATAGAGCATGCCCAGAATGATGTACACCACCACCAGCGCGGCGAGGATCAGGTAGGGCTCGCTCTTCAGCGAACTCTGGAACGCCTGCGCCGTGCCCTGGAAGCTGCCGGTGACCGTACCGGGCATGCCGATGCTTCCCGCGGCGCGCGTAATCGCGTTGACGGCATCGCCCAGCGCCGCACCGGGCGCCAGATTGAACGACAGCGTCACGGCGGGAAACTGGCCCTGGTGATTGATCGACAGGAAAGTGACGTGATGCGTGTCGTAACGCACGAAGGTGGACAGCGGCACCATCGCGCCGGTGGTAGGCGCCCTGATATAGATCTTCTGCAGCGTGGCCGGATCGGCCTGCAACGATGGCGTCACCTCCAGCACGACGTGGTAGCTGTTGAGCTGGGTGAAGTACTGTGCCACCTCCGCCTGGCCGAAGGCGTCCGCCAGCGTGGCATCGATCTGTGCCGGCTGGATGCCAAAGCGCGCGGCGGCGTCGCGGTCGATGTCCATGGACAGCATGGTGCTGTTGTTCTGCTGGTCACTGGCGACGTCCTGCAGCTGCGGCAGCGACTGCAGCTTCGCCAGCAGTTTCGGCGCCCAGGTATTGAGCTCGTCCAGATCGATGTCCTGCAGCGTGTACTGGTACTGGGTGCGCGAGATACGGCCGCCGACGTTGATATCCTGGCGCGACTGCAGGAACAGCGTCGCGCCGGGCACCTTGTCGATCTGAGCGCGCAGCCGTTCGATGATCTGATCGGCGTCGGCCTTGCGCTCATCGCGCGGCTTGAGCGCGGCGAACACCATGCTGTTGTTCACCGGGCGACCGCCGCCGACGAAGGTCACATAGCCGGCCACGTCCGGATCTTTCTGGATGATGTCCGTCAGCAGGTGCTGGCGCCGCACGGCCTCCGAGAAGGAGATGTCCTGCGGCATGTCCGACTGCCCGGCGATCTGGCTGGTGTCCTCCTGCGGGAAGAAGCCCTTGGGGATCATGATGTACAACACGACCGTCAGGGCCATGGTTGCGAAGAACACCAGCAGCGTCGGCCGCTGGTGGCGCAGCACGAAGTCCAGGCCACGCTCATAGGTGTCATGCATCCGTTTCAGGAAGCGCTCGACCGCCTGGTGAAAGCGGCCATGGCGCACGTTGTGTTCCGATCGCAGGAACTGGGCGGCCATGGTCGGGGTGAGCGTCAGCGACACGATCGAGGACACGACAATGGTCATCGTGACGGTGATGGCGAATTCGCGGAACAGGCGCCCGACGATGCCCCCCATCAGCAGCAGTGGGATGAACACCGCCACCAGCGAGATGCTCATGGACAGAATCGTGAAGCCGATCTCGCGCGCACCCTGCAGGGTCGCCTGCAGCGGTGACATACCCTCCTCGATGTGCCGAAAGATGTTCTCCAGCATGACGATGGCGTCGTCCACGACGAAGCCCACCGCGACCGTCAGCGCCATCAGCGACAGATTGTCCAGGCTGAAATGCAGCACATACATCATCGCGCAAGTGCCCAGCAGCGCCAGCGGCACCGTGACACCGGGAATGATGGTGGCCCAGGCGTTACGCAGGAACAGGAAGATGACCATGATCACCAGACACACGGTCAGCGCCAGCGTGAACTCCACGTCCTTCAGCGACGCCTTGATGGTGATGGTGCGATCGCCGATCTCATTCACCTGGATCGACTTGGGCACCGACATCATCGCCTTGGGCAACAGATCCTTGACGCGCTGCACGGTGTCGATGACGTTGGAGCCGGGCTGCTTGCGGATGATCAGCAGGATCCCGGGTTTGCTCTGCGGCCAGCCCTGAACCCACTGCCAGCCTGTCGTCTGCGTGTTCTCCGCCCCATCAACTGCCACGCCGATGTCGCGGATGCGCACGGGAGCGCCATTGCGATAGGCGACGACGATGTTGTTCCAGGGAGCGGCTTCGAGCAGCTGGTCGTTATCGTAGATGGTGTAGTTGTGCGTCACGCCATTGATCGAGCCCTTGGGCGCATCGACCGAGGCGGTGTTGATGACACTGGCGATGTCCGTGAGCTGCAGGCCGCGCGCGGCGAGCTTCGCGGGGTCCACCTGGATGCGCACGGCCGGCTTCTGCTCGCCGGCGACGTTGACCTGCGCGACGCCGGGAACTTGCGAGATCTGCTGCGCCAGCACGTTTTCGGCATATTGATCGACCGTCGTCATCGGCAGCACGTCCGAGTGCACGGCCAGGATGACGATCGGGGAGTCGGAGGGGTCGACCTTGCGGTAGGTCGGCGGCGAGGGCAGATTTTTCGGCAGCTGGCCGCCCGCAGCGGAGATGGCCGCCTGCACATCCTGCGCCGCCGCGTCGATATTGCGGTCCAGCTCGAACTGCAGGGAGATCGAGGTGCTACCGAGCACGCTCGTGGACGTCATCTGCGCCAGCCCCGGGATCTCCGAGAACTGGTACTCCAGCGGCTGCGCGACCGCCGAGGCCATGGTCTCGGGGCTCGCGCCGGGCAGATTGGCGTTGACCTGCAGGGTCGGAAAATCGACCTGTGGCAGCGGTGCCACCGGAAGCAGCGGGAATGCCACGAGGCCCACGAGCAGCAGCCCGCCCATCAGCAGCGACGTCGCGATGGGACGCCGGACGAACGGTTCCGAAATGCTCATGAAGTGCTGACCCTCGCGCCGGGCTCGAGGCGAAACTGATTGCTCGTGACCACCCGCTCGCCGACGTTGAGTCCCTGGCGCACGACGGTGACATCCCCGCTCTGCTCGCCGAGCTTCAGCGCTCGCACCTCGACCGTGGAATCGGAATTGACCACATAGGTGAAGGGGCCATCCGGTCCCGTCTGCACGGCGGCATTGGGCAAGGTGATGACGCCATGCTCACGCGCAGTGAGCACGCGCGCATTGACGAATTGCCCGGGCCAGAGGCTGTTGTGCGGGTTCGGAAAGGTCGCCTTCAGCCGCACCGTACCGGTGGTGGCATCGATCTGGTTGTCGACGACAACCAGCTTGCCTTCATCGAGCACCGTACGGCCGTCCTGCGAAAGCGCCGTCACGCTCACGGGGCCGGCGGCCAGCGCCTGCTGGACCTGCTCGATCGCCCCCTCGGGCAGCGTGAACACCACCGAAATCGGCTGCACCTGCGTCACCACTACGATGCCCGAGGTGTCGGTGTTGCGCACGTTGTTACCTGGATCCATCAGGCGAATGCCGGTCCGACCATCGAATGGAGCTTTGATGGTCGTGTAACCCAGCTGCGTGCGCGCGTTATCGATCGCCGCGCGATCAACCTGCAGCTGGGCAGTGAGCTGTGCAACCAGCGCACGCTGATTGTCGAGCTGCTGCTTGCTCGAGAGATGCTGCGGCTCGAGCTGCTCGTAGCGGCCCAGATCACCCTTGGCGCTCTGCAGCTGGGCGGCATCCTTCTGCTCGACGGCCATCGCCTGATCGAGCGCCGCGCGATAGGGACGCGGGTCGATCTGCGCCAGGACCTGTCCCTTCTTGACCTGCTGCCCCTCGGTGAAGTTGACGCTGTCGAGCTGGCCGTCCACGCGTGCCGTCATCGTGGCCGTATAGAAGGCCTGGACGGTGCCCAGTCCCTGCAGGTAAACCGGAACGTCCCCGCGCGTGGCGAGCGCGCTGCTCACGGGGACGGGCCCGTCCTGCGCCAGCTTTTTGCCGCGCTCCTGCGCGCCCGCGGGCTCACGCAGGTACCAGGTCAGCGCGCCGATGACGACCAGCGCCGCTGCCGCCCCGAGCCACAGGTGCGGACTGTGCCGCCGCGGCGGTGCGATCACTTCTTTCTCCGTCGCGTCACTCATAGGGATGTCTGCCCCTGCTGCCAGCCGCCGCCCAGGGCCTTGTAGAGATTGACCAGTGCCTGCAGGTGCTGGAATTTGACCTGCACCAGCTGGTCTTGCGCCGTAAACAAGGTCGTCTCCGTATTCAGAACAGTCAAGATACTGGTCACTCCGGCGCGCATCTGTTGCTGCGCAAAATCAAAGGCCCGTTGCGCCTTATCGGCGGCGTCCTGCTGGCGCAGCTGCTGATCGGCGGTCTGCTGCACGGCCACCAGTGCATTCTCCACATCGCTGAGCGCTGAGAGCACGCTCTTGTGGTAGTCCGCCAGCAGCTCCGCGTAGCGCGCCTGCGAATAGTGGTACTGGCCGCGCAGCGCGCCGCCCTGAAAGATCGCCTGCACGATGGAGCCCGAGAGGCTGTAAATGCTGCTCGAGGGGGTGATGAGCCGGCTCAGATACGAGCTCGCATAGCCCCCGGTGGCCGTCAGCGTAATATTCGGGAAAAACGCGGCGCGCGCAACGCCGATGTCGGCATTGGCGGCATGCAGCTGCGCCTCGGCCTGGGCAATGTCCGGGCGCCGGGCGAGCAGCTGCGAGGGCAGTCCCTGCAGCACTGGCGGCGCGGTGATGCTCGCCAGCCCCGCATCCTGAAACTGCAGCGTCTCCGGGGCGCGGCCGAGCAGGATGGCCAGCGCATCCATGCTCTGCTGCAGCTGCTGCCGCAGCGGCGGGATGGTCGCATTGACCACGGCGACCACGGCTGCCTGCTGCGCGACGTCCAGCGCGGTGCCGGTACCGACCTGTTGCTCGGTTTGCAGGCCGCTGAGAATCGCCTGTGCATTCGCCAGATCGTTGGTGGCTACGGCCAGTCGGTCGCGCATCTCCAGCGCCTGAAAGTAATCGGTCGCAACCGCGCTGAGCACCGTCAGCACCACCGTCTCACGATCGTAGGCACTGGCGCGGGCGGCCAGCAGCGCGGCCTGGTGCGCGGAGCGGTTCCTTCCCCAGAAATCCAGCTCGTAGCTGGCGCTGAGCAGCGGCTCGAAGGCTCCAAAGGTGGCGGTCTTGTCCGGTGGGGAGAACTGGCGCACCTTCTCCGCACCGAATTGCCCGGAGAGCGAGGGATACAGGGGCGCGCCGGCCTCCTGCGCCTGATCCTCGGCTTCGTGAACGCGGGCTACCGCTGCAGCAATGTCATCGCTGCCCGCGAGCGCCTGGCGCACATAGTCATCGAGCGTGCTCGAGCCAAAGCCTCGCCACCAGCTCGCTGTCGGCCAGCCGGTCTGCTGCCCCGCAGCGCCCGACTGCCAGGCCGCGGGGAGCGGCGCCGCAGGTCGACGGTAGGCAGGCCCGACGCTGCAGGCCGCGAGGAGCAGGCCCAGACACAGCGCGAGGCCAGCCGTACCGGCGAGCCCGCGTACGCAGCTGTGACGCTGCGGGGCGGCGCTGAAGAAGGTCCCGGGAAAGCTGCAAGCGCCGCCGGCGCCGCGAGGAGTACTGCTCTGCGCGAAATTCATGGGAGTCCCTGGGGTCTGCCGGCACCCTACAACAGCAGGGGTTAAGTACGGCTAAGCTGTAAATTAAACTGTATTAATCAATGATCCGCCGCGCATTTTATCGCCACGGCCGGCGCTGCGCGCGCCGGGCCTAGGAGGCGATGGGCAGGCCGGCGTTCTTGACGATCGGGCGCAGGACGAAGCTCGAGTCCAGGCGCGCCACACCCGGCAGCTTGGTGAGCACCTTGCTGTGCAGGCGTTCGAAATCCGCGGCGTCGCGCGCCACCACGCGCAGCATGTAATCGGACTCGCCGGTGGTCAGGTCGCACTCGGTGACCTCCGGCACCGCCGCCACGGCGCGCTCGAAGCCGTCCAGGTCCCGGTCTGTCTGACCGCGCAGGGTGATGCGCACCAGGAAGCTCACCGGCATGCCCACGCGTGCCGCATTCAGCACCGCCGCGTAGCGCTCAATGATGCCGGCCTGCTCCAGCAGGCGCACGCGACGCAAGCAGGCCGACTCGGACAGGCCCACCCGTTCGGCCAGGGCGGCATTGCTCTGTCGCGCCTGTTGCTGCAATTCGCGCAGGATGCGACGGTCGGTGCGATCCAGCGGCATGGCGCCCTCCGATGATTCGCAGAGTCTACGATGTATTGGAAATTTACGCATGAATCTGCTGCAGATATGCTTGAAAGGCGACGATTTCGCAGCCCCTGCCGCGCACCGCGCCGGACAATCGGCGTCTGAACATCGCCCCCCTTTCCGAGCTGGAGAGCCCCATGCGCATCGGCGTACCCAAGGAGATCAAGAATCACGAGTACCGCGTTGGCCTTGTGCCGGCGGCAGTGCGCGAACTGCGCAGCGCCGGCCACACCGTCCTGCTGCAAAGCGGCGCAGGTGCCGGTATAGGCTGCAGCGACCAAGACTACCGTGAGGCCGGCGCGCGCATCTGCCCCGACGCCGCCGAGGTATTTCGCGACGGGCAGCTGATCGTCAAGGTCAAGGAGCCACAGCTGGAGGAGTGCGCGCGCCTGCGCTCAGACCAGGTCCTCTTCACCTATCTGCATCTGGCGGCCGACCAGCCCCAGGCCGAGGCGCTGTGCCGTTGCGGCTGCGTGGCGATCGGCTATGAGACCGTTACCGCGCCGGACGGATCACTGCCGCTGCTGACGCCCATGAGCGAGGTCGCCGGCCGCATGTCGGTGCAGGTCGGAGCGAGCTATCTGCAGCAGCCGATGGGGGGCAGCGGCGTGCTGCTCGGTGGCGTCGCCGGCGTGCCAGCCGCCAATGTCGTGGTGCTCGGCGCTGGCGTTGCCGGTACCAACGCGATCGAGATGGCGCATGGGATGCGCGCCGATGTGAGCGCCATCGACCGCTCCCTGGCGCAGCTGCGGCGCATCGATGCGCAGTTCCATGGCAGCGTGCGTACGCTCTATTCCACCGCCGAGGCGATCGAGCAGGCAGTGGCGGAAGCGGACGTGCTCATCGGCGCGGTACTGGTCCCCGGCGCCGCGGCTCCGCGCCTGGTCAGCGAGGCGATGATCGCGCGCATGCGCCCAGGCTCGGTGGTGGTGGATATCGCCATCGATCAGGGAGGCTGCTTCGAGACCAGCCGACCGACCACCCACGCCGCCCCCATCTACACGGTGCACGGCGTAATTCACTACTGCGTCACCAACATGCCGGGTGCCGTTCCGCGCACCTCGACCTTCGCCCTGAACCACGCCACCCTGCCGTTCGTCCTATCCTTGGCCAATCTCGGATGGGAGGGCGCCGTGCGCGAGATGCCGGGACTGGCCGGCGGGCTGAATGTCGTGCACGGACGGGTCGTGCATGCGGCCGTGGCACGCTCGCTCAACCTGCCCTCTGCAGCGTAAGCACCAGTGCCGCGAGCCCGAGCAGCATCCACACGACGTAGTCACCCACCAGGCCGCTGTGCAGGGACTGCAGCGCGCCGAAGAAGCGCCCCTCGCTACGCGCAGCGACCCGCGCCAGCGGCTGTGTGGGCCGCGTGCGCAGCAGGGCCGCGGCGAGTACTGCGCCGGTCGCGAACGCCTGCGGAAAGAGTTGCCGCAGGCTTCGGCTCCAGGGCGCGAAGTGAGCGCGGCTTGCAACGAACCGATGCGGTGAGCAGTGGCGCAGCAGCACAGCCCATCCGGTGCACGCACCCGCGACGATCGCGCCCGTCAGCAGCTCCGAGTCACTGACCGAGCCCGCCAAGCCGAGGTAGAGTGCCCAGAGCGCGACCCATGCCAGCACGTAGCGCAGGGGTGACATCATGCCGGGAGCGGCCGCTATCGCACGTTCCGGGGTTGTGCTTTGCCCTGGGCCTCGCCCGCGCTCGATTGTCGGAACTCTCCGACGTGGCGCCGCCTGCCGCCCAGGTGTGCCCTCAGGGCTTGGACAGCGCCGCGCCGGCCGGATGCACCGCCACCGTGCCCACGGTTTCCAGCTCGATTCGGCCGCCTCGAACCAGGTAGGTCTCCACTCCGCGCACTTCGTTCGGCTTGCCTGCGTTCTGCGCCCACATGAGCCAGCCGACCTCGCGCGTGAAATGACTCACGACGATCTGCGGACCGGCAGGCTCGGCCCTCGCAGAAGCGGTGCGCGCGCCGCGCTGAGGTGCGCGCAGCAACTGCGCGAATGCCGCACGTACGGCGTCCTTGCCGCGTACCACTCCATTGGCCGTGATGAGTACCGCATCATCCGCATAGTCGCTGACGACGGCATCGAGGTCGCGCGCGGCGGCGGCCGCAAAGTGATGTCGCACCACCTGCTCGGGCGTACGCGCGCCGGCGCCGGCAGCCGGCGTCTGTGCCAGCGTCGTGGCCGATGCTGCAGCCAGCCCAAGCGCGATGCCGGCGCCGAGGAATGTCGATCGCATGGTGTACCCTCCGGTGATGCAGTGCTCAGCGCATGCGCAGCAGGTTCAGCTCTTCAACCTGCACCGCGTCCGTCGTGGTGCGTAATGAGCGCACCTGGTCCTCGTTGACCGCCGCTGCGGAGTTGCCCCAGGCATCGCGCATGTAGGTCACCACGTCGGCGAGCTGCTGGTCATCCAGCAGGCCGCGGAACGACGCCATGCGGTAGAAATCCGGGTTTCCCGCGACGACCAGCGGCGAGGAGCCGTTAAGCGTGATGTTGATGAGCGAGACCGGATCGCTGTCGAGGACCGCGGGATTACCGGCCAGCGGCGGGATGAAGGGCGCCTGTCCGGCGCCATCGCGACCATGGCAGTCGCCGCAGTATTGATAGTAGATCTGCGAGCCGCGCGCTCCAAATTGCAGCTGATTGAGCGCCGTGGCGCTGGCCGCATTGGGTTGCCAGCTCTGGGGCGCATCCCGGTGCGCTGGCGCCAGGGACTTCAGATAATGCGCGATGGCCGCGTTGTCGGCATCGCTCAGATATTGCGTGCTGTAGTTGATGACGTCGATCATCGAGCCGAATGCCGTGCCGCTGGCGTTGTGGCCGGTCTTGAGAAACTGCACCAGTTGCGCCTCGCTCCAGCGCCCCAGACCGTAAGCACCATCGCCGGTCAGGTCTGCAGCCGACCAGTTGTCCAGCGGCGCACCGGCGAGGTAGGCGCCGCCGCGCTCGGAGAGCGCCTTCTCTTCAAACAGCCAGCCGCGCGGTGTGTGACAGGCGCCGCAATGACCCGCGCCCTGCACCAGGTAGGCGCCGCGGTTCCACTGCTCATCGTGCCCGTTTGCGTTCTGATACGGGTGAGTGTCCAGAAAGAACACATTCCAGATCGCCATGAGCCAGCGCATGCTCACCGGCCAGGAGATCTGTGGCGGATGATTGGCCTGGTGCACCGGTTTTACGCCGAGCATGAAATACGCGTACAGCGCCGCCACATCCGCATCGGAGAGTTTGGCGTAGGAGGGATAGGGCATCGAGGGATACAGATGATGCCCATCGCGGGCGACACCGCGGCGGATGGCCTGATCGAAATCCTGCAGCGTGTAACGACCGATGCCGGTGTCGGCATCCGGGGTGATATTGGTCGCCCAGACCGTGCCCATCGGCAACCCCATGCCGCGCCCGCCGGCATAGGCGGCACCACCGGGCGCGGAGTGGCAGGCGACACAGTCGGCCGCGTGCGCCAGATATTCGCCCTGCGGCAGCAGGGCCGAATTGGCCTGCCCGCTGGCGCTGCCCGCTGCTGCCGCCGGCGGACCCGCCGCGGCCGGAGCCGCGGCCTGGCCGAATACCAGCCGGCCTGCCAGCAGCAGTCCGGCCGAGAGTGCGGCGCAGACCGCAAGCCTTGCATATGGTCGTGGCATTTCCGCTCCCCCCCTTATTGACTGCAAACGGCAGCGGCACCGTCGCCGCGCGGATCTTCCCACAATCAACCATCCCTGAGAACGAATGTTGCCGAGGTGCCGCACGAGCCGCGCCCGCGCGCCATATAAGCATATATATAGCGCAGCGCCCTCACCCCTGAATTTCCAGGCCGCTTGCGACCGGGACGTTCTCGCTCGTCAGGCGCATGCCCGCCTGCGCGGCGAGGGTTTCGATGAGCGTGGCAAAGTCCAGCCCCAGATAGCCTTGCGCATCCTCGCGCAGGCTGGCAACTCCCACGTGGCCCTGCAGGACTTCGCGAATTGCCGCAGTGACGGGCATGGCGACGTCGAGCTCGCGCGCGCTGGAGAGCCCGAGCTCCACGTCCTTGCGCAGCAGCGCCATGGTGAAGGTGGGAGTGAAATCCAGATTCACCAGTGCGGGGGATTTGTAGCGCGTGAAGACGGAGCCGAGCGCGCTGTCGTTCATGAACTGCAGAAACGCGTGACGTGAGACCCCGGCCTTTTGCGCCAGCAGCGTGACCTCGATGAGGTTCTCGATGACCGCCGCCAGAAATACGTTGTGCGCGATCTTGCAGATGCGCGCCAGGTCCCCTTCCCCGACGTACGAGACACCGCGCACCGCATAGGTGCGGATCAGCGGCTCGACCGACTCGAAGGCGTCCTTCGGACCCGAAACGACGCTCGAGAGCTTGCCGGCAGGCACGCAGCGCGGATTGCCACTGACCGGCGCCGCCAGGTAGCGGATGCCCAGTGCGCTCAGGCGCATGCGCACCTGCGCCGACTCTTCCACGCCGATGGTCGAGCAGTCCACGAGGATGCCCGGCCTGGGTGCCTCATCCCCCTCGCCCAGCACACCGTTGGTCCCGAAGAGCACCTCCACCAGATCATCGCCGGTCGCCAGCATCGTGAACAGCACCTGCGAGGCGGCCAGCTGCGCACTGCGCTCTGCCAGCCGCGCGCCACGCGCCATCAGTGGCTCGGCCTTGGAGCGCGTGCGATTCCAGATGTGCAGCGTATGGCCCGCCGCGAGCAGTCGCTGCGCCATGGCGTAGCCCATGCGCCCCATGCCAATCCAGCCGATCTGCATACGGTTCTCCTGCTTAATCAAAGTTGTTTTTCCTGCCCTTGCGCACATAGTCGACGGTATCGCGGATGTGGCTGCGCCCGTGCACCGCGCGCTTTTTGGCCACATGCGCGAACATCTGGATACCAAAGCCGCCGTCCAGATCGTTGCTGATGCGCTGGCGCCAGGGACGACGCACGATCTGTGTCGTCAGCCGCCGCGTGGTGCGCGGCTGCGTCATGATGTGATCGGCGATCTGATAGGCCCGCTCGATCAGCCGCTCGCGCGGCAGAACCTCGTTGACCATGCCGTATTCGAGCGCCTTGCGCGCATCGATCGCCTCTCCGGTCAGCAGCGCGTAGGCCGCCCGCTTGACGCCCAGCAGCTCCTGAAAGCAGCAGTGGATGCCATCGCCGGGCACCGAGCCGATGTCGTAGTGCAGATCGAAGATCACCGCGTCCTCGGCGCACAGCGAGATGTCGCACATGAGGCAGATCTCGCTGTGGAACCCCGGCCCATTCAGCAGCCCGATGGTGGGTATCTCCAGGTCGTTCACCAGCGCACTGACGTTGATGCGACCGTCCTTGTAGGCATATTCATAGGCCCAGTAGTCGCCGTCCTGCTCCTCGAACGCGAAACCCTGCGGGTCCGCATCCATCATGAATTCCTCGCCCGAGCCGGTCAGGATGAGGATTTCATTTTCGGGGTCC
>DATBPG010000154.1:0-1947 GCA_036561485.1 Steroidobacteraceae bacterium | reverse complement strand
CGAGCTCAACGACCCCGAGGATCAGGCGGCGCGATTTCGTGCGCAGGTGCAGCGCAAGGAAGCCGGCGATGAGGAGGCCATGCACTACGACGCGGACTACATCCGCGCGCTCGAATACGGCATGCCGCCCACCGCCGGTCTGGGACTGGGCGTGGACCGGCTGGTGATGTTCCTCACCAACGCCGCATCCATCCGCGACGTGTTGCTGTTCCCGCACCTGCGTGCCGAATGATCCGGGCATCGATGCGCGCCTGCCGATCGGCGTGTTTGATTCGGGAGTCGGCGGTCTGACGGTGCTGGCGGCGCTGTGCGCGCAGCTGCCGCAGGAGCGCTTCGTGTACCTGGGCGACACCGCACGGCTGCCCTATGGCATCAAGAGTCCCGATACCGTGGTGCGCTATGCGCTGCGGGCTGCCGATGCGCTCATTCACCGGGGCGTCAAGGCCCTGGTGATTGCCTGCAACACGGCCTCGGCGGTCGCGCTGCCGGCGATGGGCGAGCGCTATGGGGCGCTGCCACTGATGGGCGTGGTGGAGCCGGGCGCCGCGGCGGCGGCCGCAGCCACGCGCAGCGGCCGGATTGCCGTGATCGGCACCGAGGCCACGGTGCGCGGCGGCGCTTATCAGCGCGCCATCCGCCGGCACCGGCCGGACGCGCAGATCCGTGCCCTGGCCTGTCAGCTGTTCGTCGCGCTGGCCGAAGAGGGCTGGACCGAAGGTCCCGTCGCGCTCGCCAGCGCCGAGCGCTACCTCTCAGCGCTGGTGACGCGCACCGGCAGCGAATCCAATGCGTGCGATAGCCCCGCCGGCACCCCGGCGTTTGCCGCCGACACGCTGGTGCTCGGCTGCACGCACTTCCCGATGCTGCGGGCCACGATCCGCGAGGTCATCGGAGAGGGTGTGCGCCTGGTCGATTCGGCCGCCACGACGGCGCAGGCCACGCAGGCGCTGTTGCAGGCGCGCCGGCTGCTCGCGCCGGCGGCACCCACGGGCAGACGCGTGCAGCTGCTGGCAACCGATGGGGCCGAGCGCTTCGCGCGGGTCGGCGCCCGCTTCCTCGGACGGCACATCGCACCCGCTGAGGTCGAGCTGGTGGACCTGTGAACCTGGGCCCAGCGCGAATATGCGATAGTGGCCGCTGAAGGGAGTCGGAAGATCTGCATGAGGGTGCATGTGCCCGGCCGTCGAGGGGTAATTGCCATGGCGATGGCGCTGGCGGCGAGCACGGCCCTCGCGCTCACCGCCTGCGCGGCGCTGCTGGGCGCGGCAAACTCCGGCAGCGCGGCGCCCCCGCCGCCTGCGCATGCCAGCACTGCTGCCCTCGCCCATGCCGACAGCGCCCCCGCCCGCGCCGCGCCCACACACTATGATCCGCAGCGCACCTTCGCGCCGCTCGTGCTGCCCGACCCGGTCAATGCGTATCGCTCCGGCGATGGCTCCCCCGGCGGCGCCTACTGGCAGAACCGCGCCGACTACGTCATTCATGCAACGCTTGATCCGCAGCAGCAGCTGCTCACGGGCGCGGAGGCCATCCACTACACCAACAACAGCCCGCAGGCGCTCGATACGCTCTGGATCCAGCTCGATCAGAACCTGTATCGGCCCGATGCGCGCACACGCTTCGTGCACGATCGGCTCGCTGCGCCGACGACGCCCGGTTACGCCCTGGATTCGGTCGAGATCGAGCAGGGCGGGCATCGCACGCGCGCAGATTACGTCGTCTCCGATACGCGCATGCAGATCCGGCTGCAGGTGGCGATGAAAGCCTTCGGTGGCAAGCTCATCATCGATATCCACTATCACTATACCGTGCCCGACGGCGGCTTCGGCGGCCGTACCGGCTACATGCCCAGCACCAACGGTCCCATCTACGACATGGCGCAGTGGTATCCGCGCATGGCGGTCTACGACGATGTGCGCGGCTGGGACACGCTGCCGTATCTGGGCA
>DATBPG010000153.1:0-3373 GCA_036561485.1 Steroidobacteraceae bacterium | reverse complement strand
GACGATGACCTCCCCTGCCGTGGGCCGGTCCAGTCCGCCGATCAGATTGAGCAGCGTGGTTTTGCCCGAACCGGACGGGCCCATGAGCGCCAGGAACTGTCCGGCAGGTACCTCCAGATCGAGCTGGTGCAGCACCTCGATCGTCTGCTTGCCACGCACGTAACGCTTGATCACATTGTGCAGCGAGACTAGTGATGCCATGAAAGCTGCCCTCGTATTGACACTTCGTACGACGATCGATCTGGAGCCGGCGCGGCTGAGCGGCCGATTCCGCCTACTGCGTGATACGCACCCTTACCCCATCGTGAAGCTTGCTGAGATCCCCGATGGCCACGCTCGCGCCGGCGGTGAGGCCGGAGAGGATCCACTGGTTGTCGCCACTGCGCGCGCCGAGCCGAACGGTGTGGCCCGCCACCGTGTTGCCATCGATCACGAATACGGTGCCGGTACTCGACTCGCTGCCCGCCAGGACGGCGGCGGAGGGAACGGTGACCGCCGTGGTGCCCGCCGTCGGCGAGGCTGCAGCCGACGATGAGTCCGGTGCCGGATTCGCAGCATCAGCAGACGTTGCATCGGCAAGGAACGACACCCGCGCGCCCATCTGGGGCAGCACGCGCGGGTCCCCCGGCTTGAAGCCTACGCGCACCGACACCGTCGCCTTGGATTTATCGGCGGTCGGGATGATGGCGATCACATGGGCGGGAATGTGCCAGTCCGGGTAGGCATCCAGCGTGATCGTTGCCGGCTGGCCCGGATGCACGCGGCTGATGAAATTCTCGCTCACGTCCACATCCACTTCGAGCGAATTCATGTCGACGATCTCGGCAAGGCCGCCACCGCCCGAGAACTGCGGGGAGACGATCTGCCCGGGCTGTGCATTGGTGGCGGTAACCACCCCGTCGAACGGTGCACGGATCACCGTATCGTTCTCGAGTCGTTGGTTGATCGCGACAGCGGCCCGGTCAACCGCTGCATTTTGCTCGGCGACCGCCACCTGCGCCTGCGCGGCATCGTAGCTGGCCTTGGTAGCATCGAAAGCATCCTGGCTGATGAGACCTTCGGCGAGCTCCTTCTGTTCTCGCAGGAAGGTCGGACGGGCATCGGCGGCGGCGAGTTTGGCCTGCGCGAGCGCAGCTTGCGCCTGCTTCACCTGCGCAGCGGCATCCGCAAGCCCGGCGCGCACGTTGCTGTCGTCCAGACGCGCAATCACCTGCCCCGCCTTCACCTTTTGGCCCTGCTGCACCATCATCGCGTTCACCTTATAGATATTTTTGGCCGAGACGGTAGCGTCTCGCAGAGCCACCACGTAGCCCGAGGCATCCAGCAGTGAGCCCGCCTGCGCAGCGCCCGTGCCGCTCGACGCGGGCGCTTGCGCAACGGCGCTGTGCACGGGAACCGCGCCCGCCTGCGATACCTTCCAATATGCAAGGCCGCCGCCTGCGAGGAGCAGGGCCACGACAATGCCGATGAGCAAGCCGCTGAGCACTCCCCTGCGGCTGCGCGTACTGGCCGGTTGCGTCGGCCGGTCGATACGCAACTGTTCGAGCAGCGAGGCTTTGTCATCCATCGCAAATGTCCTTATCGCAGCCCCAGCAACGTGCCGGCATCGTTGCGATGCCACCAGCCGCCGCCGAGTGCATAGAACAGCGTAATGGTGTCGGTGTAGCGGCTGGCAAGCGCACGCACAAAGCTCAGGCGGGCCTGTTGATAGGTCTGCTGCGCCTGCAGCAACGTGGTCGAATTCACTGCACCCACGGCGTATTGCTTCTGGCTCAGATCGAGGCTCGCCTGCGAGGAGTCCAGTGCATCGCGCTGCGCGCCGAGGGTCTGGGCATCGTTCTGAAGCGCCGTGAGAGTGTCGGCTACGTTCTGGAACGCCTGCAGCACGACCAGCCGATACTGCGCCAGGGACTCATCATAGGCATCGATTGCTGCGCGCCGCTGAGCGCGCAGCGTACCGCCCTGAAACAGTGGCGCGGTGATGCCGCCCGCGATGCTCCAGGTGCCGGCACTCGCGTCGAGCAGGCTTGCCAGCTTGCTGCTGCCGCCGCCGATGGAGCCTGTGAGGGTGAGCTGCGGCAACAGATCAGCGGTGGCGACGCCGATCCTGGCACTCATCTGGTGCACGACGGCCGCCCGTTCACGGATGTCCGGTCGCTGCGCGACCAGACTGGAGGGCAGGCTCACAGGCAGGTCGCGCGGCAGCTTCAGGTCCGCCAGTTCGAGCTCGAGCGGGGCGGCGTCCGTCGCGGAACGTCCGGTGAGCAGCGCGAGTTGATGCTCGGCCTGCGCCAGCTGCTGCTGCAGCGGCGGCAGGGTGGCGCGCTCGCTCGCAAGGTTCGACTGCTGCAACAGGATGTCGGCGCGCGTTTGACTGCCGAGCTGGTAGCGGCGTCGGACGATCGAGAGCTCGCTATCCAGGATAGAGATGATCTGGTTGGTGGCAGCGATCTGGTCGTGTATCGAGGCGACCTGGATCGCCTGGGTGGCCACATTGGAAGCCAGCGTCCAGTAGCTCGCCTCGAGCATGAAGCTCTGTTGTGCGGCCTGCGCCTGCAACGCCTCGACTGTGCGCCGCTCCTTGCCTTAGATGTCGAAGGTGTAGGAGACGTTCACATTTGCCAGAAACAGTTCCGAGATGAAATTCGGAAAGCCCGGGAAGACCTCCGCGCCGCTCTCCTGGCGGCGCTCGGCGTTCGCCGTGCCCTGGAACTGCGGCAGGAAGTTGCCTTGCTCAGCGCGCACGTTGTCCCGGGCCTCGCGCAGCGCAGCCTGCTGGGCGGCGATATCCGGATAGCTCGCCATCGCCTGCTCGATCAGGGCGTTGAGCTTGTCGGAGCCGAACAGTGTCCACCACGTACCGGGCAGATCGTGTCCGAGCTGGAAGCTCTGCGCTTCGCCGCCGGGGCCCGCGACACCGGTGGATACCGTCTGCGCGGGCAGCGCCTCGTGGGTATAGCCATCCTGAGTCGGGGGGGGCAGGGCATGGTAGTTGGGTCCGACCGCGCAGGCAGCGAGCAGCAGGACCAGGCAGACGCCCATGGATATCCGCAGGCGCCGTTTGAAGTGGTCGGGAGAGAGGACCGTCATGAAGAATCCCCTGATCCGCGAAATCCTGCCGCACGACCCCGCCCCTGCAGCGCGGGCAACAGCACTGCGATCACTCTGATAGTTTTGGTGACGTCACGGCTGCTTGCAAATACTACACTATACTGGGAACGCCTCACAAACATACTCAAACGCCAACAGGGGGGCGCAACGTATGCAAGAACAACGCGCACACGGCATCGCCGCAATCGCAACGAAGTACGGACTCATTCAGGGGGTGGTTTCGTTCCTCATATTCCTCGCGCAGATACTCAGCGGCTTGAAG
>DATBPG010000152.1:0-16161 GCA_036561485.1 Steroidobacteraceae bacterium | reverse complement strand
ACCAGCTCTGCGAGGAGGGCGCGACGCAGCTGTTCCGCCCGCTACGCAACAATGACATGATTCTGGGCGCTGTCGGACAACTGCAGTTCGAGGTGGTGGCGTTCCGCTTGCAGGATGAGTACGGCGTGCAATGCACCTTCGAGCCCATCGGCATCCACACCGCGCGCTGGATCGGCGGCACCGATGCGCGCAAGCTCGAGGAGTTTCGTACGCGCGCCTATGATCATCTGGCCGTCGATCACGGCGGTGCGCTGGTCTATCTGGCACCCTCGCGCGTGAATCTGTCACTGACGCAGGAGCGCTGGCCGGACCTGCAGTTTCACCAGACACGCGAGCAGATGAACGGCTGAGCTCAGGGGAAAGACGGATGGACCCGCGACGCCGAGCGCAGTGGGCCTGGGGACTGACATCCTGGGCCAATCATTCCTTCCTCACGACCGTCGTCGTGGGCCTGTTCCCCATCTTCTTCGATAACTACTGGGCAAAGGGTCTGCCGGGCACCACCTCGACGTTCCTGCTGGGGCTGACCAACAGCAGTTCGGCGGCGACGGTCATGGTGCTCGCGCCCCTGCTCGGCGCGATCGCGGATCGCCGTGCACAGAAGCGGCTGTGGTTCTCGGTATTCACGCTGCTCGGCGTCGTCAGCACCGTGCTGCTCGCGCTCAGCGGCCGCAGTCAGGCGGGACTTGCGCTGGGGCTGTTCGGTCTCGGCTCACTCGGGTTCTGGGTCGGCTATTCCTTCCAGGACGCGCTGCTGACACAGGTGGCGGAGCCGGCCGAAATCAACCGCGTTTCATCTTTTGGATTTGCGCTGGGCTACCTGGGTGGCGGTCTGCTGTTCCTGATCAATGCGCAACTGGTGCGCAGTCCGCACACGGTCGGGCTGCCCGATGCCGTGACCGCCATGCGTGTCGCCTTCCTGGGGGTCGCTGCCTGGTGGCTGCTGTTCTCGCTGCCGTTGCTGCGCTATGTGCGCGAACCGGCACCAACGGCCGAGCACAGCAGCTGGCGCGAGCTCGTAGCCACCGTGCGGCGCGTGCTGGGCAACCGAGCAGTGCGCAGCTTTCTGCTCGCCTACTGGCTCTACATCGACGGTATCAACACGCTGCAGTTCATGGCCATCGATTTCGGCACCAAGCTCGGTTTCCCGCCCGGCGCGCTGATCGAGGCGCTACTGCTGGTGCAGTTCATCTCTTTCCCGTTTGCGCTCGGCTTCGGGCGCCTGGGCGACTGGATCGGCGCCCGTCCCGCCATCTACATCGGCCTGGCGGTGCTGAGCGCGGTCACGACGTACGGTTTCTACATGCACACCGTGCGGCAGTTCTTCGTTCTGGCTGCTGTCTTCGGCACGGTCCAGGGCGGCGTACAGGCACTGTCGCGCGCCTATTTCACGCGCTTGATCCCGCGCGAGCGCTCGGGGGAATACTTCGGTTTCTACAACATGCTCGGCAAATTCGCGGCCGTACTCGGCCCGGTCGCCATGGGTACCGTGGCGTTGCTGACCGGCAGTCAGCGTGCCTCGATCCTGGTGCTGATCGCTTTCTTCGTGGGCGGCGCCGCGCTGCTGCGACGCGCACACGATCCCGCCGCGAGCGGCGTAGCGGTCGCTTCAGCGGTCCGCGGTGCCTGAGCGACGGCACGGCAACGCCACGCCGCCAGGGACGCGCCCGGCCTTTAGGCCGCGCAGCGCTCGGTGGTGCGCTGGCGCAGCGCGAGCACCGAGGCGACCAGATCCAGCGGTGAGAGGCGACGGCCGCCGGGGCGATAGGGCAGCAGGCCTTGGCGCCGCAGCCGATCATCGATGACCAGCACGAAGCGCGAATCGATCGAGCTCATCTCGGCGCGCAGCTGGCGAGCCGCCAGATCCGCGACTGTGCCCTCGAGCTGCACGAAGCATTGATCGCCTGTGAGCTTGCTGACCCAGCTGGCATCGGCGCGGCCAGCGTGCGGCTGCCAGATCAGAGGCCGCAGGCCGGCGGCACGAAACTGCTGCGCGAGCACCACGAGCCAGCGGTCCTGCTCGAGCGCCAGGCCGGGCTCCTGAAAGTCTTCGGGATGCGAGAAGATCAGCCCCCACTGACCAGCGAGCCACTCGCGCAGCGTAGGCACCGGGGGCAGCGAGCCGAGCCAGCGCACGGCGCGGCGTGGCATTGCCTGGCCGGGCAGGCCGCCGGCTGCGGCCAGGCCGGCGCGAAGGGCCATCGATCGGGAGTCCGTTGCCAGCAGCGTCGCCATGGGAACCTCCTGCGCTGTCACCATTGGCGGCCAGTGTATGCAGTGGCAGATGACAATGCAGTCGCAGCTCGGTAACAGAGCGGTGATGGGAGTGATGCCAGCCGCGTGTGCCATCATGCGGCGACGCCCGAGGAGGCACGATGCTGAGGTCCTGGCAAACGCTGCCGCCGCTGGTTTTTCTGATCGTCGCTACGGTGTTCGAAGCCGGCGGCGATGCCATCCTGCGCAAAGCGCTCTATCAGCATGTCGGCCTCGCGCGCCTGGGATTGTTCCTGGCCGGTGCAGCGCTGCTGCTGAGCTACGGGACGCTGCTGAATCTTGCGCCGCTGCAGTTCAGCCGCGTCGTGGGCCTGTACATCGCCACGCTGTTCGTGGTGTGGCAATTCATCAACTACATCGCCTTTCGCACGCTGCCGACGCTGCCGATCCTCGTGGGCGGCGCGCTGATCATCGCCGGTGGCCTGATCCTGACCTACTGGCGGGCGGCCTGAACCTGCCGGCGCCCTACTAGACCTGCCGGCGCGCCAATCAGCCGATGGCCGGCGGCTGCGTCTGCCGCCAGCGCACCTGCAGCGCCTGGCCGCACCGTAGCAGGGCGTTCAGCCCCTCCACGATGACCGTGTTCTGCCCGAACAGCACCCCGTGCAGCTCGCGATCGAAGCGGTAGCTCCTGAGCGTGCGCAGCGGCTCCTCACCGTCGAGCTCACCGGTGTCCTGATCGGTCGTGGGGATGCGGCAGCGGACGCAGGGCTTGACGAGACGCAGGCGTATGCCGTCGCCGTACAGCTCGTCGATGCGGTCCTCGTCGTAGGGACCGATACCCTGGAGCACGATGTTGGGACGGAAGCGATTCATCGGCAGCGGCTTCGCCAGTCGCGAGTTCAGCTCATCGAGCGAGGCGCGAGCGATCACGAGCAACGGGAAAGCATCGGGGAAGCGAGTTTGCGCCTCCAGGGCTCCGGTCCAGCTGCGTGAGCTCAGGCGTCGGTGCTGAGGATCAAAGCGCACCAGCCGGCAGTCGCGCTCCAGAACCTGCTGCAGCCAGTGCGCGGCGGCATCACCCTCCTCGAACGCCGAACACTCATCGTTCCAGATCTGCACCCGCACGCGTCGCCGCGGCAGCTCGAGCGGCACGCGCAGCGGCGCTACCGCGGGGGCGGACAACGTAAGCTCGCTGGCCGTGAGCAAGGGTCGGATCACTGCCAGACGCGGCAGCTCACGCTGGGTTAAAAATCTTCCCTCGGACGTAACCACCATCCAGCCACGATCGTGAGCGATGCCGGCGGGCGTCAGCTGTGCCTCACTGAGATCCAGGCCCCGCCCGGACTTGAGCGGATAGCAGTGCAGTGCGGCGATGGTGGCATGCATGAGGCATCCGCGCGGGTCGCAGCCCGCTCAATGCGCCATTCCGGGCATGTCCTTCATACCGGCATCGGAGCTTGGCTGCGCGGTCGGCGGCTTGACCTGCGCGCTGATGTGCAGTGTGCCGCCATCGGCGAACTGCAGCGTCAGGGCCACCTGCTGTCCGGGCGCCACCGCCTGGCGCGCCTGCATCAGCATGAGGTGATAGCCGAGCGATTCAAAATTCAGCGTGCTGTGGGCCGGCACTGAGATCCCCGCGACCGCAACCATGCGTGCGGTGCCGCCGCTGGTCAGAGTGCGGTGAAGCGCGACGCTTGCGTAGGCGGGGCTGCGCACTGCCACCAGCGTCACCGTGCGTGCGCTGCCATTGTTCAGCGTCAGGTAGCCCCCGGCCGGCAGATTCGCGGGCAGCCATCGGATCCATGCCTGCTCGACGCGCACGCCCTGCTCGACGTGAGCGTCCGCCGCATGCGCGGTCGTCGTGGCGGCGATCGCAAGCGATGCGGCAGTGCTGCAGGCGGGCAGTGCCGCCAGCAGCGTCACGCGCAGCGCAGCGCGACGCAGGCGCTGGCGTGCAGCGCCGGTCACACCGGCGCTGCGGCGAGGGGGAGAGATCATGCGCTGAGTGTATCAGCGACGCGCAGCGCCGCGCGGCCGACGCAGACGCGGGCGCCAGGCGCGCACGGCGTTACGAAAGTGGACAAGCTCCGCGGCACTGGCGGCCGGTCCATAGCGCAGCCGCGAATAGCGCCGCGCCAGGGCGCGCAGGCTGGGACCGAGCTCAGGGCGCAAGCGTCCGACACGCTCGGCGAAGGCGAGCGGCCCCTCGTGCGGCGCGCGTGCGGCGACCGACAGCTCGAGCTTGCGCTCGAGGTCGCGCCAAGCGCGCCCCAATGCATCGGCGCTGCGCCCGGAGCGAGGGCGCTGCGCCCAGGCCATGAGCCCAAGCCACAGCGCGCCGGCCGCCCCCACCAGCCAGACGAGCGCGCGCCACTGCAGCGATCCGAGATCAAGCTGCTCGAGCAGGCTCAGCTGGCGCGTAAAGTTGAATCCCACCACGCGGTCCTGCCACCAGGCGTTGGCCGCCTGCCAGGCCTGAGCAGCCGTGAGGATCCACGTCGCGTTGACCAGGTGCGAGCCGCCGCCGGGCTCCCCCGGCAGCACACCTGCGAGCTGGTCGGAGAGACTGCCAGGCGACACCACGGCGGTCGGATCGACACGCACCCAGCCGCGTCCCTCGAGCCAGACCTCGTCCCACGCATGCGCGGCGGACTGACGCACCAGCAGGTAGTTGCCGAAGCGGTTCCATTCACCGCCCAGATAGCCCGTCACCACATGCGCGGGCACGCCGCCAGCACGCATCAGCAGCGCAAAGGCCGAGGCGTAGTGCCCGCAGAACCCCTGTCGCGTGCTGAAAAGCAGATCATCGATCGAGTCCGGACCGAGCAGCGGCGGGTCGAGTGTGTAGCTGAAGCCGCCCCGGCGCAAATAGTCGAGCACGGAGGCCACGTAAGCAGCGTCACTCGCGGCGCGCGAGCGCAGCTGCTGCGCCAGCTGCACACTGCGCGGATTGCGATGCCCCTCGCGGCGCAGGTCCAGATCCATCTCCCGCTCCGCGGCCGGGAGCGCTGCCGGCCCGCGATGCTGTGCATAGGAGGTCAGCTGATAGCTGACAGGATGAAGCAGCGACGTACGTGAGATGAGCTCATAGTCATAGGTCCATACCGAGTCCAGGCCCTCGGGGCGCGCGGTGGGCACGTCCATCGCGATCAGCACGCGATGCTCGTTGGGCTCGAGGCTCATCTCATACTGGTAGCGGGTACCCGAATACTGCAGGGGTGCGGGCGGTGTGAGATTCGGCGGTCCACGAAACCAGATGGCGCCGTCGAAATCGTGCAGCACGGGACCGCGCCAGTAGCGTTCGCTCAGCGGCGGCAGCGCGCCGTTGAAGCGCACCCTGAGCGCCGGATCGTTCGAGGCGGCCAGTTGCGAGATGCTGCCGGGCTCGAGCTCGTTGCCCAGGCCGGTGACCGCGGCGTTCGGGTTGGGAACGGCCCAGAACGCGCCCGGCAGGCGCGGAAAGAACAGAAACAGCACCACCGCCAGCGGCAGGGCGGCGGCGAGGCTGCGCCCGGAACTCATCAGCAGCATGCCGGGAGAGGGTGCGTCGCGCCCCGCGCCCAGGGCATAAAGCCCGCTGCAGAGCAGCCACAGCTCCAGCGCATAGAGTGGCATGCGCCAGAGCGATTGTGCATCCAGCACCGCGGCCAGCAGCAGAAACAGCGCGGCGCTCAGCACCACCAGCCAGTCGCGGCGTGTAGCGGTTTCCGAGAGCTTCAACGCCGCGCCCACCACCAGCAGGCTGGCTGCGGCGCCCATGCTGCCGCCGGAATGAAAGTGCAGTGCTGCGGCGACCGTCAGTACGATGACCGCCGCGGTGCGCAGCGCCAGACCGGGCAGCTTCGGGCGCGCACGCCAGGTGCGCGCACGCCAGGCGGCGACCGCCAGCGCCAGCGGCGCGCACCAGATCGCGGTGTGGTGCAGATTGAGCGCGACCGCTCCCAGCAGTGCCGCCAGCACCACGCCCACCGTCTGCGCCGGCGCACGCTCGCCCGTATCCATGGCATCGAGTGGGGAGGCGCTCATGGCGGATAGAGAGCCAGGGCTTCCAGGCAGGCGCGCCGCTGCGCGGCACCGGCGAGCTGGGGCACTTTGCGTCCCGGCAGCACGAGTCGATAGCTCGCGCCGCGCTGCTCACAGTCGAGCACCCACTGCGTCAGCTGCGAGAGGCGCTGTTCGAGCGAGAGGTCCAGCAGCGGCTCGAAGTCGAGCAGGCGGTGCGCGCCGGAGGGCATCTCGTATTGCGATACCAGCAGCGGCCCGCCGCGCGCATAGGCCTTCCAGGCCACACTGCGCGGTGGATCTCCCTCGCGAAACGGGCGCAGCCATGCCCAGTCTTCCTCACCGCTCTGCGAGACGTGCTGCGTACCATCGCGACTCGGGCCGCCCATCGGCGGCAGCGGACGTTGCCCCGCGGGCGCCGGATAGACCATTGCCTCGAGCGGCAGATGCAGCCAGCACCAGACTCGAAACAGGCCCAGCGGCGCATCGCTCGACAGCTCCAGTCGCGGCAGGCGCTGGCGACCGCGTGTGAGCCCCGGATAACACACCCGCACGACCTGCACGGCGGCCGGCGGCAGCGAAAAGCGCGTAATGGCGCAAGCTCCGCAGCGCACCGCCAGGCGGGCGCGCGTGCGCGAGTCGTCATTGGCGAACTGCAGCGTGAGCTCCGCGCCGCGAGCGGCGAAGCTCGGTTCCACGTGGCCCGCCTCGACCTTCAGGCCGACGAGCATGCGATGGCACTCGTACATGCTGACGATGGCGACGCCACCGAGCATGAAGCACAGCAGCAGCGCGAGGCTGTTGTTGTAATTGAGGCCGGCCAGCAGCATGACGAACAGCAGCGCGCCGGCGGCCACTCCGCTGCGCGTGGGCAGGATGTAGACGCGCCGGGGGCGCAGTTGCAGCGGCAGGGCATCCTCGCCCTGGCGCTTGCGCGCCCAGGCGGCGAGGGCCCGCGCGCCGGCGGCGCGGGGCTCAGATAGGAACTGGAACCGCTTTGAGGAGCGCACCGGCGAACTCGCTGCCGCTCGTGGACCCCTCGCTATCGCGCGGCTCGAGCCGATGGCCGGCCACAGAGGCGAATACCGCCTGCACGTGCTCGGGCAGCACCGACTGATCCTCGTGAATGAGCGCCCACGCCTGCGCGGCATGCAGCAGGCCCTGCGCGGCGCGCGGGGACAGTCCGAGCGAGAGCTCCGCGCGCGTGCGTGCCACCAGCGCCTGCACGTAATCGAGCAGCGAGTCGGCCACGAAGATCTGCCGCGCCTCGATCTGCAGCGCCTGGACATCGGCCGGGGAGAGCGCCGGACGTGTCTCGTTCAGGATGTCGCGCCGCTCGCCCTGCATGAGCACGCGCCGCTCGGAGGCCGCATCCGGATAGCCCAGGCTCACGCGCATCAGGAAGCGATCGAGCTGCGACTCGGGCAGCCGATAGGTGCCGAGCTGCTCGTGCGGATTCTGCGTCGCCACCACGAAGAATGGCTCAGGCAGGGCATAGCTCACGCCTTCGATACTGACCTGACGCTCTTCCATCGCCTCGAGCAGCGCACTCTGCGCCTTGGGGCTTGCGCGGTTGACCTCATCGGCAAGCAGCAGCTGCGTGAACACCGGACCGCGGCGGAACTGAAACTTCTGTGTGTGCCGATCGAAGATCGACACGCCCACGATGTCCGCGGGCAACAGATCACTGGTGAATTGCAGCCGGGTCCATTCCAGGCCCAGCACCCGTGCCAGCGCATGGGCGAGCGTGGTCTTGCCGACGCCCGGCACATCTTCGATCAGCAGATGGCCGCGTGCGAGCAGACAGGCCAGGCACAGCCGCACCTGGGTGGGCTTGCCGAGGATGACGCGCTCGATCGTCGCCAGCGCGCGTCGCAGGCTCATGGCGCGCCCTCCGCGCCAGCGCGCGCGCCAGAGGCGCCGTCGTGCCGCCCGTCCGGCTTGCTCTGCTGCGCCAGGGCTCGCACCTGCTGAATCTGCCGCGCGAGGCCCGCCTCGCGGCGCTCGAAGTCGGCCAGGCGCTCGCGCTCCTGCGTCACCACTTCGGCCGGTGCGTTATCGATGAATTGCTGATTGCCGAGCTTGGCGCGCGCGCGCGCGAGCTCCTGGCGGTTCTTCTGCACGAGTTTCTCCAGGCGCGCCAGCTCGCTTGCCGGCTCGATAAGACCTGCCATGGGCACCAGTAGCGTGAGCTCCCCGAGCAGCGCCACGGCAGCCGGCGGTGCCGCCTCCCCGGGCGCGAGCACGCGGATCTCGGTGAGCGCTGCAAGGTAGCTCAGCAGGGCAGCGTGGCGTCGCAGTCGCTCGAGATCTGCCTGGCCGGCGTGCGCCAGCAGCAGCGGCACACGGCGCATCGCGATATCCATCTCTCCCTTGATCTGGCGCACACCCTCGATGACACCTCTGACCCAGCCGATCTCGGCGTCCGCGTCTGCATCGCGTGGGAAGTCAGCGGCGCGTGGCCAGGGCGCAAGCATGATGGTCTTGCCCCTCACCCCGACCAGCGGCGCGAGGCGCTGCCAGATCTCCTCGGTGATGAAGGGCATCAGCGGATGCAGCAGCCGCAGCAGCGTCTCGAACACGCTGCCAAGGGTCGCGCGGGCCGCAGCGCGGGCCTGCGCCTGCGCCTCGGGCCGCAGCGTGGGCTTGATGATCTCAACGTACCAGTCGCACAGCTCGTTCCAGGTGAACTCATAGAGCGCACTGGCCGCGAGGTCGAAGCGATAGTCAGCCACCGCCGCATCCACCGCGCTGATGGTCGCGCCCAGGCGCGAGCGGATCCAGCGATCGGCGGGCGACAACATCGGCGGCATCGCCGCTGCACCCGCGGCCGCTGGCGCCGGGGCCGATACCTCATCCGCGCTGCTGGCCAGTGCCCCGAGCGCGAAGCGGGCGACGTTCCAGAGCTTGTTGCAGAATTTGCGGTTGGCTTCCACGCGCGCCAGGTCGAAGCGCAGGTCGCGGCTCTGCGTCGCCAGCTGCGCGAACGTGAAGCGCAGCGCATCGGTGCCGTGCGCGGGGATGCCGTTGGGGAACTGCTTGCGCGTGGCCCGCTCGATGCCCGCGGCCAGATGCGGTTGCATGAGGCCTGCGGTGCGCTTGGCAAGCAATGCGGGCAGCTCGATGCCGTCGATGACGTCGATCGGATCGATCACGTTGCCCTTGGACTTGGACATCTTCTGGCCTTCCGCATCGCGGATCAGGCCGTGGATGTAGACCGCGCGAAACGGCACCTCGTCCATGAAGGCGAGCCCCATCATGATCATGCGGGCGACCCAGAAAAAGATGATGTCGAAGCCGGTCACCAGCACATCGGTGGGATAGAAGCTGGCGAGCTCCGGGGTCGCATCCGGCCAGCCGAGCGTGGAGAATGGCCACAGCCCCGAGGAGAACCAGGTGTCGAGCACGTCAGCGTCCTGGCGCAGCGGCACCTCGCGGCCGTGGCGCGCTCGCGCCTGGGCGCCGGCCTCCTCGGCCGTGCGCGCGACGTAGATATTGTCGGCGTCGTCGTACCAGGCAGGGATGCGATGACCCCACCAGAGCTGGCGGCTGATGCACCAGTCCTGGATGTTATGCATCCACTGAAAATACGTCTTCGACCAGTTCTCCGGCACGAAGCGCACGCGGCCGTTCTGCACCGAGGCAATCGCCGGGCCCGCGAGCGCTGCGATGCTCACATACCACTGGTCGGTCAGGTAGGGCTCGATGATCTCGCCGCTGCGATCGCCGCGCGGGATCATGAGCTGGTGCGGCTCGATGCGCTCGATGAGCTCGAGCGCTGCGAGCTGCTCGAGGATGCGCTCGCGCGCCGTGTAGCGCGGTAACCCGCGCAGCGCTTCGGGCGCCTGGTCGTTCAGGCGCGCATCGGGCGTGAACACATTAATGAGCGGCAGGTCGTGCCGGCGACCGATCGCATAATCGTTGAAGTCATGCGCCGGGGTGATCTTCACACAGCCGCTGCCGAACGCCGGATCCACATAGTCGTCGGCGATGATGGGGATCTCGCGCCCGGTGAGGGGCAGGCGCACCTTGCGCCCGATCAGGGCGCGATAGCGCTCGTCATGCGGATTCACCGCCACGGCCGTATCCCCCAGCATCGTCTCGGGCCGTGTGGTGGCGACCACCAGATACTCGGGGGTCGCGGCACCGGCAGGGGCGCTCGGGCTGGCGGCCCCCTCGGGCAGGAGCGGATAGCGCAGGTGCCAGAGTGAGCCCTGTTCTTCGCTCGAGAGCACTTCCAGGTCCGAGAGTGCCGTGAGCAGTTTCGGGTCCCAGTTCACCAGGCGCTTGCCGCGGTAGATCAGGCCGCGCTCGTAGAGGCGCACGAAGGCCTCGATGACCGCCCGCGAGAGGCCCGCATCCATGGTGAAGCGCTCGCGCGACCAGTCCACCGAGGCCCCCAGCCGGCGCATCTGTCGGCCGATGGTGCCGCCCGACTGCTCCTTCCAGGCCCACACGCGCTCGACGAAGGCCTCGCGCGTCAGCTGCGTACGGCGCATGCCTTCGGCCTCGAGCTGACGCTCGACGACCATCTGCGTGGCGATGCCGGCGTGATCGGTACCCGGCTGCCAGAGCGTGCGCTGCCCGCGCATACGATGGGTGCGCGTCAGCGCATCCATGATGGTGTCCTGGAAGGCGTGCCCCATGTGCAGCGTGCCCGTGACATTGGGCGGGGGGATCACGATGCAGTAGTGAGCCTCACCCGAGCCAGCCGGGGCAAAGTAGCCAGCGGCCTCCCAATGCTCATAAACACGCGGCTCGATCTCGCCGGGCGAGTAGGTTTTGGGCATCTCCGCGGGGGGCATAACGCTTTGATTATACGGATTCGACATGCCTGCACAGGCATAGTTAGCCGCTTTCGTCGGCGGCAATGTGATGGGTTTGGGGATTCACTCCACGCTCACGATAGCGACGGTAGCGCTCGCGTGCGGCCTGTCGGCGCGCTGGCTCGGCATCCAGGATCTCGATGATGCGCGGTGCCTGCTCGAGGCTCGCGGCCGGCGCTTCACCGCCCAGATTGAGCAGCAGGTCATAGCCGGATGCCGGGGCACTCTGGCAGCCCAGCTGCACCGGGCATTGCTGCCACTGGGGAGGCTCGTGCGCGCCCGCGCCCTCGTGCGGCACGAAGCTGCGGTCCGAGAAGGTCCAGAGCAGCTCGTCAAAGTCAGCGAGCGCTGCAGCATCTTCCAGCCAGACGAACACGCGCTGGCCGGCGAGGTAAGCCTTCTCGACCAGCCGACAGCCGAGCAGCAGCCGCGCGCGCGGCTCGGCGCTATCCAGCACGTAGAAGTCGACGTGCTGGGTGGCGGCGCCCTCTGGGCCGGCCTCGCTCACCGGGCGCCGCTCAGGAGGCGGCGCGGCGGCTCAGAAAATCGGCCACGAGCGACAGGGGGCGGCCGCTCGCGCCCTTTTCCTTGCCGCTGGTCCAGGCAGTGCCGGCGATGTCCATGTGCGCCCAGCGCATGCCGCTGGTGAATTTGCCGAGGAAGGCGGCAGCGGTGATGGCCCCGCCGTCACGGCCGGCGATGTTGGCCATGTCGGCGAAGTTACTGCGCAGCTGCTCGGCATAGTCCTCCGTCAGCGGCAGCTGCCAGGCGTGATCGTCGGTGCGATTGCCCGCTTCCACCAGCTCGCGGGCAAGCGGCTCGTCGTTGCCCATGACCGCGCTCTGGTGATGTCCCAGAGCGATGATGCAGGCGCCCGTCAGCGTCGCGAAATCCACGACGACTTCCGGCTCGTAGCGGCGCGCATAGTCGAGTGCATCGCAGAGGATCAGCCGTCCTTCCGCATCGGTGTTGAGGATCTCCACGGTCTGTCCGGAAGCACTGGTGACGATGTCCCCGGGCTTGATGGCCCGCCCGTCCGGCATGTTCTCGCAGGCCGGTACCAGGCCGACCACATTCAGCGGCAATGCGGCGCGTGCCACGTAGTCCATCGCCGCGAGCACCGTGGCCGCCCCGCACATGTCGTACTTCATCTCGTCCATGGCCTGCGGGTCCTTGAGCGAGATGCCACCGGTATCGAAGGTCACGCCCTTGCCCACCAGCACGATCGGGGCGCGCCGCGCGCGCGTGCCGCGGTACTCCAGCACGATGAAGCGCGGCGGCTCCGCGCTGCCGCGCGTGACCGCCAGCAAGCAGCCCATGCGCAGCCGCCGGATGCCGGGCTCATCGAAGATGCGCACGCGCAGCCGTTGGCGGTGGCTGCGCTGCAGCTCGCGTGCCTGATTGGCCAGGTAACGCGGTGTACAGACATTGGCCGGCAGGTTGGCAAGGTCGCGCAGCAGCGAGCTGCTCTGCGCCAGCGCCTCGCCCGCGGCAAGCCCACGGCGCACGCCCGCCAGGGCATCGGCATCCACCGGACCGATACGCACGCGCGCCAGCGCCGGCGGGCGCGAACGGCGCGCGCTCTTCAGATCGTTGACGCGGTAGAGGGCGGCGCTGACGATCTCGGCGCTCGCGCGGCCGAAGTAGTATGCGTCCAGCTCGCGCGCGGCCGGTCGCTCCAGCGCCAGCGCCGCCGAGGCGACGCGGGTGCGCGCCAGCGCCGCGATCGAGCTCTGCAGGGCCCGCCGCCACTGCCGGCGGTTGTACTGGGCGCGCGCCCCCAGCCCCACCAGCAGCAGCCTCGGGGCGGCCAGACCGGCGATCTCCGGCAGCAGCAGCGTCTCCTGCGCGCGGCCGGAAAAGTCCCCGCGCGAGAGCAGTGCCGCGATGCGGCCGCGCAGAGCGCTGTTGACGCTCGAGGCGATCGGGCCGAGCTCCCCGCGCTCAAAAGCGCCAATGACCAGACAGTCGGCGCGCTGCTCGGCGGCGCGGCGGTTGAAAGCTTCGAATCGCATCTGCCAATCCTTGCCGCGGCCGTTTGCCTTGTGAGGCCGCAAACTGTTCGTATAACGTAGCAGTGGCAGCGCGCGAGGCCCCCGGGTGACCGATTCGCCCGGATTCGGAGCTTGCGCGCGGCCCCCGGATATGGCGGAAGTTTAGCCCAAGGCGCGAGGGATGAGGCACGATTGCGAATTCTGCAACGCTATTTGCTGAGGGAGATGATGATCAACTTCGTGGGTGTCACCGTGGTGGCCTCCGCCGTGATGATCGTCAACACCATCGGGGAGGTGCTGGCTCGAGCCGCGCAGCTGCAGTACCAGCGCACCTTCGTGCTCAAGCTCATCGCCCTCGGGGCGGCTCAGAACTTCTCGATGCTGCTGCCCGTGGGACTGCTGCTGGGGGTCGTGCTGGCCTTTGGCCGTCTCTACCACGACAGCGAGATGGCCGCCGCCCAGGCCGCCGGCGTGGGCACCTGGCGCGTCAGTACCGCCGTCTGGCTGCTGGCACTGCCGGTCTGTGCACTGGTCGTGTGGCTGAATTTCTCTCTCGGACCGCGCGCTGCGCGCGCCGAGGAGAGTCTGCGCAACCAGGCGCTGCGCGCGGGCATCCTCGCTCCCCTGGAGCCCGGACGCTTCCGCAGCTTCAGCGGTGGGCGGGTGGTGGTGTACGCGCGTGCGGCAGAGCCCAACGGGGATCTGTCGGACGTGTTCGTGGATCGCAGCGCCGGGGACACGGTCGATACCACCACCGCGCGGCGTGCGCACTATTCCATCAGCAGTCAGGGCGAGACGATCACGCTGTATGACGGGGAGCGCGTGGAGGGCACCCCGGGCACGCGCCGCTATCGCATCATGCGCTTTGCCCGCCAGCTCATCCCTTTCAATGCCCCAGCGTCCAACGCCCCGGACACGCGGGTGGATGAGATGAGTACCTCGCAGCTGCTCGGGACGCACAATCCGCGTCTGCAGGCCGAGCTGCAATGGCGCATTGGCCTGCCGATCATGACGCTGGTGTTCGCGCTGCTGGGAATACCGCTCGGGAGGCTCAAGCCGCGCCAGGGCCGCTACTCGCACGTCTGGCTCGCCGTGGTCGCATTCGCCTTCTACGCGGTGCTGGCGCAGGCCGGACGCAGCTGGATCGAGCGCCGCCAGGTGCCCGCAGCCCTCGGATTGTGGTGGGTGCATGCCCTGTTTCTCGGCCTGGCGTTCTGGGGGCTCGCGCAGCCGGCGATCGTGCGGGCACTGCACGCGCGTCGCCGCGGATAGCGCGAGTCAATCCGTGAACATGCTCGATCGCTACATGGCCCGCACGCTGCTCGGCGGCGTCGCCCTGGCAATGGGGGTGCTGCTCACGCTCGGGCTGCTATTCATCTTCATCGGCGAGCAGGCCGATGTCGGTACCGGGCACTACAACCTCTGGGATGCGCTGAGCTACTCACTGATGACACTGCCGCAGTTCGCGCTCGAGTCCTTTCCGGCCGGCGCTCTGATCGGCTCGATGCTCGGCATCGGTGTTCTGGCGCGCAGTAACGAGATCACGATCATGCGTGTGTCGGGCATGTCGAAGCTGCGCCTGAGCGTCGCGGTGCTCTTCAGCGCGGCGATCCTGGTGGCCATCGCCGCGCTGATCGGTGAGTTCATCTCGCAACCGCTGGCCGACATGGCGAGCCAGCAGAAGGCCTTCGCCCGCTATTCGGACGTGAGCTTCGCCGGAGCAGGGGGCGCCTGGATCCGCAGCGGCGACACCATCGTGGAGGTGCAGGGGCTGAGCAACGCCGCGGAATTTCGCGGCATGATGGTATTCGAGCTCACGCCCGACAACCGCGTGGCCTCGGTTGCACGCGCCTCGCATGCGACGCCGCTGGGACCGTCGGCCTGGCGGCTGCAGGACTACCGTGAGTCGAGCCTGGATCACGATACCGTCGAGAGCCAGCAGCAGGCCGAGCGCGTGCTCGAGACCACGGCCGGCAGCGACCTGCTGCAATTCGCCGTGGCCGCGCCCGCGCAACTCTCACTGCACACTCTCTACCGCGCCATTTTCTACCTGCGCAGCAACAATCTTGCGGCCGGGCCGTACCTGATCGCCTTCTGGTCGCGCATCGCGCGGCTTGCGGGGATTCTCGCCGCGCTGCTGTTCGCGCTGCCGTTCGGCTTCGGCTCGATGCGCTCGGCGACACTCAGCAGCCGCACGACGCTCGGGCTGACCATCGGCGTCGTCTACTTCTTTCTGCAGCGCCTGGTGGAGAGCGGCGCACAGGTCTATCGCGTCGATCCGCTGATTCTCGCCTGGGTCCCGACCGGGCTGCTGACCCTGACAGCCATGGTGCTCATCTGGCGGATCCGCTAGTCACCGACCCGGCCTCGGGGCAGGCGCGCCACGCGCCCGTCGGCACCCTGCTGCAGCTCATCGGGCGCATCGGCATCGAGGAGCGACGCGCGGTGGCGCTCGCGTTCTGCTGCAACTTCCTGCTGTTTGGCAGCTACTACATTCTGCGCCCGGTCCGCGATACGGTCGCGACGGTCTGGGGCGTCGGTGAGCTGCAGCTGCTGTTCACCGCCACCTTCATCGGCACACTGCTGGCGGCGCCGCTGTACGCGGCGCTCGCCTCGCACCTGCGCCTCTCGCGCCTGCTGCCGGCGCTGTTCTGGTTCTGGCTCGCCAACGTGGTGCTGTTTGCGCTGCTCTACCGCGCTGCCCCCGGCAACCGCCTGCTCGCCGCGGTCTATTACGTGTGGTTCAGCGTCGTCAATCTCTACATGCTCTCGGTGTTCTGGAGCCTCATGGTGGACTTGTTCAGCGCCGCGCAATCCGTGCGCGTCTTTCCGCTGATCGCCGCCGGCGGGGAACTCGGGGCCATCGCAGGTCCGCTGCTGACGCGCCTGCTGGTCGGGCGCATCGGACTGTCCGGCCTGCTGTGGGTGGCGGCCGCGCAATTCGCCGCGGTCATCGCCCTGGTGTACCTGCTGATGCACGAGAAGCGTCGGCTGCGCGCGCGCGGCGCGGCCGGGCAGCCCTCGAGCCTCGAGCGCGGCCTCGGTGGCAATCCGCTGCAGGGCTTTGGCGAGCTGCTCACTAACTCCTATGCGCGCGCCCAGGCCTTCTACGTGCTGCTCAT
>DATBPG010000151.1:0-13154 GCA_036561485.1 Steroidobacteraceae bacterium | reverse complement strand
ACGTTGAAGCCGAACCAGCCAACCATGAGGATCCAGGCGCCCAGCGCAAGGAACGGGATGCTGGAGGGCGGATGAATGGCCGGTCGGCCCGAGCGCGAGTAGCGATCGTGTCGTGCACCCAGCAGCAGCACGGCAGCGAGCGCCGTCCATCCACCGAAGGCATGCACCACCACCGAGCCTGCAAAGTCATGGAATGGGGCACCGAAGAGTCGCTGCAGCCAGTCCTGAAAGCCCCAGCCGTCGTTCCAGGCGAGCCGCTCGAACAGCGGATACAGAAAGGCGACCAGCAGGAAGGTGGCGAGCAGCTGTGGGTAGAAGCGCACGCGCTCGGCGATGCCGCCCGAGACGATGGCTGGCACTGCTGCCGCGAACGTCAGCAGAAAAAAGAAACGCGTGAGCTCGTAGCCGTTATCGCGTGCGAGCACTGTGGCGGGGGAGAAGAAATGCACGCCATAGGAGATGCCGTAACCAATGAGGTAATAAGCCAGCGTTGCCATCGAGAGGTCGCAGAGGATCTTGACCAGGGCGTTGACCTGGTTCTTGCCGCGGACTGTACCGAGCTCGAGGAAAGCGAAGCCGCCATGCATGGCGAGAATGAGAATGGCGCCGACGAGAATGAAGAACACATCGGCAGGTGTGCGGGTCGAATGCACGTGCGCGCTCCTGTGGATCTGCCCGGGCGATGGGCGACGCTGGCGCGATTATCCTCGAAGACGCAGCTGTTTGGTGCAAAGCCTGCGCTGCAAGCATCGCACCTGGGCGCACTCTATAAGTGCAAATCGCTGCACTCATAGAGCGCACTCGCACTCAATGGGTGCAATCGCGTGACTACCAGTTGGCGGGTGCCCAATTGGCGTCTGCGCCGTCGCGCAGAGTTCCGGCCACGATGGTGGTGGCGTCCTTGTAGTAGTGCGCAGGCACCGGAAGGTTCAGCGGCGCTGGCGAGCCGTCCATGACGCGACCGGCGAGGTCGTAACGAGAGCCGTGGCAGGGGCAGAAAAAACCGCCCGGCCAACTCGCGCCGAGCGCCGGGTCCGCCGGGTCGGGACGGTATTTGGGAATGCATCCCAGGTGCGTGCAGATCCCGACGACCAGCAGGTACTCGGGCCGGATGGAGCGCTGGATGGGATTCCAGTGAGGGAGGTTCGGGACCTGTTGTGGCTGGCGCGACAGTGGGTCCTTCAGCCGATCGCCGAGCGAAGGCAACCTCGCAATCTGCCCGGGCAGGCGATGCAGCACCCAGACCGGGCGCTTGCGCCACTGCGTCGTCAGCAGGGTGCCGGGTTTGAGCATGGAGATGTCGATCTGAACCGGGGAGCCCTGGGCGCGCGCACTCTCGCTCGGCAGCCAGCTTTCGATGAAGGGTACCGCCGTGGCAGCGGCGCCGACCGCACCCAGGCCCACGGTGGCGGCCGTCAGGATGCGACGGCGCAGCAGGTTGGGCGGCTGCGCGCCGGTCTCGGTCTCGTCCGCGGGTCGGCTGTCCTCAGCCTGCCCGAGCGTGGCTGCCTCGTTCATGGCCTTCGTCGCCGCATGATGTGCGGACCTCCCGGCGAGGGTGCTGGTTCCTTCACCGTGAACCCAAATGCTGTCGGCACAGGCCGACCCGCCGACAGCAGCCGGCCGAGCAGCCGGCCCCGCGAGATCCTGTATCGGAATTTGCGGTCCGGCCCGCTGAGCCGCTATCGTCCGGCCGGCTATGAACATTCCGGCTGCTCCGTCGCGCTCGCGCGTGTTCTCCACGCTGTTTCTGATCGAGATGTGGGAGCGCTTCGGCTACTACGGCATGCAGGTGCTGCTGGTGGTGTTCATGGTCGAATTCCTCGGCTTCCCGGAAGCGCGTGCGAATCTGACCATGGGAGCTTTTTCGGCCATGGTCTATGCCACGCCGCTGCTGGGCGGCTGGATCGGCGACCGGGTGCTGGGTGCGCGGCGCACCACCTTGCTGGGAGCGATCGGCCTGGCCGTGGGCTACGCCTTGCTGTCCGTGCCCTGGAGCCACGTGGTCTCCAACGGCTTGGCCGGACCGCTGCTGTTCTTCTCCCTGGCGGTGGTGGCCATCAGCGCGGGGCTGTTCAAGCCCAATCCGCAATTTCTGGTGTCGCGGCTGTATGAGGGCGACCACTCGCGGCTGGACGGCGCATTCACCCTCTATTACATGTCCGTCAACGTCGGCGCGGTGCTGTCCCAGTCCCTGACGCCCTGGATCCGCGTGCACTACGGTTGGCACTGGGCATTCTTCGCCTGCGCGCTCGGGCTGGTGCTCGGTGTCCTGCAGTTCATCCTGCAGCGCCGGCTGCTGCGCCACCTGGGCTCAGAACCGGATTTTCGGGCGCTGCGTTTCGGTCGGCTGCTGGCCGTGATCGCCGCCGCGCTCGTGGCGGCCGTGCTGATAGCCATCGTCATTCAGAACGTCGCGGTCGCGCGCACGGTCGTCTGGGCTTCGGGCGTGGCCACGCTGGGGTTGTTCGGCGTTCTGATCGGGCGCGCCGCCCGCGCCGAGCGCAGCGGACTGATCGCCACGTTGCTTCTGACGATCCAGGGGATGCTGTTTTTCGTGTTTTACCAGCAGATGGCGACGTCGCTGACGCTGTTCGCGTTGCACAATGTGCGGCTCGATTTCCTGGGTTACCACGTGCCACCGGAGCAGTTCCAGGTGCTCAATCCCTTCTGGATCACGGTGGCCTCGCCGCTGCTGGCTGTGCTGTATGGCTGGCTCGGACGACGTGGCCGTGACCCCTCCGTGGCCGGCAAGTTTGCCTGGGGCTTCGTGCTGCTGGCGCTCGGCTTCTTCGTGTTTGCAGTCAGCGGACGTTTTGCGAGCGCCGGACGTATCTCGGCCTGGTGGATGGTGTGGGGCTATCTGCTGCAATCGGTGGGGGAGCTGCTGATCTCGGCGCTCGGGGTTGCGATGGTGGCGCGATACATTGCCCCGGCGCGTCGCGGCCTCATCATCGGTGCCTGGTTTCTGGCCAGCGGGATCGCGCAGTACATCGGCAGCTTCGTGGCCAACTATGCCAGCGTTCCCGTCGGTGAGACGAGCCCATATGCCACGCTGCCTCTGTACGTCCGACTGTTCACGATACTGGGCTGGGTGGCAGTGGGCGGGGTCGTCATGGCCGTGCTGATGCTGCCGCTGCTGCGCCGGCTGGATGCCACCCATGGCAGCGCAGGTGAGGGTGCGAAGCCCAGCGCCGTAGCCGGCCTGCCCGAGTCGCCGTGAGCCCCTCATGGCATTGAAGCGTGCGCGCTGGGCGGAGGGGAGGCTCGTCGTGCTCGAGCACGTCTCGCAGGTGCTGCGTGACAATCCACTTCGGGACCCCTTCGTGCGCAAGCTTGCCGTGTGGCTGCCGGCCGAGTATGACCAGGGCGCAACGCGCGGACGCGGGCGGCGCTTCCCGGTGCTCATGGACATGGTCGGATTCACCGGTTCGGGCATGGCGCATGTGGCCTGGAAGAGCTTCAGCGAAAATGTGCCCGAGCGCGTCGCGCGGCTGGTACATGAGCGGCGCATGGCCCCGGCGATTCTGGTCTTTCCAGACTGCTTCACCGCGCTCGGAGGCAATCAGTACGTCAATTCCACGGCGATCGGACGCTACGCCGATTACCTGATCGGCGAGATCCTGCCATTCGTGGATCGTGAATTCCGCACGCTCGCCAGCCGCGAGCATCGCGGCTGCTTCGGCAAGTCCTCCGGCGGCTATGGTGCGATCGTGCATGGCATGCGCTATGCGCGCACCTGGGGCGCAATTGCCGATCATTCGGGCGATGCTTATTTCGACTTCGTCTACTGGTGCGACTGGCCCAACACCCTCAACGAGCTGGCCAAGTACCGTGCACGCGCGCAGCGGCCTGGCCGCTACGATGTGCGGCGCATGCAGCGCGGTGCCGATCGGGGTGCGGACGATGGACGCGTGCGGCGTTTCCTCGAGGCGGTCTGGAACAAACCCAAGCTCTCCGGCGCCGAGGTGCACGCCATCATGAACCTGTGCATGGCTGCCACCTACGATGCCGACCCGCGCGCGCCCAATGGTTTTCGTCTGCCCGTGAACCTCGAGACCGGCGAGCGATTGCCCGAGCGCTGGCGCGCGTGGACGCGGCAGGATCCCATCAATCTCGTGGCGCGCCATCGCGCGGCGCTGCGCAGCCTGCGCGGCATCTATATCGACTGCGGCTGGCGCGATCAGTACCACATCCAGTATGGCTCACGCATCCTGTCAAAGCGCCTCAGTGCGGCCGGTATCGCGCACACCTACCAGGAATTCGATGACGATCACTCCGACATCGACTATCGCATGGAGGTCTCGCTGCCGTTCCTGACGCGCGCATTGCGCTGAGCCGGCGTGTCATGACTGCGCCGGCGGATGCCGACTACATGCAACTCGCGCTCGAGCAGGCCGAGCGCGCGCGGGCAGCCGGAGAAGTGCCCGTCGGGGCGGTGCTGGTCAGTGGAGAGATCGTGCTGGCGCGCGCCCACAACCGCCCGATCTCTTCGCGTGATCCCACCGCCCATGCAGAGATCGAGGCGCTGCGCGCCGCTGGTCGTGCGCTCGATGCCTATCGGCTCACCAACACCACGCTCTACGTGACACTCGAGCCCTGCCTGATGTGCGCAGGCGCGCTGGTGCACGCACGCGTTCGCCGCGTCGTCTTCGGCGCCTTCGACCCGCAGGCAGGCGCGGCTGGCAGCCGTGTGGACGCCTTCCGGCTCGACTGGTTCAACCACCGGGTGGATGTCTTCGGAGGGGTGCTCGCGGATCGCTGCGGCGAGCTGCTGCGCGTCTTTTTCGAAGCGCGACGCGCGGATCAATCGTAGTGCGCTGAGTCGCCCACCAGCGCCGCGCGCAGCACCCGCGCCGGCGCATGCAGTGCCAGCGGGCTGGTGTCGAACCACTCCAGCACCGCCAGGTACTGGCGCACCTGCTCGACGAAGCGCGCCGGCTCGGCGCCCCGGGCATAGCCGCGGCGGGCCTGCTCGTACCACTGCTGCTCGGATAACAGCGGCAGCTGCTCGCGCACGTCCTGCCAGGAGTCTGGATTCTTGCCGAGCTTCTGGGTGAGCACGCGCGCATCCTCCAGGTGCCCGTAGCCGACGTTGTAGGCGGCGAGCGCGAGCCAGGTGCGATCGGGCTCGGGCACGTGGCGCGGGATGGTACGCAGCACCTGCGCCAGATAGCGTGCGCCACCGAGGATGTTGTCGCGCAGATTGTCTCGATCAGCGACGCCGATGCGCGTTGCGGCCTCGCTGGTGAGCATCATGATGCCGCGCGCCCCATCGTTCGAGACCGCCTGCATCTGCCACTTGGACTCCTGGTAGCCCACCGCCGCGATGAGCCGCCAGTCCAGCCCGCTCAGCTGTGCGGCCTGCTGGAACAGCGCCTGCAGCTCAGGCAGCCGCTGCTCGATGTCGTGGCGAAAGTGCAGCGCCCCCAGGTAGTCGAACTGCAGCGACTGGCTGCCCGAGCGCTGCTGGATCGAGGCCACGAGGCCGCTGGCGCGCGCATTGGAGAGAAAGCCATCCGCCGCCGCAGCCAGATCGGCCGCGCCGGGGCGCACCACCCACTGCAGCGGCCGCGAAAGCGGCAGCGCGAAGGCCACGGTCACGTCGGGGTAGAGGTGGCGCGCAAAATCGAACTCGCGTGCATCGATCAGCGCATAGTCGGCCTGGCCGCTCTCGAGCAGCTCGAGCGGGTCGGGTTCGGCCCGGGACAGCTCGCGCCAGGCGAGCTTCGGCACACGGCTATCGCGCACCGCACGCAGCCAGTGCGCCTGCGGGCTGTCGCTTCTGACCACGATACGCGCTCCGCACAGATCAGCGATTGCCTGCACGCGCGCTTCATCGCGTGCGCGTACCACGAGCTGCGTCGCCTCGTCATAGGCCACAGTGGCCCGACCGGCTCCGCGCCAGCGCTCATCGGCGCTGATCTGCGCGGCGGCGAGATCCGCCCGGCCCTGCATCAGGGCGGCGCGCATCGCCGCGGCATCGAGCACCGCATCGATCTGCAGCTTCACGCCCAGCTGCTGCGCAAAGGCGCTCACCAGCCGGTACTCGAAGCCCTGCGGCCCATGCGTGCCCCGGTAGTAGCTGGTGGGCGCGCTGAGGGTGACCACGTGCAGCGTGCCACGCGCCCTGATCTGCGCCAGAGCGCTGTGCGGGGCGGGGGCACTGCAGCCGCAGAGCCACACGCTGCCCAGCAGCGCGCTGCCCGCAGTGGCGAGGCGGCGCAGGCGCATCGGGGCGCTCGCGGGCACTGATCGTTGTGTGGCTCGTGGTGCGGGCGTGAGCGTTGCAGTCATCGTGAGGTAGAATAGCAGCGTTCCCTCGGAGAGGTACCGAAGCGGTCATAACGGCGCCGACTCGAAATCGGATGGTCGGTTAATCCCGGCACGTGGGTTCGAATCCCACCCTCTCCGCCACTTATTTCCATGGTGGGATCAACTCCGGTTACCTCGCTCTGTCGATAAGCGCAGATGCGTCAGCGCTCGCTGACAGCGGGGCGCCCTGCGCGCCGGCATCCGCATCCCACTACACCGTGCCGAGTGTGCCACAGGGCGCCTGCAACAACCGCAGCGGCGCCAGTCGGCGACAGCGTGAAATGGCGTGATTCATCGAACTACGATGTAATACCGCCGGCAGCGAGGGGAGAGGAGCACATGCAATCCGAGGGCACGCGCCTGCTGGCGGAGGCGAGTCTGCTTGCCGCCGAGCAATCGGTGCGAACCCGGCCCGTCGGTCATGCGACCGGCCTCATCGAGGCGCTCGCCCACGGCGTGAGCGGCATGCTCAATGCCACCTCCGTGACCAGCGCGCTGCCCGAAGTGCTCGAGCACATCGCCCGCGTCGTGCCGCTGCAGCGCCTCAGCATCACGCAGACCGGTGCCCACGGACCGCTCGAGCAGGGCGTGTTGTTTCACTGGCACCTTCCGCTGTTGAGCGATGTGCCGATGTATGGGGCGGCCGGCCTTGCACCGCGCTGGCAGCAGACGCTGGCGCTCTCTGAGCAGCTGCCCGAGTGGCTGCTACCCCTCGCATCCGGCGGCCGCGTGCTGGCAACGCATACCGAGGCGAGTGAACCGGTGCGCGCGGTGCTGGCCGAGAGCCGCGCCACCGCGCTGCTCGCCGTGCCCATCATGCTCGATGGACGGCACTGGGGGCAGATTCTGTTCGAGGATGGCGATGGCGTGGGCGGCTGGCACAGCGAGGAGCTGCGCATGCTCTCGGTGCTGGCGGAAGTCATCGGCGCCGCGCTCACCCGCGAGCGCTTCCTCGCGCAGGTGCGCGAGCGCGAGGCGCTGCTGCGTGCGATCAATCAAAGTGCCGCGCTGATCATGGGTGCTGCAGACCTGCAGCCGGCGATCGCCCGGGCGCTGGGTACCGCCGCCGAGGCCATCGGCGTGGATCGCGTGATGGTCATCGAGGAGCTCGAGAGCGGGGAGGGCGGCCCGCGTCGCCGTCAGCTGCGCTGCGCCTGGCGTGCGAGCGGTGCAGCGCTGATGCTGCCGGAGCTGGTGCAGCTGCTGGCGCATCCGTACCAGCCTGAAGTGGCCACGTGGCTCGAACCACTCTCGAGCGGCGTTGCGGTTCAGGCGCGCCTGTCCGCGGCCAGTGGCGCGGTGTGCGAGTTGCTGAGGCGATTCGAGAGCTGCGCGCTGCTGCTGGTCCCGGTGATGGTGGATGGCAGGTACTGGGGCCATATCAGCCTCAGCAGCGGCCGGCGCGAGCGGCTCTGGGGCAGCGCCGAAGTCGACGTGCTCAAAACGCTCGCCGAGCTCATCGGCACCGCGATCGCGCGCGAGCGACAGGTGCAGGCCCTGGCCACGGCGGACACCATCATCCAGCACAGCCCGACGATTCTCTACCGGCTGCGCGGCGAGATGGACCTGCCGATGATCTACGTGTCGCGGAACATCAGCCTGCTCGGCCACGAGGCCGCTGACCTGCTGGCGACTCCGACACGCTATCTGAGCTACATCCACGCCGATGACCGTGTGCGCGTGCAGGAGGCGATGGCGGCGCTGCTCGCAGGGCAGCAGGCGCCCGAGGTCATCGAATTTCGCCTGCTGGCGCGCGACGGCACACAGCGCTGGGTCGAAAACCGACTGCGCCCGGTGCATGCGCCCGACGGCAAGCTGCTGGAGATCGAGGGCATTTTCAGCGATGTGACCGAACGCCACGCCGCGCAGGAACAGATCGCGCAGCTGGCACGCAGCGACGGGCTCACCGGCCTTGCCAACCGCATCACTTTCAATGACAGGCTGCGCCAGGCATTCGCCGCCTCCCAGCGCGGTGCGCATGCATTCGCGGTCCTGTACCTGGATCTGGACCGCTTCAAGGAGATCAACGACACGCTCGGCCACCATACCGGCGATGTGCTGCTCCAGCAGGTGGGTGCGCGGCTGCGCCAGGCGACGCGCGAGATCGACGTCGTGGCACGCCTGGGCGGCGATGAATTCGCCATCGTGCAGAGTGAGATCATCGACTCTTCGTCGGCTGGAACTCTCGCCGAGAAGATCATCGATATCGTCTCAGCCCCCTATGAGATCGCCGACAGTCAGCTGCACGTGGGTGTGAGCATCGGCATCGCGCTGTACTCGCCCGAGGCGCGCAACCCCGAGGAGCTGCTGGCGCATGCCGATCAGGCACTGTATCGCGCCAAGCACGCCGGCCGCGGCCGCTATCGCTTTCACTCCGACCAGATCGATCACGAGACGCGCTCGCAGCTGGAACTCGCCGACGGTCTGCGCGGGGCGATCGAGCGCGCGGAGCTCGAGATCCGCTACCAGCCCCAGGTGGAACTCGCCTCGGGGCGCATCATGGGCATGGAGGCGCTGCTGCGCTGGAACCACCCCACACGCGGGGTGCTGCTGCCCGAGGATTTCCTGCCGATTGCCGAGAAGTACGGGATCATGCAGCAGCTCGGCCGCTGGGTGCTGGGTGAGGCCTGCCGGCAGATGTCGCTGTGGCGCGCGCAGCGCATCCCGGTGCCAGTCGTGGCGATCAACGTCGCACTGGCGCAGATCCGCATGGGCCGCGAGTTCGTGCGCGACGTGGTGGACGCACTGTATCGCTGGGCCCTGAAACCCGCCGACATCGAGCTGGATGTCACCGAGCTGGTGCTCGCGCGCTCGACGCTTGCGCAGAGTGGGGTACTCGAGGAGCTGCGTCAGCTCGGGGTGGGTATCGCCATCGATGACTTCGGCGCCCATTACTCCTCGCTCGATTATCTGCGCACCTACCGCGTCAGCCGGCTGAAGATCGCGCGCGGCATGGTCGCGGCGGCGGATGCGGAGCCAGGCGGCGGCGCCATGATCCGGGCCATACTGAGCCTCGCACGCGAGCTCGGCATCGAGGTGGTGGCCGAGGGGGTGGAAACCGAATCGCAGTGCCGGCTGCTGGTGGATGCAAGCGCACACGCCCAGGGCCAGGGCTTCTACTTCAGCCACGCCGTGCCGGCCGAGCAGACCATGATCATGCTGCGCACAGGGGTCATGAAGCCCGCCGTCGACGCCGAGCCCGCCGTCGACGCCGCGCCCGCCGCTGGCACAGTGTCTGCCGTGGATGCAGGGACTGCGGGCGGCACGCCCGTTTAATCGCCGCTCAGGCCCTGCCCTGATCGTGCGCGCCGCGGGCGAACTCCACGCCGAAGGCCCGTGCCAGAGCCTCGCAGAACAGCTGCGGCATCGCACCCGCGCCGCTGTCGGTGATGCTGCGAAAACGTGCCGTCACGCCCGTGGCGGGCTGGCCGAGCTCGGCTTCGCTGGCGGCCGGCTGGTGAGACAGCACGCGCGGATCCAGCCGCGCAATGAAATCGGCGAGCGCTCCTGGCAGGGCGCGCATGAGCGCAAGATCATAAGCGCGCGCGTTGGCTGCAAGCTCACGCATCCACTGCACTGCATCGAGCTCGCGGCGCTGGTGCCCGAGCAGCAGCCGCAGCAATAGCTCCTCTACCGGCAGTCCCGTGAGGCCGATGTGCTGCGTGTCCTCCCGACCCACCGGCAGGCGCGCCTGATCGCGCAGTTCCCGCTGCGCCAGGGTCAGGCCCTTCATCCCGGTGAGCGCCTCGCGCAGCAGCAGCCCGGCCAGTTTCAGCACCTGCGTCTGGACTTCGAGCGGCACGCGCCGCGGATCGACGCCGGCACCGCGAAAGAAGGCCTCGGCAGGGGCGATCGGCTCGGGGCCGGAGTTGCTGAGCGCGCGCTGGCTGCCCGTGAGCTCGGCGCGGCGTGCGCGCTGCTGCGCGCCGACGACGGTCGCGCGCGCGAGCGACTGCAAGGCGGGGTTGCCGGGCGCGATGGTCTGTCCGCCGGCGTCCACGGCATTGGCTCGCAGACGCTCCTCGAGATTCGCGCCGGTCTGCAGCAGGCCCTGCACGTCCAGCTCGACGCCAATGTCCCAATCGGCGCTGCCGGCGGCGGCAGCACCGACGCTGCCGATCGGAAAGATCGAGCTGGCTTCGGGACTGTCGGGGCTCTCGACGTCGATGCGTACGGCGATCTCGTATTCGCCCAGCCGCAGACTGTCACCGTCACGCAGCGGATAGATATTGCGCGGACTGATGGGCGCGCTGCTGCCGTTTACATAAGTGCCGTTGGTGCTGGTATCGAGCAGGTAGTAGCTGCCGTTGCGGTACTGCACGCGTGCATGGTGCGCCGAGACGTAGCATTGCGCATCGGGCAGTACCCAGTCATTGTCATGGGCACGGCCAATGCTGCCCCCACCGACGCCCAGTACGATGCTGGCGTTGCGTCCAAGGGGGGAGCGCTGCTCGCTGACCACGGTCAACCTGAGTGCCACGTCTGCGATCCGATGGCCGGAAGGCTCGCCGGGGCGCCTGGCCGGTCCATGACATATAATGGGCGTGCAGCGATAAACGTGCCCGGGTTGTCTCGCCGATACTGAAACGATGGCATCGAACCATATCTTCAAGATTATCTTTGTGAACCAGAGCAAGGTTTACGAGGTGTATGCCCGCAAAGTCAGTCATGGTTCGCTGTTTGGATTCGTGGAGATTGAAGAGCTGGTGTTCGGTGAGCGCTCCTCGGTGCTCGTCGATCCGAACGAGGAGCGGGTGAAGAGCGAATTTGCGGGGGTCAAGCGCACCTATCTGCCCCTGCAGGCCATCCTCCGCATCGATGAGGTGCGCCAGCACGGCGTCAGCAAGATCAGCGCACTGGAGGGAGGCAATGTCATGCCCTTTCCCGTGCCGCTGCTGCCCCCGGCAGGCACCGACCCGGGGTCGAAGAAGTCCTGATGTTCAGCCTGCCGGGCTCGCGGGCGCTGTCGGACTTCCGTCTCGCCCGCCTGCTCGAGCGCCTGCGCGCGCTCGAACCCGCCGTGGACTCACTGCAGGCGGTGTATCAGCACTTCGTGGACTGCGACTCGCCGCTCGATGCGGCGGCACAGGCGCGACTTGCGCTGTTGCTCGATGACGGCGGGGAACGCGTCTGCATCTCGAGCGCAACGGGCCAGCGGCCACTCACCCTGCTCGTCGTGCCGCGGCCGGGCACGATCTCGCCCTGGTCGAGCAAGGCCACGGACATTCTGCGCGTCTGCGGGCTCGACGCCGTGCGGCGTGTGGAGCGCGGCGTTGCCTATGTGATCGGCTTGCATGAGGCCAGCGCTCACGAGCGCTGGCGCGAGCTTGGCGCGCTGCTGCACGATCGCATGACCGACAGCGTGCTGAACGACCCCGCCGATGCCGCGCAACTCTTCGAGGTGCAGCCGCCACGGGCGCTGCGGCGCGTCCCTCTTGCCGGCGGGCGCGCGGCGCTCAGCGAGGCGAACGTGCAGCTGGGGCTCGCGCTCTCCGGCGAGGAGATCGACTACCTGCTCGAGACCTTCCGCGCACTGGGGCGTGACCCGAGCGACGTCGAGCTCATGATGTTCGCCCAGGCCAATTCCGAGCACTGCCGCCACAAGATCTTCAACGCGCAGTTCGTGATCGACGGGGTGGTGCAGCCGCGTTCGCTGTTCGCGATGATCCGCAACACCTCGCAGGTGAGCCCCGGGCAGCTGCTGTCGGCCTACCGCGACAATGGCGCGGTCATCGAGGGCGCTCGGGCGCGCCGCTGGTTTGCCGATCCGCTGACCGGCATCTATCGTGGCAGTGACGAGAGCGCCGACATCGTGCTCAAGGTCGAGACTCACAACCATCCCACGGCGATCTCGCCGTTCCCGGGCGCTGCCACCGGCGCGGGTGGAGAGATCCGCGATGAGGGCGCGGTGGGTCGCGGTGCCAAACCGAAGGCAGGACTGGTGGGCTTTTCGGTGTCACACCTGCAGATCCCGGGCTTCGAGCAGCCCTGGGAGCGCAGCATCGGGCGCTCGGCGCGCATTGCCTCGGCACTGCAGATCATGCTCGAGGGGCCGATCGGCGCGGCCGCCTTCAATAACGAGTTCGGCCGTCCCAATATCTGCGGCTACTTCCGCACCCTCGAGACGGTGCTGCCCTGGGAGCGCGCCGGTCGCGCGCGCGGCTATCACAAGCCCATCATGCTCGCAGGCGGACTCGGCACCGTGCGCCGCGCGCACGTGCACAAGCCGGAAGTGCCCGTGGGCGCGCGGCTGGTGCTGCTCGGTGGTCCGGCGATGCTGATCGGGCTGGGCGGCGGGGCAGCCTCATCGCTCGGTAGCGGCAGTTCGGAAGAGGGCCTCGACTTTGCGTCCGTGCAACGTGGCAACCCGGAGATGCAGAGACGCGCCCAGGAAGTGATCGATCGCTGCTGGGCGCTTGGCGCGGACAATCCGATCGAGCTCATCCACGACGTGGGCGCGGGCGGATTGTCCAATGCCGTGCCCGAGGCGGTGGCGCACAGCGAGCGGGGTGCACGCTTGCAGCTGCGTGCCATCCCGAGCGCTGAGGCGGGCATGTCGCCGCTGGAACTCTGGTGCAACGAGGCGCAGGAGCGCTACGTGCTGGTAGTGCGTGCCGGCGCGCTCGCGCAGCTTGCGGCGATCGCCGCACGCGAGCGCTGCCCGATGGCGGTGATCGGAGAGCTCACCGACGATGGCGTGCTGCTCGTGCACGATGCGCGCTTTGAAGATGATCCGGTGTGCATGCCGGTGCAGGCGCTGCTCGGTCATCCGCCGCGCATGCGACGCGAGGTTGCGAGCCTGCCCCCGCCGAGCGTGCCGCTGGACTGCGCGAGCGTGG
>DATBPG010000150.1:0-2218 GCA_036561485.1 Steroidobacteraceae bacterium | reverse complement strand
GCCAGTGGCCGGTCCGGTGCATGAAGAACTTGCGGTAGGCGCCGTCGCGGATCAGGCCGGCCAGCGGTCCCTTCAGCAGGCCGATGCGCTTGAGCCCCTGCGTGATGGCGCGCACCGCCGCGTCGTGCGGCTCGTTCCAGTGATTGCCGGGTTTGACCTGCGCGATCGCGGCCCGCTGCGCTTCCAGTACCACCTCGTAGACCGCGCGCTGCTCGGCGCTGAAACGGCCGCCCACGGGATAGGTGCGCGTGATGTCGGAGGCGTAGTACCCGTACTCGCAGCCGGCGTCGACCAGCAGCAGCTCGCCGTCGTTCAAGCGTGAGCGGTTCTCGTGATAATGCAGCACACACGAATTGGCGCCGCCGCCGACGATCGGGTGGTAGGAGATGTCGGCGCCGTGACGGTGGAACTCGTGCAGCAGCTCGGCCATCACCTCGAACTCCATGCGCCCCGGCCGGCAGAAGCGCATCGCGCGCACGTGGGCGTCGGCGCCGATCTGTCCGGCGCGGCGCATCAGCGCGAGTTCGGCGCGGCTCTTGTACAGGCGCATATCGTGCAGCTGATGATCCAGCGTAACGAACTCCTGCGGCGCATGCATGCCGCTGCGCACCTGCGCACGCAGAGCGCGCACCCAGCCAACCACGCGCTGGTCGAACTCGGGACTCAGGCCCATTGTGTAGAACACGCGCTCGCGCCCCTCAAGCAGGCCGGGCAGAATCTCGTCGATGTCGCCGATCGGGAAGGCATCGTCGGCGCCGTACTGGGTGGTGGCACCGGCCGGCCCCGCACGCCGGCCTTCCCAGGTCTCGCGCTCGGGATTGCGCTCGCGAGTGAACAGTATGTATTGACCGGCCTCGCGGCCGGGGATCAGCACCACGACCGCCTCGGGCTCGGGAAAGCCGCTCAGGTAATAGAAATCGCTGTCCTGGCGAAAGTTGTACTCGACGTCGCTATTGCGTTGGCGCACCGGGGCCGCCGGCAGGATCGCAATCGAGCCGGCTCCCATCAGGCGCATGAGCTGGACTCGGCGGCGCGCGAATTCTACCCGGGCTGGATCGGTCATGACTGCCCTCGAAATGACTACGGGGCAGCTAGTCTAATGCAGCGCTGGCTGCGCCGGGCTAATGCAGTATCGGCGCAGGCCGCGCCTCACCGTCGCGCAGCGGCTCGAGTTCGTCGAACACCAGCTGCACCCCCACCCGTACGAATTCGACCAATTCCGCCAGGGCCGATTCGTTCGCCTCGAGGCTATCGCTGGCGTCGACTCCGGCACGCGTGATCTCGCTCAGATCGCGCACGATCTCGCCCAGGTCCCCGGGCAGGCGCTGGGGATCGGCGGCACCATTGCTGCCCAGGCCGTAGAGGAAGCCGGTGCACCAAGCCGTCAGCGCATGCGTGCGCTCCTCGATCGGACAGTCATCGTCCGGAATCAGCAGATCGAAGTTCATGTCGCGGCCACTCAGCGAGGCGACCGTGCGCGTGTAGAGAGTTGCCAGCGCCGGCTCCGCCGGTCCGGCGGGGGCGCCATCGGGCAGAATCTCGGCCAGCCAGTCCTCGAACCGGTATGGCCCGAGGGCGCAGAGCGCACCGGCCAGTGTGCCATGCGCCTCGGCCGGATCGGCCAGAGCATGCGACTGCATAAGTGAACGCTGGATCTCAGCGTAGTCGTGTGGCGTAGGCACCGGCCGATGGTATTGCAGCCCGTGCCGTGCCCGCAACCTTGTCGCCGACGTCGATTCCACCGACATCGATTGACCTGCCTGTGCGCCCGGAACTATAGTTTTGCGATGGCAGAAGCGACACGATCAGGCTCGATCGACACCGAGCTCAAACGCCTCGACAAACGCATCGAGGAACTGGTCGAAGTGATCCAGCGACTCAAGGAAGAAAATCGTGCGCTGCGGCAGCGACAGGAGACTCTCACGTCCGAGAAGACCTCCTTACTTCACCGCAACGAGCAGGTGCGCACACGCGTCGAGGCGATGATCGGTCGCCTCAAAGCGATGGAACACGGCGCATGAGCGAGCGCGAACCGGCGCGGCCGCTGAGCGTACGCATCCTGGAGAAGGAGTATTTCGTTGCCTGTGCGGCCGAAGAACGCGCCGCGCTGCTCGACAGCGCGGAGCTGCTCAATACCCGCATGAAGGACATCCGCGACAGCGGCAAGATCGTCGGCCTTGACCGCATCGCGGTGATGGCGGCGCTCAATCTGGCGCAC
>DATBPG010000149.1:0-3449 GCA_036561485.1 Steroidobacteraceae bacterium | reverse complement strand
TGTTCGAGCGGTTGCGCGAGGCGCTCAATCAGGGCCGACCGGTGCGTGCCCTGTCACTCACTGAGGCGCAGCGCCGTGAGATCCGCGAGCTGCATCTGCTGACGGCCAAGCCGGTCATGTACGTGGCCAACGTCGATGAGGCGGGGCTGGCCGCGATCAATGCGCACGAGCGGGCGCTGCGCGCGCGTGCGTCGGAAGAGGGAGCGGTGGTGGTCACCGTGTGCGCAGCGATCGAGGCGCAGATTGCGCAGCTGGATGATAGCGAGCGAACGGAGTATCTGGAGGCGCTCGGCATCAGCGAACCCGGCTTGAACCGCGTCATCCGCGGCGCCTATGAGCTGCTCGGACTGTTGACCTACTTCACCGCGGGGCCAAAGGAGGTGCGTGCCTGGACGGTGCGCGCCGGCAGCAGTGCGCCGCAGGCCGCCGGCGTCATCCACACCGATTTCGAGCGCGGCTTCATCCGCGCTGAAGTGATCGCCTACCAGGACTACATCCAGTACAGGGGCGAGGCGGGCGCACGCGAAGCGGGCCGTCTGCGACTGGAGGGCAAGGAATACCTCGTGCGCGAGGGTGACGTCATGCACTTTCGCTTCAACGTGTGATGCGCTCGATGCGCAGGGTACCGCTGCGCACAGTGGCTTCGAACTGCACCTGCGCGTGTGCGTCGCGCTCGAAGAGCAGGTCCACGCTGGCCCCGCCGACCCGCAGGCCGCACAGTTGCAGACGTCCGAGCCACTCGGGAAGACACGGATCGCAGATGCGCAGCTGCGCGGCGGGGGCATCGGGCGCCAGACCGAGCAGACTCATCAGGGCATACGGAATCGCACCAGCCGCCCAGGCCTGCGGGCTGCAGGCCACGGGATAAGGCACCGGATGCGTTTCCTCGGCGCTGCGTGTGAAGCCGCAGTACAACTCGGGCATGCGCTGGTTGCGAAAGCCGCTTGCGGCCGCACACAGCGCATCGAAGATGCGCAGCGCCGACTCATTCTGGCCGTAACGGCGCAAACCGGCGCACAGCATGGCGTTGTCATGAGGCCAGACGCTGCCCAAATGGTAGCTCAGCGGGTTGAAGCGGCGTTCTTTGGAAGAGAGCGTGCGCACGCCCCAACCGGTGAACATGTCCGGCGCCATCATGCGCCGGCCGACGGCGACTGCATGCTCAGCCGAAGCGATTCCGCTCCAGAGCACCTGTCCGGCGTTGGAGGTGATGACCTCGGCCGCGCGTCCACCGCGCTGACGTGCCAGCACATAGCAGCCGCGCTCCTCGGACCAGTAGTCGCGCTCGAAACGCTCGCGCAGTCCGGCGGCCTTGTGCTCCAGGTCGGCGGCGGTGCGCTCCTCACCCAGCTGCCGCAGCGTCCGCGCCGCACTTCGCCAGGCCCGGTACAGATAACCCTGCACCTCACACAGTGCGATGGGCGGCTCGGCGAGTGAGCCGTCCGCATTGACGATGGCGTCGCCCGAATCCTTCCAGCCCTGGTTGACGAGCCCTCCCTGGTAGCTGCCGTCGCCCTGGTCACCGCCGTAATCAAGATAGCCGTCGCCATCGCCATCGCCATAGCGCTCGATCCAGCCGAGCGCCTCGTGCAAATTGGGCAGCAGCTCGCGTACGCCTGCAACATCGCCCGACCACGCAAGCCAGGCCTCGATCAGGATGATGAACAGCGGCGTCACATCCACCGAACCGTAGTACGCGGGGCTCTGCGGAATGAGCTTCAGTCGTGCGAGCTGACCTCGGCGCAGTTCATGCAGGATCTTGCCCGGCTGCGCGTCGCGGTAGCGATCGATGACGTGCGCCTGGCGGCGTGCTAGGAGCCGGACCGTGTCCCCCGCAATGTCCGCGCGCCAGGCGCACAGCTCCAATGCGCAGATTGCCGAGTCGCGTCCGAACAGGGTGACGTACCAGGGGACCCCTGCGGCGATGTACTGCAGATCGCTGCGCGCCCGACAACGCAGCATCGACACATCCAGGAGGCTGCGCCGGATGAGTTTTTCGAGTCGCGGATCGCTCTGCAGCTGTGTGGCGTCATCGAGGAGCTCGCGCCCCTGTGGATGGGCGCCTTCCTTCAGTCGCCGCGGATCGAGGGCCGCGCGACGTGTGCTGTCGGGTGGGCGGGCCTCGCCATCCCCGCCAGGCTGGCTCTCGTGCAGCCGGATAGTCACATCGATCTCGACGGTCTGGCCGGCCCCGACCTGCAGATCGAAGGCCGCGCAGTCCGCGGTCAGCTGGGTCGGGACGGGATCGAAGTGCAGCAGCGTGCTGCGGTGGCGCTCGTCCTCGCCAATGGCCCACAGACAGATCTCGTCCTGGCCGGCGCGCGAGCCGCGCTTCTGTTCGGGCTGCGCGGCGGTCAGACTGCGTACCTGGAAGACATCGGAGAAATCGGCTTCGAATCGCAGCCGCAGGCACACGGTCGTGGCGCTCATCGCGTAGTTGGTCACGACCAGTAGCTCGCGCACCTCTGCGTCCCCGGCAGTGCGATAGCGACGCACGCTGATGCTGTGCGGCTCGCCGTCCGAGCCCTTCTCGAGCGACTGATTCTCGAGCGAATGGCTGACCCAATCGCCCCCGCCGTGCTCGCTGGAGAGTGCCCAGAGCGGCTCGTCCTGCAATGAGAGCGCATAACGGTTCAGGAAACGGGTGTCCCGATAGAACAGGCCGACGCCGCGACCTTGCCCGCCGTCGAAGTCACCGGCGATGTCGCTGACCAGAAAGGTGTCGTCGAATTTCAGGACGATCGCGTTGATGCCGAGGCGAAGTCGCGCCGCGTGCGGCTGCGTCAGGCTCTGCTCGCGTGACTGATGCTGGCTCGGGGTGAGCGCGGCTGCACCGCCCGAGGCTGCACCGGCTGGCGGCTTGGAGGGATGGGGCGCAGCGTCGGGAGAGCTCAGGGTGGTTCAGCTCCCGTAGGCAATGGTGCTCAGCAGCGCCAGCGACTCTTGCCGCGAGTCCAGCCGCGTGTGCTGGGCCACGACCGGCCGATCGGACTCGAGCAGCATGGAGTACTCGGTGGCCAGGGGCACAGGCTCCGGCGCCTTCAGATCGTTCAGGCGCAGGTGCAGCGTCCGGCGCGCAGGCACGTCGAAGTGATAGGGACCGGCGGGTTCGCGGTCGGTAAAGTAGATATGCAGCGTCAGGTGTGCGACGGCATCGCCCGCGTTGAGCACGCAAATGGCCTCATGGCTGATGAGCTCGCGGCTCTGACTGCCGCTCTCGCGCGGGATGTACCCTTCCGCAATCGCCCAGCGCGTCTTGCCGATGGCAGCCGGTTTGTTCGCAGCAGCGCTCATGCTGACCCGTTGCCTCAGTGGTGGGCAGGGCTGTGCGAGCGCTGGCCCGGAGCCGTGCGGCGCGAGAGCCAGCCGCCCAGCGCGACACCGGCCAGCCCCGCGGTGAGCAGCCAGGAGCGATGAGTGGAGAGCCACAGCTGCCTGCTGCTGTCTCG
>DATBPG010000148.1:0-6532 GCA_036561485.1 Steroidobacteraceae bacterium | reverse complement strand
TCATACACAACACCGTTCAGCCACTGGGTGCGGCAACCTCGCGCACGGCGGCTATCAGCCCACTCAACGCGCATGTGCTTGCGCTGCTGCCGCTGGGCATCATCGCCATCTTCATCGTGCGCGGCGTGGGTGATTACCTCGGCAGCTATTTTCCCGGCTGGGTCAGCCGCCAGATCATCAAGGCGATTCGTGGCGACCTGTTCGCCCATTACCTGCGCCTGCCGACTTCGCAGTACGATCGCGAGTCATCGGGGCCGATGCTCACGCGGCTCATCTATCATGCGGAGCAGGTAGCCTCCGCCGGCACCGATTCGCTCACCACCATCATCCGCGACTCGCTGACGATCGCAGTAGATGTGGGGATGATGTTCTATTTCAACTGGCGCCTGGCGGTGTTCGGGCTGATCGCCGCTCCCGCGATCGCCTGGTTGATACGCGGCATCAACATCCGCTTCCGACGCTACAGCACGCGTATCCAGAACTCCATGGGCGATGTCACGCGCGTCGCCAAGGAGGCGCTCGATGCGCACCGTGTGGTCAAGGTATTCAATGCCCAGGCCCACATCGATGCGATCTTTGAACAGGCCAACGAACTCAATCGCCGCTCCAATGTGCGGCTGATCTCGGCGCGCTCGAGCAGCAATCCGATCGTGCAGATGATCGCCGCACTGGCGATGGCTGCGGTGTTTTTCATCGCCGATCGGCAGATGATCGCCGGCACCCTGACGCTCGAGATCCTGGTGCCGTTCATGGTGGCCATGTCAGCCGTGGTCCAGCCGCTGCGGCGCCTGCTGAACGTCGCCGGCCCGCTGCAGCAGGGCATTGCGGCCGGTGGCAGTGTATTCGCGGTGCTGGATGCGCCGACCGAGCCGCGTGGCGGCTCGCGCGCGCTGGTGCGGGCGCGCGGTGAAGTGCAGTTCCAGGATGTCAGCTTCGAATACGCGGCCGAAAAAGGCACCGTGCTGCATCACATCGATGTCTCGGTGGCCGCCGGCAGCAGCGTTGCCATCGTGGGGCACTCGGGCAGCGGCAAGTCGACGCTCGTGTCGCTGCTGCCGCGCTTCTATGATCCGAGCGGCGGGGTGGTGCTGCTCGATGGCGTGGATATCCGCGAATACCGCATCGGCGAGCTGCGACGCCAGATGAGCCTGGTCAGCCAGGACGTCGTGCTCTTCAACGACACGATCCGCAACAACATCCTCTTCGGCCTCACCGACGTCAGCGATGCACAGATGGACGCCGCGGTGCGTGCCGCTTATGTGCATGAATTCGTGCAACAGCTGCCCCAGGGGCTGGACTCGATGGTGGGGGATCGCGGTGTGCTGCTGTCGGGAGGGCAGCGACAGCGCATTGCCATTGCCCGAGCGCTGCTGCGCGATACGCCGATCCTGATCCTGGACGAGGCGACCTCGTCCCTGGACAGCGCCGCGGAACGCCACATCCAGGCCGCGCTCGAGCAGCTGGTCAAAAATCGTACGACTTTCATCATCGCCCATCGGCTCTCGACGGTGGAACGCGCCGATCGCATTCTGGTGATGCGCGACGGCGCCATCGTTCAGACCGGCACGCATGCGCAGCTGCTCGCAAACGGCGGCCCCTATGCAGAGCTGTACCGCATGCAGTTCAGCGCCTGACGTCGCGCTTCGGGAACTTTCGTGCCAGGCCGCGAGGCAGCGCAGCGGTGGCTGCAACAGATCTGGTACGGGCCGGGCAGGGCGCCCTGGTCGCTGCGCACGCTGGCCGCTCTGTACGGTGCGGCGATGCGCCTGCGCGCCGGAGCGTACCGCGCGCAGCTTCTGCCCCGGCACAGTGGTGGCCGCCCCCTCATCGTGGTCGGAAACCTCACGGTCGGCGGCAGTGGCAAGACCCCGCTGGTGATCTGGACCTGCGAGCAGCTGCGCGCGCTGGGGCTTGCGCCCGGCATCGTTCTGCGCGGCTACGGTGGCAGCGCCGCCCAGGGCGGTGGCGTGCATGCGGTCGATGCGCACTCCGATCCGAGCGTCGTGGGCGATGAGGCATTGCTGCTTGCACAGCGCACCGGCGTACCGGTCGTGATCGGGCGCGATCGGGTCGCGGCCGCGCGCCGGCTGGCCCGTGCGTCCATCGATGTGATCGTGGCCGACGATGGCCTGCAGCACCTGCGTCTGGCGCGCGATCTGGAACTGGTGGTCGTCGATGCGGGGCGCGGATTGGGCAATGGCCGGCTACTGCCGGCAGGCCCGCTGCGTGAATCCACGGCGCGCCTCGCCCAGGTCCAGGCCCTGATCCTGAATGGTGAGGCGGCCGATGGCGTGGCACTGCCCGACCCCCGCGCAGTGCCGCAGTTTCACATGCGGCTGGAAGGCGAGCAGCTATTCGCGCTCGACGCAAGCGGGCGGCAGATGCCTCTGGCGAGCCTGCGTGGCCGCGCCGTGCACGCCGTGGCCGGCATCGGGGACCCGGCGCGTTTTTTCCGCCAGCTGCGTGCGGCGGGGCTGGCAGTGACCGAGCATCCATTTCCCGACCACCATGTGTACCGCCGCGAGCAGCTGCTGTTAAGCGATGGCCTGCCGCTGCTGATGACGGAAAAAGATGCAGTAAAATGCCGCTCGCTCGGGTTGCACGAGGCCTGGTACCTGCCGGTGAGCGCGAGCTTTCCGGTCGCGGAGGCTGCGGCGCTGCGCGAACTGCTGCATGCTAGGGTGCTTTCGGCGTCCGCGCCGACCCAAGCCCATTCGTCCTAGCGGAGATGCGTGTGGATGCAAGGCTGCTCGACATACTGGCCTGCCCCGTCTGCAAGGGGCCCTTGCGCTATGAGCGCAAGGAATCGCTGCTGATCTGCCGCACGGATCGGCTTGCCTATCCGATCCGGGACGGTATTCCCATCATGCTGGAGGACGAGGCTCGGGTGCTGGCGAGCGACGACCCGCTGCTCGAGCGCTGAGCTTGGGCGGGCCTGCCGAGTTCCGGGTAGTCATACCGGCACGCTACGACTCCACGCGCCTGCCGGGCAAACCACTGCTGCTGCTGGCCGGCCGGCCGATGATCGAGTGGGTCTATCAGCGCGCCTGTCGCTCGAGCGCGCGGCAGGTGCTCATCGCGACCGACGATGTGCGCATCCTCGAGGCGGCGCGTGCATGGGGAGCTCAGGCGATCATGACTGACGCGGCGCACGCCTCCGGCACCGATCGCATCGCCGAGGTCGCGCGCCTTCAGGGCTGGAGTGCCAGCGAGATCGTTGTGAACGTGCAGGGCGATGAGCCGCTGCTGCCCGAAGCGCTCATCGATCAGGTCGCCGCCCTGCTCATCTCGAGCCCGCAAGCGCAGCTGGCCACGCTCTCGGTGCCGATCGGTGCGCCCGATGAGATGCGCGATCCCAATGTGGTCAAGGTCGTCAGTGATCTGAGCCAGCGGGCGCTGTACTTCAGCCGCGCGCCGATTCCCTGGGATCGCGAGGCTGGCGCGGGTGCTGGGACGCTCGCACAGCGGCATCTGGGCATCTATGCCTACCGTGTGGGCGCACTATTACAGCTCGCTGCACAGCCACCCGCGCCGCTCGAGCGGCTCGAAAAGCTCGAGCAACTGCGGGCCCTTGAGCATGGCATGGACATCCGCGTCGCCGAGGCGGTGGCAACCCCCGGCGGGGATGTGAATGCCGCCGGGGATATCGAGCGCGTCGAGGCGCTGCTCGTGAGCGAGCGCTTTCGCCTCTGACCCGCCCGCTACGGCTCAGCGCTCTTCCTGCCCACCGCCGCTGTTGCCGCCATCCTGCGGTGCCGAGGACCAGACGATGTACGGTCGCGCCTGCGACGCCGATTCGTCGCCGCCGGACCCCTCGGGCGCTGCGTTGACGACCTGACGCGCCGGCGCAGCGGGACCCTCACCGCCGCCTTGAGCGCTGTGGCCCGTGTCATGCCGGCGCTCCTGACCCTGCTCGTGCTCCTGCGGGTGCGCGTGCTCGTGGCCATGCTCGTGATCGGCGCGATGCTCTTGATCGGCGCGATGCTCGTGATCGGGGTCGTGGCCCTGGTCCTGGCCGCGGTCCGCATGCGGATCGGGAGCGCCCTCATGCTCAGCGTGGCCGTTGACGCCGCGCTCGACCGCATCGCTCGCTGCGCCGCTGGCATCGCGCCCGCGTCCCCGGCGCCGGCGGCCCCCCCGCCGCGAGCGGCGCTCACCGCGTGGCCGTTCGAGCTGCCCCCCGGCGTTCCCTGCGTTGCCCTCGGCCGCACCGGGCTCGGCCGTGTGAAGCTCGGCCTCGGCCGATTCAGTGCTCTCGCTGCGTCGCGGCTCCTCGCGGTGGGGCTGATCGCGATGCGGCTGATCGCGATGGGCCGGCTCAGGGTGAGTTTGTTCGCGGGGCGCCTGATCACGCCGCGATTGATCGTCACGGCGCGAGGCTTCACGCCAGCCGTCACGGCGGGCCTCGCCGCGCTCCCGACCGCCCTCGCGGCTGCGCTCACGGCGATGCTCATCGCGCCGTTCGGGGCGCCGGTCGCGCCCGCGCGATCCTTCGCGGCGGCTGCCACCGTGGCCGCCGCTGCGTGCCGCGGCAGGTGGGGCGGCTGCAGTCGCCGGTGCAGCCGCGAGCTCCCCGGCGGCGGCGCTGGAGGCGGATGCCGGGACGCCCTCGCTGCCAAACCAGCGTTTCACGCGTTCCCAGAAGCCACCGCTCTGCGCCTCTTCGGCCGTCGGGCCGCCACTGACGGCGGCCACCGCCGGCGCGGCCGTCTTCGGCAGCAGCGCAGCCACAGCCGGCTGTTCGGCCGGGGGACGTTTCTCGCGCTCGGTCGGATCGGCCGTCGTGGGGGTGACGGCGATCTGATAGCTGACCTGCGTATTCTCGGGCAGCTGTGCCTCATCCTCGCGCAGCCGCCGGATGGAGAACTCCGGCGTCTGAATGTGCGGATTGGGCACGATCAGGATCTGTAAGTGGCTCTTGTCCTCCAGCGCCCGCAGCGCCTCGCGCTTCTCGTTGATGAGATAGGTCGCCACATCCACCGGTACCTGGACCACCAGGCGCGCAGTGCGCTCCTTGCGCGCGTCCTCTCCGAGCAGGCGCAGGATCGAGAGCGCCAGGGATTCGATGCTGCGAATGCTGCCGATCCCGTTGCAGCGCGGGCAGACCAGGTGGCTGGATTCGCCCAGGCTCGGTCGCAGGCGTTGGCGCGACATCTCCAGCAGCCCAAAGCGCGACAGACGACCGATCTGGATGCGGGCGCGATCCATTTTCATGGCATCGCGCAGCCGGTCTTCGACATCGCGCTGATTCTTCTGCGACTCCATGTCGATGAAGTCGATGACGATGAGCCCGCCGATATCGCGCAGACGCAGCTGGCGGGCGATCTCGTCGGCCGCCTCGAGATTGGTGTTGAGCGCCGTGGCCTCGATGTCTGCACCGCGCGTGGCGCGCGCGGAGTTGATGTCGATGGATACCAGCGCCTCGGTATAGTCGATGACGAGGCTGCCACCGGCCGGCAGCTGCACCTTGTGCGCATACGCCGATTCGATCTGGCTTTCGATCTGGTAGCGCGTGAACAGCGGGATGTCGTCGGCATAGAGCTTCAGACGCCGCTGCGCCTCACTCGGCATGAAACGCTGCATGTATTCGAGCGCCTTCTGGAAGGCGGCCTCGTCGTCGACCAGGATCTCCCCGATGTCATCGGCGAGGTAGTCGCGCAGCGCCCGGGTCACGGCATCGCTCTCCTGGTAGACCAGGAAGGGAGCCGAGCGGCTCTCGGCCGCCGCGGCGATCGCGTCCCACTGAGCGCGCAGGTTGTCCAGGTCCCATTGCAGCTCGGCGGCAGAGCGGCCGACGCCTGCGGTGCGGATGATTGCGCCCATGCCCTCGGGCACATTGAGCTGGCTCATGATCTCGCGCATCTGGTCGCGCTCTTCGCCTTCGATGCGCCGCGAGACACCGCCTGCGCGCGGATTGTTCGGCATGAGCACCAGGAAGCGACCGGCGAGGCTGATGTAGGTCGTCAGCGCTGCGCCCTTGTTGCCCCGTTCCTCCTTCTCGACCTGCACGAGCAGCTCCTGGCCCTCGTCGAGCAGCTCGCGGATATTGAGTCGGCCGTTGGCCGGAGGCTGGCCACGAAAGTTTTCGCGGGAGATTTCCTTCAGCGGCAGGAAACCGTGCCGCTGGGTGCCATAGTCGACGAACGCAGCTTCCAGCGACGGCTCGGCGCGCGAGATGCGGGCCTTGTAGATATTGGCTTTTTTCTGCTCCCGCGAGGGGATCTCGATGCTCAGGTCATAAAGCTTCTGCCCGTCCACCAGTGCAACCCGCAGCTCTTCTGGCTGGGTTGCGTTGACTAACATTCTTTTCATTTGCCTCTGCCAAATAAGGATGAGAGGCCGCGATCATCACGACATGCACTTGGGGGGGCACGTGCGCGAAGCCGCCCAGGGCAGCGGAGCACCGGATATTCAATGGTCGAGTCTGACGTGTCATCTTGACTTGTTGTGCCGTATATCGACTCGCGGCGCACCAGAGTTGTTGCTGGCGTGCCCGGAAAATCTGGACCCCGCTGACCGGCGGCGCGCTGGT
>DATBPG010000147.1:0-3125 GCA_036561485.1 Steroidobacteraceae bacterium | reverse complement strand
CGAGATCGATATCCCCTCGCACGAGCACCCGGGCATCTGCGGCATGTTCCCCGGATATCTGCAGACGCTGACGCCGGATCACAGGACGACGCTGACGCCGGCCGAGTGGTTCAAGGACGTTCCCAAGCCCGATCTCTACTACACCGATCGCATGAGCATCCTGCTCGGTGGCCGGCGCATCGATCTGATCTTCCCGGGACTGAACCACGCCGATGACGGCACGGTGGTGTACTTTCCCGCCGAGAAGGTGGTGTTCTCCACCGATTTCCCCGCCGATGCGCTGGTTACCACGACGATGCACTCGCTGCCGAGCGCCTGTGGGATGTTCGATCAGCACCCACTCTCGCAGTGGATCCGCTCGTTCCACACCATCGAAGATCTCGATTTCGACATCCTCGCCCAGGGCCACGGCCTGCATAACTTCACCAAGCAGGACGTCATCGACGTACGTGAGTACTTCGAGGATCTGCGCGATGCAGTGGAGCATGGCATGGAGCAGGGCAGATCGCTCGATGAGCTCAAGCGCAGCATCAAGCTGGACAAATACAAGGACTGGAAATATTACGACCGGCTGCTGCCAGACGACATCGAAGCCGCGTATCTGAACCTGAAGTACTACCGCCCGAATTGATCGGTACGCGCGCACAGCCCGGCGCGCGTGCGCATCAGTATTCAGGCAGCTCGAGGCGGTCCTGGAACTGGCGGCCGAGCGCGAGCGCGCTCACAACCGGAATGGTTGCAAGCCTCAAGGCAAAATTCCCCAACGCCAGCGACCAGCGCGACGCTGGCGCAAAGAAGGACGCAAACCGAAGCGCGGCCCGCTGCTTCGCCGCCATGAATGGCCGCAGCCGCTGCTCATAACGGGCGAACGCGAGCTCGTGCTCGCCGCCGGCCCGTTTCAGCTCGCCGGCGAGCACATAGGCAGCCACCATGGCGAGCGCGCAGCCCTGTCCACCGAGCAGCGATACGCAGAACGCCGCATCGCCGACCAATGCCGCGCGGCCCGCGTGCCAGTGATCCATGTGCACCTGGCTCACGCGGTCCAGGTACAGCTCGCGCTGGTCCGCCAGCAGCTCGAGGATGTGCGCACATTCCCAGCCGCAGTTTCGGAAGTGTCGGTGCAGCAGCGCCTTCTGATCCATCAGGCCGACTGGAATTGACGGATCCTCATCGGCGAACACCAACAGGAACATCGTGCGGTCATCGCGCATGGAAAAACGGGCGACCTGGCGGCCGATTTCGCGGTGCATGAGGTACACGAGCTCATCCCTGGGGCGGTAACCTTCGACCGTGAAGGCGGCCACTTTGATCTTCAGATAGCGCTCGAAGATGCGGTCCGGCCCGAACACGAGGCCACGCACTGCCGAATGCAGGCCATCCGCGCCGATCACCAGGTCGAAGGCGCGGCTGGCGGCATGTTGAAATTCCACCTGCACTGCCGGCCCACGCGCATCCAATCTGACGATGCCGTCATCGAACAGCGTGACGACCTCGGGCGCGAGCGCTTGATGCAGGCAGGCGGCCAGTTCGCTGCGCGGCAGGCTGCTGTAGCGGCCCGCCATCATGCGATCGAGCACACCGACCGACAGCCCAACGATGCGTTTGCCCGCTCGGTCGACCTGCCGCAGTTCCCGGACCTTGTAGCCCCGGTCCTGGATTTGCGAGGCGAGCCCCATGCGCTCGGCAATCTCGAATCCTGCGCCCCAGAAGTCGATGATGTAACCGCCGCTGCGCAGCCCCGGCGCCCGCTCCACGAGCGTCGGCGCGAATCCGTGTCGCCTGAGCCAGAACGCCAGGCACGTGCCGGCGATACCGGCGCCGCTGATCAGCACTTTCATAATGCAGTCTGCATGTGAGGCTCGTCACGCTCTCTCATGGCACTGATAAGTCTAACGGTCAACCGCCGGGCAGCTCGCACGCTTTTTCCAGCAGGTGGCACATCTTTCGAAGTGCTGCCGCTATCTTCGATCAGGGAGGAGCTCACATGACCTTCGGAAAACTGGCATCACTGACGGCCGCTGCGCTGCTGCTGAGTACGCCATGGATCCCGGCGCAGGCCGGCACCTGGCAGACGAGTCACCCGCGACGTGCCGAGGTCAATACGCGCCTGGCAAAGCAGAATCGGCGCATTCATGCCGACGTGCGCAATGGCACGCTGACACGCCGCCAGGCGCATGCGCTGCATCGGGATGATCGTGCCATCCGCCAGGAAGAGCGCGACATGGCGCATCAGAACGGCAGCCACCTGAGCAAGCCCGAGCAGCGCGTGCTGAATCGACAGGAGAGCGCCGTCAGCCACGACATCCCGCCGCGCTGATTCGACGCGCGCCGCCGAGCCGACCTCGAACTGGCCTCGAGCCGCCCTCGAGCGGCGCGCCGACTGCTGGCCGAGCCGCTCTACATGGCGGATGGCTCGGCCACGCAGTCCGCTAAAATGGGGCGTGAGCAGTGACGTCGAACAGATCCTGGTCCGCACGGCGACGGCCGCCGATGCCGCGGCGCTCGCCGTGCTCGGCGCTGCGACCTTTACCGAAACCTTCGGGCATCTGTATGCCCCGGAGGATCTGCAGACTTTCCTGCGCACGACACAGTCGATCGATGCCTGGATCCGCACGCTGGCGGATTCCAGGCGCGCGGTGTGGCTCGCGACACTGGCCGATGCCACGCCGATCGGCTTCCTCGCCGTGGGCGCCTGCAAACTGCCACTGGAGAATCGTGAAGCGGATGCCGGGGAGATCCAGCAGCTCTACCTGCTCGCGCGTTACCACAACCGCAGCATCGGCGCCCGGCTGATGCAGCTTGGCATCGGCTGGCTGCAGGCGCAGGGCCATGCGCCGCTCTACGTCGGCGTGTGGTCGGAGAACCTCGGTGCGCAGCGGTTCTATCGCCGCTATGGTTTCGTCAAAGTCGCAGAGTACGGATTTGCGGTGGGCAGAACGCTCGACCGGGAATTCATCCTGCGGCGCGACCTGCCCTCCGGCAACTGCATGAATACCGGGGCCGCCGTCGCGTTTGACGGATACGACGCCGGCCACTAGTGTTGCGCCGCTTTATGCCGAAAGCCCACCGCTCATGAGCGACACGCGCTCCGCCGGGGACGCCCTGCGCAACAGCATCTACAAGCG
>DATBPG010000146.1:0-11438 GCA_036561485.1 Steroidobacteraceae bacterium | reverse complement strand
CCGGACGCCAACGTCTCGCCATCGATCGCGAGCAATGTATCGCCGGCGTGCACGTTCAGTCCCGGCTCGGTGAGCGGCGAGCGGTACTCTGGCCGCGTGTTGTCGCCCGGATAGATGTGCGCGAGCACCGTGCGATGCGTGCGCGCATCCGTGTCGTAGTCGACGCCAAGATAGGCACTGGGTACGCGCGGCTCGCTCATGGCGCGATCGCCACCGCCGACATAGGTGTGGGAGTTGCTGAGCTCCCCGATGATCTGGCCGATGAGGTAGTTCAAATCGTTGCGCGAGCCCACCAGCGGCAGCAGCCGCTCATAGGAACGGCGCACGCCCGCCCAATCCACACCGTTCATCTGCGGGCGAAAGAAGAAGTCGCGCTCCAGGCGCCAGGCATCGTGGAACATCTCGGCCCACTCTTCGCGCGGCTGCACCCGCATCCGCATGTGCGAGGTGTTCAGCGGCCGTGCCTCGGACGCAGCGTGTGTCGCGGCGGCGCCCGCATCCACGATGTAGAAGGATTTGCCCCCGGGCCTGTCACGCCGGTACATGAGCTTGCTGCCATCGGCCGATACCCGATAGCTGCTGATGTCATCGATCAGCGAACTGTCCTTGCGCTGTTTCAGATCATAGAGTCGCAGCGCGCCTTTCTCGCCGGCGAGCGGCCCGGCCAGCGTGCTTGGCGGCAGCGTCTGGTAGTAGACCAGCGTGCCGCGTACGTCGAAGCCCCCAAGTGTTGCGGCCGCAATGGGCAGCGGCACCGCCCGCGACATCAGGCCCGGCAGGTCCATGCGCATGGGCGCGATCGCGCCAGGACGGTAGGCCGGCGTCGCTGCGGCAGTGGCGGAGGATGTCGGCCCAGCGGACGTGGCCGTGGCTCCTGGCCGCCGTGGGGTCGATGGCGCACCCGGGGGTTGCGGCTCGGGGGGCTGGACGCCTGCGCGGCTGCGCCGCGGCGGACGTGCCTCATCGGGATTGATGGGCGGCGAGGGCGTCGCCTCCACCGCTGCTTCATCGGACTGCGGTGCGAACAGGGATGACGCATCGGCTCTGAGGGTCGCAACGTAAATGCCGACGGTCTTCAGATCGACCATGTCGAACTCGTTCTCGGCGAGTACCGGATTCTCATGCCGGCTGGAGAGGAAGTAGAGATGCTGGCCGCTGGCATCGAACTGCGGCTGGAAGTCGTCGTTGCCCGGCGCGCTGACGCGCGTGGCGCGATGCGTCGCGAGCTCGTAGAGCCACAGCTGCCGCTGCTGCGAATCATCGGTCAGGCTGTACGCCAGCCAGCGGCCATCGGGTGACCAGACGTAGTCGTGCATCTCCTGGTAGCGATCCTGTGCCACCTGCACGGACGCCCCCGCCCCGTGCACGGGCACGTACCAGAGACGATGCGCATTGTCCGAGAAGGTGAGGTGATCGGCGTCCGGCGACCAGACGGGTCGATAGAAATAGCCGCTGGCAAAATGTGTCAGCAGCCGCTCGGGGCCCTGCTGCGCATCGCGAACGGCGATCTGCTGCTCCCCCGGAGAGTCGGTGGTGTAGGCAACCTGTGTCCCATCGGGCGACCACACGGGATGATCCTCCTCGGCGCTGGAGGTCTGCGTGAGGTTACGCGTATCGCCATGCTCGACAGGCAGCGAGAAGAGATCTCCGCGCGCGCTGAAGAGCGCGCGCTTGCCGTTGGGCGCCAGATCATAGTTGGTCACCTGCGCATTGTCCGGATCGCGGATGTCGTGCGCGCCATCCACGTAGCGGGTACCGGTGCGCAGTCCGTCGTCCGGCACGCGCACCCTCAAGCGATGCAGCGTCTCGGAGGGCAGGTCCAGGACATAGAGCGATCCGCCCTGCTGAAAGACGATGCCATCGTCCCCCAGGCTCGGGAAGTCGATGTCGTAGTCCGTGAAGTGCGTGACCTCACGAGCGGCGCGCGTGTCCAGATCGTAGGCCCAGAGATTCGCACGTCGCGCGGCATCGCGATCCGATAGAAAGTAGATCGTGTGCCGGTACCACATCGGGGCCGTGTCGCTGCCCTTCGCATGGCTGATCTGCTGCAGTCGATGCGTATCGAAATCGTAGATCTCGACCTGCTGTGCGAGGCCGCCGTCGTAGCGCTTCCAGGTGCGGAAATTGCGGAAGATGCGGTTGTACGCGATGCGATGCCCATCCGCGCTGAAGCTCAGCAGCCCACCGCGATCCAGCGGCAGCGCCGTGGGCGCACGGCCATCCAGCCCCACTTCGTAAAGCTGCCCGTACCAGGCATTCCACGATTTGCGCCGCGACAGGAACACGATGTGCTGCGAGTCAGGGGTCCAGGTGAGCACGAGGTTATTCGGGCCCCAGCGCAGCGGCGCGTCGGCCTGGACGTCCGACCAGAAAGTCAGCCGCCGCACCGCGCCGCCCTGCGCGGGCATGACGTAGACATCGGTGTTGCCCTGGTAGTCGCCGGTGAAGGCGATCCAGCGCCCATCGGGTGAGAAGCGCGGCATCCAATCACTGCCGCTGTCGCTCGTGAGCCGCGTGGCCGTGCCGCCGCCACGCGCAACGACCCAGAGATTGTCGTGCGCCTCGAAGACGATGCGATCAGCGTGCAGGGAGGGGAATCGCGTCAGGGTTGCATCGCCCGACGCGGCGACACCGCCGCCGTCGGCCGCGGCTGCCTCTGGCCCGGCCGTAGTGGGCGCAGCCGTATCTATTCCAGCGGCGCTCGCATCGGCGAGCAGCGAGCCCCCCAGCAGCAGCAGTGCCAGCGTCCTGAGCATGTTGCGACTCCGACAGCGGCGACGGGGTCGAAATCCTACACCCCCAAGAGCGGGGGGCGGGGTCGGCTCGGGGTCGGGGTAGATCGGCGGGGGTGTTGTCGGCCGCTCGGCCGCTCGGCCGTCAATCCTCGCCGGGCGCGTCCATGCCGAGCTCCTTGAGCTTGCGCGTCAGGGTGTTGCGACCCCAGCCCAGAAGCCGCGCGGCCTCCTGCCGATGGCCCTGGGTGTGCTTGAGCGCCACGCGGATGAGCGTGCGCTCGAAGGCCGGCATGGCATCCTCGAGCAGCGGACGCTGCGGCGCATGCGCCTGAACGTCGGCCCACTGCGCCAGCACGGCAGTCCAGTCCTCGTTTGGGGCACCGGAGGCGCCGACGCTGCCGAGCCCGGCGGGCAGGTCCTCGATGCGGATCTCGCTGCCGGGGGCAAGCACTGTCAGGCGCCGGCAGAGATTGACGAGCTCGCGCACATTGCCCGGCCAGGCATAACGGACCAGACGCTCGCGTGTCTCGGCATGCAGCGATTTGGTGTCGACGCCCAACTCCAGGGCGGCAACGCCCAGGTAATGCTCGAGCAGATCGGCAATGTCTTCACGGCGCGCGCGCAGCGGTGGCAACTCGATTCGAATCACGTTCAATCGATGGAACAGGTCCTCGCGAAACAGTCCCGTGCGCACGCGCTCCTCGAGATTCTGATGGGTCGCCGCGATGACGCGCACATCGACGCGGATCGGCGTCTGCCCGCCGACACGGTAAAACTCGCCCTCCGCCAGCACGCGCAGCAGCCGCGTCTGCAGCGAGGTGGACATGTCACCGATTTCGTCCAGAAACAGCGAGCCGCCATCGGCCTGCTCGAAGCGCCCGCGCCGCAAGGCATCCGCGCCGGTGAAGGAACCTTTTTCGTGTCCGAACAGCTCCGACTCGAGCAGCTCCGCCGGGATCGCCGAGGTATTCAGCGCGATGAATGGCTTGCGCTCGCGCGGACTGTGCTCGTGCAACGCGCGCGCGGCAAGCTCCTTGCCGGTGCCCGATTCGCCGGTGATGAGCACGTTGACGCTCGAGCGTGACAGCCGTCCGATGGCGCGGAACACCTGCTGCATGGCAGGTGCGCGCCCGAGCAGCGCCGCAATTCCGGGCGCCGACCCCACAGCGCCGCGCGCGCCGACACCGGCCGCCGCGCCGTTGGGTCCGCCGGCGCGCACGGCCGCGTTCGCTGCGCTGGCCGCGCTGGCGGCAGCCGCGGCATTTGCCGCATTCGCGGCGCGCTTCACGAGGTCCACGGCCTGATCGATGTCGAACGGCTTGGCCAGGTACTCGAAGGCGCCGCTCTCGTAGGCCGAGACCGCATTGCCCAGATCCGAATAGGCGGTCATGACGATGACTGGCAAATCCGGCTGCACCGCGTGGATCCGGCGCAGCAGCTCCAGTCCCGACTGGCCGGCCATGCGGATATCGGTGATGAGCACATCGGGAGCGTCGGTGCGCAGGGCTGCGAGCGCCGGCTCGGCGGCATCGAAGGCCCTGGGCAGCATGCCGCCATTCTTCAGTGCCCGCTCGAGCACCCAGCGTATGGACGTATCGTCATCGACGAGCCAGACCCGCAACGGCGCAGCGCTCATGCGGAACCCTCCGTTGCCAGTAGCGGCAGCAGCAGCGAAAAGACGGTGTATCCCGGACGGCTGTCGAATTCGACGATGCCGCGGTGACGCGCGACCAGATCCTGTGCAACCGCCAGTCCCAGTCCCGAGCCGTTCGAGCGCCCGGTGACGAGCGGATAAAAGAGACTGCGCATCAGCTCCGGCGGTACTCCGGAGCCGTTGTCCTCGACCTGGATGTCGGCAACCAGGCGATGGCGCTGCGTGCCGATGTTGAGATTGCTCTGTACGCGCGTGCGCAGCACGATGCGCCCGCCCACCTGGGGCACCGCCTGCAACGCATTGCGCGCGATGTTCAGCAGCGCCTGGATGATCTCATTGCGATCCAGCTCTGCGCTGGGCAGGCTCGGATCGTAATCGCGCTCGATCGCGACCCCCTCGGGCGCCTCGCTGCGCAGCAGGTGAAAGACGTGCTCGCACAGCTCATGCACATTCACCACGCTGGTACGTGGTGGACGCGAAGGCCCGAGCATGCTGTCCACGAGTGCACGCAGACGGTCGGCCTCGTTGATGATCACCGCGGTGTACTCGGTGAGGGCCCCATCGTGCAGCTCGCGCGCCAGCAGCTGCGCCGCCCCACGCAGACCGCCGAGCGGGTTTTTGATCTCGTGCGCAAGCTGCCGGATCATCAGGCGGCTGCCGTCCAGCCGCGAGAGCATCTCGCTCTCGCGACTGATGCGCAGGCGCGTGCGTGCATCGGCGAGCTCGAGCAGCAGATGGGTGCCCGTCAGCTGTCCCGGAAGCGGCGTGACGGTGATGTCCACGACCATCGGCTCGCGACTCACGGCGTGTGCGGCCGTGGGCGTCAGTGCAATCTCGTGGCCCGCGCAGGCTTCCAGGTGCGTCAGCGCCCGCCGCAGCAATTGAGCCAGCGCGGCAGGCTGGACGAACAGCTCGGTGATCGGCCGCCCGCGCGCCTGGTTCAGGCCGACGGCCAGCAGATCCTGCGCGCCGACATTCGCGTAAACGACGCAGCAGTGCCCGTCGAGCATGACCACGCCGGTGCAGAGCGCATCGAGCAGCTCGGTGGAATCGAAGTGCGCCAGCGGCGATGTGGCCAGACGCTCAATCGCCATCGGCGCACTCCGGCCGAGGGCGGCTGGGGCTCAGCGGTGGCGGGGCACCGGCGGGGCGCCGGTCGTGCCACCCGTGGCGCCGTGAGCGGCGGCGGGCGACTGTGGCGAGAGCAGCGAGGGCCGCTGCACATAGAAAGTCACACTCATGGAGGAGCACAGCGTGTGCCCCTCGGCATCGCGTACCACCGCCTGAAGCGTGTGGGCGCCGCGGTCGGGCATGGGCAGCTCGAAGTCGAGGGCACTGCCCTCGATGGAGCTGAGGCCGCGCCCGTCTACGCTCATCGAGAGCTGATCGCCCTGACGCAGATCGGGCACCAGTCGCACCGAGATGCCGATGACCTCGGGTGCATAGAAGGACTGCTCGGCGTTGGGCTGCGCGATCTCGCAGGTCTGGTACACCTGCTGCGCGGCCGGCGCAGCGCGCTCGCCTGCGGCGATATGATTGGAGGGAAAGGTCTGCGCCGGGGACACCTGGATCTTCTGCGCGCCAGGTTGCGGAGTATCGGAAAAGTGGATGACACCCTGCGCATCCACCCAGCGATACAGCGTCGTCGAACCGCTGCTGCCGCCGTTGTCCGCGCGCGCTGTGCCGCCCGCGCTCAGCAGCAGCGCCAGCCCGAGTACCAGAGCGGCCGGCGGCGCGAACGCGACATAACGAAGCAGACGGGAACGAAGCAGACGGGGTCGCATGGGCACCGAGCATAACGCTCGCGACAGCCCGGAAACAGAGGCGGGTGACGACACTGTGCGCGCCGTCACCCACCGCACGATCCACAGATACGTCAGACGTGACCCGGAGCATGCGGATCCTCGCAATGACCGGGTCACGCCGCACATGCACCTCAGACGCTGTAGTACATGTCGAACTCGACCGGGTGGGTGGTCATGCGCAGGCGCGTGACCTCCTGCATCTTCAGCCCGATGTATGCATCGATCACATCGTTGGTGAACACGCCGCCGGCGAGCAGGAACTCGCGGTCCTTGTCCAGATACTCCAGCGCCATGTCGAGCGAATGGCACACGGTCGGGATGTGCTTGGCCTCCTCGGGCTCGAGGTCATAGAGGTCCTTGTCGGCCGGCTCGCCCGGGTGGATCTTGTTTTTGATGCCGTCGAGACCCGCCATCATCATCGCCGCGAAGGCGAAGTAGGGATTGGCGGTGGAATCGGGGAAGCGCACTTCGATTCGCCGCGCCTTCGGGCTCGACACCCAGGGTACGCGGATGGACGCAGAGCGGTTGCGTGCCGAGTAGGCAAGCATCACCGGCGCCTCGAAGCCCGGCACCAGACGCTTGTAGCTGTTGGTGGTGGCATTGGTCAGCGCATTCAGCGCCCGCGCATGCTTGATGATGCCGCCGATGTAGTAGAGGCACACATCCGAGAGCCCGGCGTACTTGTCGCCCGCGAAGATGTTCTTGCCGTCCTTGGACAGCGACTGATGCACGTGCATGCCGCTGCCGTTATCTCCCACCAGCGGCTTGGGCATGAACGTGACGGTCTTGCCATAGTTCGCCCCCACGTTGTGGAGCGCGTACTTGAGGATCTGCACCTCATCGGCCTTCTTCACCAGCGTATTGGCACCGACGCCGATCTCGCACTGCCCGCCCGTGGCGACTTCGTGGTGATGCACCTCGACCGTCAGCCCCATGTCCTCGCAGGCCTGGCACATGGCCGCACGGATGTCCTGATAGGCATCCACCGGCGGCACCGGAAAGTAGCCACCCTTGACGCCGGGACGATGGCCCTTGTTGCCCTCCGCGAGCACGGTCTGCGAATTCCAGGAGCCCTGCACCGAATCGATGGCGTAGAAGGCGCCGTTGAGATTGGCATCCCAGCGCACGCTGTCGAAGATGAAGAACTCATTCTCCGGACCGAACAGCGCCGTATCGGCGATGCCGGTGGACTTGAGGTAGGCCTCGGCGCGCTTGGCGAGGGAGCGCGGATCGCGCTCGTAGCCCTGCATGGTCGCGGGCTCGATCACGTCGCAGCGGATGTTGACCGTGGACTGCTCGAAGAACGGGTCGAGCACGGCGGTGGAGGCGTCGGGCATCAAAATCATGTCCGATTCATTGATGCCCTTCCAGCCGGCGATCGACGAACCGTCGAACATCTTGCCGTCGCTGAAGAATTCCTCGGTGATGTAACGGGACGGAATGCTGACGTGCTGTTCCTTGCCGCGGGTGTCCGTAAAGCGCAGGTCCGCCCACTTCACCTCCTTGTCCTTGATCAGCTTGATCACATCGCTTGAACTCATATCGCCTCCAGTACTACGTTCTTTGTGCGCGCCACGCGCGGCCCAGCTGCGCCGCGTGCGCGCCGCGCGCGCCCTGCCCCGCGCTGGGCCCCATTTGGATGCAGGTCCTTTGCGAGATCCGTGCCGCCCAACAAGGCTCTATAAATCAATCTGTTAGCTATGCAGTGCTCGCCAGGCAAACGCGGCGTTGCACTATTGTAGTGCGCGGGGTAGGCGGACGCCCTCTTTTTGGGCGGCGTGGCCCCCGCAACGGGTCGTGGCCCGGCCGTGGCAACTGCCCGGGCCGGCGAGGCGCCACACAGGTCGAGCGCCGTGCGGGCGCTCGCATATACTCGCGCGTTTCGCCAGCGGCGCGCACCCAGGTACAGGACTTCACGAGCGGATGCAGAACGAGCGAATCGGCGAGCCGCCGCGGACCTTTCAGGACCTCATCTTCACGCTGCAGCGTTACTGGTCGCAGCAGGGCTGCGTCATCCTGCAGCCGTACGACATGCCGGTCGGCGCGGGCACCTTTCATACCGCGACCTTCCTGCGCGCCATCGGCCCCGAGCCCTGGCGCACCGCTTTCGTGCAGCCCTCGCGGCGGCCCACGGACGGCCGCTACGGCGATAACCCGTTCCGTCTGCAGCACTACTATCAGTTCCAGGTGCTGATCAAACCCTCCCCGCCGCACATCCTGGATCTGTACCTCGGGAGCCTGCGCACGCTCGGCTTCGATCCGCGCGTCCACGATGTCCGCTTCGTCGAGGATGACTGGGAATCCCCCACCCTCGGCGCCTGGGGCCTGGGTTGGGAGGTCTGGCTCAACGGCATGGAGATCACGCAGTTCACCTACTTTCAGCAGGTCGGTGGCATCGACTGTCAGCCCGTCAGCGGCGAGATTACCTATGGTCTGGAGCGCCTGGCGATGTACCTTCAGGGGGTCGAGAGCCTGTTCGATATCGTCTGGGCCGAAGGTCCGCAGGGTCGCGTGACGTACGGCGATGTGTTTCATCAGAACGAGGTGGAGCAGTCGAAATACAACTTCGAGCTCGCCGACACCGCGGTGCTGCTACGCCACTTCGACGATCACGAGCGTGCCTGCCAGGCACTGCTCGAGGCCCAGCTGCCGCTGCCCGCCTATGAGCAGGTGCTGGCCGCCTCGCACACCTTTAATTTGCTCGATGCACGCCGCGCGATCTCGGTGACCGAGCGCGCCGCCTTCATCCTGCGCGTGCGCACCCTGGCGCGTGCCGTGGCAAAGGCGTATTACGCCAGCCGCGAAGCCATCGGCTTTCCACTGCTCAAATCCGCGCCGGCGCCGGCGCCCGCCGCGAACCCATGAGCAGCGCGCGCATCGAGCGGCGCGACCTGCTGGTCGAGCTCGGCACGGAGGAGCTGCCGCCGAAGGCGCTGCTGACCCTGAGCCAGGCGTTCGCCGATGCGCTGCGCGACGGGCTCGCGGCCAGCGGCCTTGCCATCGGTGCGATCGAGGCCTTTGCGACACCCCGGCGTCTGGCGGTGCTGGTGCGCCGCGTGGCTGCGCAGCAGCCCGATCAGCTCGTGCGCCGCCGTGGACCGCCCGTCTCGGTCGCATTCGATGCCGCCGGCAACCCCACGCGCGCCGCGAGCGCCTTCGCGGGCAGCTGCGCCGTGGGAATCGAGGCGCTCGGGCGCGAGCGCGATGCGCGCGGCACCGACTACCTCGCCTATGAAGGCACGCGGACCGGCCAGCCCACGCGCGAGCTGTTGCCGGGGCTGGTGCGCACGGCGCTCGATGCGCTGCCCATCCCCAAGCGCATGCGCTGGGGCACGCTGAATGCGCAGTTCGTGCGCCCGGTGCATTGGCTGGTACTGCTGTTCGGGCGCGAAGTCGTGCCGGCGACGCTGCTGGGCGTGCCCGCCGGCAACAGCACACACGGGCATCGCTTCATGGCGCCGCGACCCCTGCGCCTCACTTCCCCGGGCGTGTACGCACAGACGCTGCTGGCGCGCGGGCGCGTCGTTGCGCACTTCGAGTCGCGGCGTGACCAGATTCATGCGCAGATCATGGCGCTCGCCGAGCAACTCGGTGGGCGCGCCATCATTGACCCGGCGTTGCTCGATGAAGTCACAGCGCTGGTGGAGTGGCCGGTGGCGCTCGCCGGGCAATTCGAGCCGCGCTTCCTGTCGCTGCCGCGCGAGGTGCTGCTCGCCACGTTGCAGGCCCATCAGCGCTACTTCGCCATCCAGGCGGGCGACGGCTCCCTGCTGCCACGCTTCATCACCATCGCCAATATCGACAGCCCGCAGCCCGAGCTGGTGCGCGCCGGCAATGAGCGCGTCGTGCGTCCGCGCCTGGCCGACGCGGCATTCTTCTGGGAGCAGGATCGTCGTGCGCCCCTCGCCGTGCGCCGCGCGGGTCTCGACGCCGTGACGTTCCAGGCCCAGCTCGGCTCGCTCGGCGCCCGTACCGAGCGCATCGCCGCCCTCGCTGCGGGCATCGCCGCGCACATCGGCGCCGATACGGCGCATACGTTGCGCGCCGCGCAGCTCGCCAAGTGCGATCTGCTCTGCGCGATGGTCGGTGAGTTTCCCGAACTGCAGGGCACGATGGGTCGTTACTATGCGCGCGCCGACGGCGAGCCCCAGCCGGTGGCAGACGCGATCGCCGAGCACTACCTGCCGCGGGGCGCAGGCGATGCGTTGCCGGCCTCACGTGTGGGCGATGCCGTGGCGCTCGCGGACAAGCTCGATCTGCTGGCCGGCATTTTTGCGATCGAGCAGCGCCCGAGCGGCACGCGCGATCCCTTCGGCCTGCGCCGCGCTGCCATCGGCGCTCTGCGCATCCTGCTCGAGCATTCTCTCGAGCTCGACCTGCCCGCACTGCTGCAGCAGGCGGTGCGTGCCCAGCCGCTGGCAAACATCGAAACGCGCGCTGAGGCGCTGGTGCGCGAGCTCTATGACTACATGATGGAGCGTCTGCGCGCACAGTACCTGGAGCAGCGCGAACAGAACGGCATCAGCACCGAGATGTTCGAAGCGGTGCTGGCGTGCCGTCCAGGCTCGGTGCTGGACATCGATGCGCGCCTGCGCGCTCTCGTGGCCTTCACTGCACGCCCCGAGGGCGCGAGCCTCGCCGCCGCCAACAAGCGTATCGCGAACATTCTGCGTAAATCCGCCGCCCCCGGCGCTGCGCACTCGCCGGCAGGCTTACCCGATGCGGCGCTGCTGCGCGAGCCGGCAGAGCGCGCATTGGCCGAGGCGCTGCAATCGCTGACGGATGCGGTGCAGGCAGCCACGCGCCGGCGCGACTATGCCGGCGCGCTCGATCAGCTGGCGGGGCTGCGGCCCACGGTCGATGCGTTCTTCGACCAGGTACTCGTCAACGACCCCGATGTCGCGCTGCGCGCCAATCGTCTTGCGCTGCTGGGTGCGCTGCGCGCGCAGTTCAGCGGTATCGCCGATCTGTCCTGCCTGCCCGGCTGAGCGTGCGCCAGACCCTCGGTTCCATCGCCTTCACCGTCTTCTTCATGGCATGGACATTCTTCTATGCCATCTTCTTCGTCGTCGCCTGTGTGTTTCTGCCGTTCCGCCTGCGCTTCGAGCTCGCGCGGGTCTGGGCGCGTGCGATCCTCGCAGTGCTGCGCTGGACGTGCCGCCTCGAACATCGCGTCGAAGGCGCCGAGAGCCTCCCGCCCGGCAATCACATCGTGCTGATGAAACACTCCTCGAGCTGGGAGAC
>DATBPG010000145.1:0-1659 GCA_036561485.1 Steroidobacteraceae bacterium | reverse complement strand
ACGGCGAACTCGGGGCTGTGGCTGAACTGCGCCCAGTAGCTCTTGGAGGCGAGCTCACGCACGCGCGCTTCGACCTGCTGCGCGTGACGCTTCAGAGCCTGCTGCCGCTCCTCTTCCGTGTCGGCGTCGATCGCGCTGAGGTATGCATCGAACGGTGTCTTGGCGTCGATGACCAGATCGCGGGATTCGGGCATATGCACGACGAGATCCGGGCGCAGTGCCGCGCCTTCATCCCCGACCACGTGCGGCTGCTCGGAGAAATCACAGTGTTCACTCAAGCCCGCCAGCTCCACCAGCCGGCGCAGGGTCATCTCCCCCCAGCGGCCGCGCACTTCCGGACGGCGCAGCGCGGTGACGAGGTTGCGGGTTTCTTTCTGCAGCTGCACCTGGCCGCCGGCGAGGCTCTCGATCTGGGTCCGCAGGGTGCTGAACGCGTCGCGCCGCTCGCGCTCGATCTCCTGCACCTGCGCCTCGGTGCGCTGCAGTGCGGAGCGCAGCGGCTCGATGAGCTGCGCGATCGCCGCCTCGCGCTCCTTGAGCGCACCCTGGGCAACGGCCTGATCGCGGCCGAGCGCCTCGCGCGCGAGGCGCAGGAACAGTTCGCTGTTGCTGCGCAGCGTAGCGCCGGCGATCGAATCAAACGCCACCCGCAGCCGCGTCTCGGACTGCTCGAGCAGGTCCACGCGATCCTTGTCCGCCAGCACGCTCGCCTCCAGGCGCGTCTGGGCGGCGGTGAGGGCGATGCGCAGCGTCTCGATGCGCTGCGCGGCGCGGATGTGCCCCGCCAGCATGCCGAGGACCACGCCGGCCAGCAGGGCAGCCGCGATGACCATGAAAAGAATGAGTGTGCTCACGGGCGCGCGAAGCAGGCGAGGTAGTTCACATCCACGTCGGTGGTGAGGGAAGCGCGCCCGGTCACCGGGTTGAGCGCAATGCCCGACAATGCTCCGAGGTCAAGTCCCGCGCTGCGGCCCCAGCGCGCCAGTTCGGAAGGAAGGATGAATCGCTCGTATTCGTGCGTGCCGCGTGGCAGAAGCCTGGCGACGTATTCCGCGCCCACAATCGCGAGCATGAAAGACTTGAGGTTGCGGTTGAGGGTGGAGACGAACAGCCTGCCGCCCGGGCGGGTGAGGCCCGCCAGCGTTGCGAGCATGCGGGCCGGTTCCGGCACGTGCTCGAGCATTTCCATGCAGGTGATGACGTCAAAGGTGTCGCCGGCCGCCCCGAGCGCTTCCGCCGCGGCGCCCCGGTAGTCGATGGTGAGGCCGGATTCCGCTGCGTGCAGGCGCGCGACCTCGATCATGCCCGGCGCCAGATCAACCGCGGTCACTTGTGCCCCGGCGCGCGCCAGGGCTTCCGCGAGCAGGCCGCCGCCGCAGCCGACATCGAGCACCCGCGCACCGGCAAGTGTTGCGTGCCCGGCGATGAACTGCACGCGCACCGGGTTCAATTGGTGCAGCGGACGAAACTCACCCTGCGGGTCCCAGAAGCGCGCCGCCAGCGCATCGAACTTGCGCAGCTCTTCCGGGTCGGCATTGGGGGCAGGGGCGCTTGGGCTCGCGGACATCACAGCTTGCGTGGCAAAAAAAGCTGCCAGCAGTATATCGGCACGGGCAGGGCACGCACGCTGAGTCCATTGGCCAAAATCGCAGGAAGCGA
>DATBPG010000144.1:0-6109 GCA_036561485.1 Steroidobacteraceae bacterium | reverse complement strand
CATCATCGCCGGGTCGTTGCTGATCCTGAACGTTGCGCAGCAGTGGCTGCTGCAGATGCTCAGCCTGAAGCTGCGCCAGGGGCTGGTGGATGATCTGGTGAGCAACTGGCTCGTGCCGCGTCGTGCTTTCCGCCTCGCGAGTGCAGGGCCGATCGGCGTCAATCCGGATCAGCGCATGCACGAGGATGCGCGTCATCTGACCGAGCTGTCGGCGACGCTTGCCGTGGGCCTGGTGCAGGCAGCGATCCTCGTCGCGGTGTTCATCCGGGTGCTCTGGGCATTGTCGAGCGACTTCGCCTTCTCGATCGGTGGGCACAGACTGGCCATCCCGGGCTATATGGTCTGGGCCGCCATCCTCTATGCCGGCTCGGCGTCGCTGGCAAGCTACTGGGTGGGCCATGGGCTGGTCCGGCGCAACGCCCAGCGCTATGCGCGCGAGGCGGATCTGCGCTTCTCGCTGGTACGGGTCAACGAGCATATCGACGCCATCACCCTCGCCGGAGGCGAGGCGGACGAGCAGCGTCGCATCGAGCGCGATCTGGGAGCGGTGCTGGCGGCGATGCGCCGGCTGGTCACGGGGCTGACCAATCTGACCTGGGTGACGGCGGGCTATGGCTGGTTCACCCTGATCGCGCCCATCATCGCCGCCTCGCCACTGTACTTCACCGGCTCACTGAGCTTCGGCGGGCTCATGATGGCCGCCGGAGCTTTCACGCAGGTGCAGTCATCGCTGCGCTGGTTCGTTGACAACTTCAGCACCATTGCCGACTGGCGCGCGACGCTGCTGCGTGTGGCGAACTTCCGCCGCGCGGTGCTGCAGAGCGATACGCTGCATTCCGTGGAACAGCGCATCGAGTTCGCCGAGGGAACAGCAGGCCGGCTGCTGATGGAGAATCTGGAGATCGCCTCCCCGAGCGGCTGCACCCATTTCGAAGAGACGCACGTGGAGATACGCAGCGGCGAGCGCGTGCTGATCGCCGGAGAGTCCGGCGCCGGCAAGACGCTGCTGTTTCGCACGCTGGCCGGACTGTGGCTGTGGGGCAGCGGGCGCATCGTTCGACCGCGCGCCGAGCAGATGCTCTACGTTCCGCGCACACCGTATCTGCCGCCCGCGACGCTGCGCGAGCTGCTGGTCGCGCCCGGCAACAGCGCGACCATCGACGCCGATGTTCTCTCGCATGCGCTTGTGCGCGCGGGTCTCGAGCGTTTCGTGGGCGAGCTCGACACATCGGCGCGCTGGGATACGCGTCTGTCCGAGGATGAGCAGCGCAGTCTCGCCGTGGCGCGCGTGCTGGTGCACGCACCGGCCTGGCTGGTCATCGATGAGCTCTTCGACTCGCTCGGACCGGGCGCCTACGACAAGCTGATGCAGATACTGGAGACCAATCTGCCGCACACGGCGATCCTCTACATCGGCACGCGCGCCGAGGACGGTAAGCACTTCAAACGCGTACTGCGACTGGTCAGCAATCCGGCCTCGCGCCGTCTACAGCGCCGCGCCGTTGCGGCCTGAGGCGCGCAGCGGTTGCCGTGCACGCCGCCGATGCATTACTTTTACGCCATGCACGTCACACGCTATCAGAACGCTCCGAGCTACGAAGCGCCCGGGCATTCAAAAGTCGCTTCCCTGCGCCTGCAGGGCCAGGAGGTCTCTCCAAGCAGCAACTGCTGGGTCGGGCTGTCGCACTATCTGCCGCAGGGGGCCGCCGAGAGCGCCAGCTCGAACGCGGAGAAAATCTATATCGTGCTCAGTGGCGAGATCACCGTGATCACCGAGTCGGGCGAAGCGACACTCACGCCGCTGGATTCGTGCTACATCGCACCCGGGGAGCGACGCACCGTCATCAACCGCACCAATGCGCCGGCTTCGATGCTCGTGATCATGGGCTACCTGCCCGCGGGCGGCTGATCCGGGTTCGCTTCGCGCAGCGCCACCTGCGCGAGCCCGCTGTGTCATGAACATCGATTTCACCGCGATCCTCGTGATTGTCACGCTGCTGAGCGGTGCGCTGGCACTCGCCAGCATCGGCCTGTCGCGCCGGCTGGTCGCGCGCGGCACGGGCGGCGGGCTCGCTCAGGCCGCGGCGGCCGGCCGGCGGCTCAATTCGGTGTTCGAATATGCGCGCTCGCTGTTTCCGCTGGTGCTCGTGGTACTGCTGATCCGATCGTTCGTGTTCGAGCCGTTCCGCATCCCCTCGGCTTCGATGATGCCGGGTCTGGTCGATGGCGACTTCATCATCGTTACCAAATACGCCTATGGGCTGCGCCTGCCGCTGCTGCACACACGCTTCCTGCCGATCGGCGAACCACGGCGCGGCGACGTCGTGGTGTTCCGTCTGCCGGCCGACCCGAGTGTGCATCTGATCAAGCGGCTGGTCGGTTTGCCCGGCGATCACGTGCAGGTGCGCGACAACCGGGTCTATATCAATGGCGCCCTGATGCCGCAGCGGCGCGATGGGGACTACAGCGGGGGATTCGGCTTTCACGACGCGCCGCTGGCGCAGGAGCGCTTCGGTGGTACCAGCCACGAGCTGATGTTCGCGCGCGATCGCTGGGCGACCGACTTCGACGGTATCGTGCCGGCGGACAGTTACTTCTTCATGGGCGACAATCGTAACGACAGCGAGGACAGCCGCTTCGCAGCGGTGGGCTATGTGCCGGCGCGCAATATCGTCGGCCCGGCACGGCTGATATGGCTCAACTGGCGCGTGCCCGGTTGGCCCGACGTCAGCCGCATCGGCATGCGCATCCGGTAGGCCGGGTCATTTCCATCTTTGCAGGCTGGGCGCTAGTCTTCACGGCCCCATCCGTTGCTGTCAGCGAGGGCCGGCGCGTGAAAATCGGTCGAGAAAGCATTCCCCAGACCGCCATCTGTACCTCCGATGAGCACACCATCGTGGTGCGGGGCGAGGACCTGTGCCAGGAACTGATCGGCCAGATCTCCTTTACGGATTACTTCTATCTGCTGCTGACCGGCCAGCGCCCGTCGGCCGCCGCCAGCCGCGTGCTCGAGGCGACGCTGGTGGCAATCGCCGAGCATGGCCTGGTGCCGAGCGTGCAGGCCGCCCGCATGACCCTCGCCGCGGCACCCGATGCCCTGCAGGCTGCAGTGGCCGCCGGCATTCTCGGCTGCGGTTCGGTCATCCTCGGGGCCTCCGAGAGCGCCGGGCGCCTGTTCAGCGAGATCGCGGCACGCCGCGAGGGCGGCATCGCCGCGCAGGCTGCGGTACAGGAGGTCGTGGGCAGCTGGCGAGCCGCGGGCAAGGCCATCCCGGGATACGGTCATCCGCTGCACAAGCGGCGCGATCCACGCGTGGATGCGCTCTTCAGCGTCGCGCGCGAGGCCGGCGCCAACCTCTCCTTCGTGCACATCGCCGAGGCCGTGGAGGCGGCCCTCCCGGATATCGTGGGCAAGGAGCTCAAGCTCAACGTCTGCGCGGCGATTCCGGCGGTGCTGCTCGGGGTCGGCTTCCCGCTCAGCGCCCTCAGGGGAGTGCCCATTCTGGCGCGCACCGCAGGCCTCATCGCGCATCTGGCCGAGGAGCTGCAGCGCCCCAGCGGCTTTGCGCTCTCCTATCAGGCGACGCGCGAGGTGCGCTACGACGGCGCGCTGCCCGAGGGTGTCGCGCTCGGGCCGTCCGCCTGAAGGGGTGGCTCCATGATCAAGGTTCTCGCCGGTGTGCGTGTGGTGGAGCAGGGCACCTTCATCACCGGTCCTGCGGCCGGCATGCTGCTGGCCGATCTCGGCGCCGATGTCATCAAAGTCGAGCAGCCGGGCACGGGCGATCCGTTCCGGGCCTTCGAGGGAGGACTCTACAGTCCCCACTTTCAGACCTACAACCGCAACAAACGCAGCGTGACGCTCGATCTGAGGTCCGCAGACGAGCGCAGCACCTTCGATGCCCTGATCGCCGAGGCCGACGTCTACATCCAGAACTTCCGTCCCGGCACGGCCGAGCAGCTCGGCGCCGGCGAGGAGCGCTTGCGCGCGCTCAACCCCGGCCTCATCTATTGCGCGATCAGCGGTTTTGGCGCCACGGGGCCGGCGGCCCAGCGTCCGAGCTACGACACGGTCGCCCAGGCGGCCAGCGGCTTTCTCGGACTGTTGATCAATCCGGCCAACCCGCGCGTGACCGGTCCTGCGATTGCCGATTCGATCACGGGGTTTTACGCCGCGTACGGCATCCTCGGGGCGCTCTTTGAGCGCTCGCGCACCGGCAAGGGGCGCAGGGTCGAGGTGTCGATGCTCGAGGCCATGACCCATTTCAACCTCGACGCCTTCACGCACTACTACTCGGCTGGAGAAGTCATGGGACCCTACAGCCGTGCCAGCGTCTCGCAGTCGTACGCGCTGCAGTGCTCGGACAGCAAGTGGATCGCGCTGCATATGTCCTCGCCCGAGAAGTTCTGGCGCGGTCTGGCCCAGGCCATCGAGAAGCCCGATCTGCTCGATGATATGCGCTTCGCCACGCGCGCCGGACGCATCGCGCATCAGGAAGAGCTCATTCGCATCCTCAGCGGGTTGTTCGTGCGCCGCACGCGCGCCGATTGGACGCAGCGACTGCAGCAGCAGGATGTGCCGCATGCGCCCATCTACGACAGCAGCGAGGCGCTGCAGGATCCGCAGGCGCAGCACCTGCAGTTGCTGGTCTCGAGCGAGCATCCCCGGATGGGGACGTTTCGCACGGTGCGCTGTCCGGTGTCCTTCGATGGGCAGCGCGCGCTGCAGGTGACGGCGCCGCCGGTGCTCGGAGAGCACGATGCAGAGGTGCGCGCCGAATTGGCCCAACTCGCCAGGCAGGCCGAGGCCGCCGGCCCCAAGCACCGGCCGCCAGAAGACCATCGAAGCGATGACGAGTATCGTTGAGCGCACGGGCGCCGCCTCCTGCGGCGCCTGGCTTCACAGCATGAGGCTGGACCAAAGGGGGAGCGCAGATGCGCAGACTGCTGTTATCGGTGGCGGTGCTGGGATCGTTGGGCGGTCTGTCGCAAGCCGCCTGGGCGCTGGATGCCGACCAGGTGCGCGGTGGCTGGGAGACAGCGGCCGACAGCGGCGCGCATATCCTGGAGTTCAGTATCCGCGGCACACACCTGGCAGGGGTCTATTGCACGGTCTGCGACGACGCCACGACCCTGGCGCGGGTCGAGGGGACAATCGAGGCGCATCAGCTCTCCTTCGTCATCGAGCACGTGCGCGATGATGGCAGCATCGCTGCGCGTGACCAGGCGAGCGCACACATCGAGGGCGATCACCTGGTGGTCGATGGCAGGGCCGGCGTGCGCGGCGCCCCATTTCACTGGATCATGCGCAAGGATCAGCGCGGTCCTGCGCCCTTCGGCGGCGTCAAGGTCGCCGAAGCGCTGCCTCAGCCAGGTGCACCGGCCGTCAACGTCGCCGCGTACGGCGCGCACGGACAGGCACTGCCGCCGGGCGGAGTGCAGGTCGTGCGTGCGCCCTGGACACAGCCGGGACCGTGGGAGCCGCTGAGCGCTGCGAAGCTCGCCGGTGTGTGGTTGACGGGCAGTGGTCCGGGCAAGCAGTACTTCATCATCCGCCGGGCCGGCGACCAATTATTTGGCCTGGTCTGTGGTCCGTGCGACAACGCCTATGACATGGCGGCGCTGACCAACTTCTCGATCGTGGGCGACACCCTGCACTTCAATATCGCGCATGAAGACAATGGCATCGGCTCGCTGCCGTTCTACAACCAGATCACCGCCCACCTGACGCGTAACGAGCTGCGTCTGGTCAGCATCGTTCCGGACAATCAGCCGGCCGGGCCACGGCCCGCCGGCGGAATCTCGCTGCTCGGTCCGCTACCGTACGAGGCGACCGCCGGGGGCTGAGTCTCTGAGCCCCCTTGGCCTCGGCCGGCGATTCCGGCGTTGATCGCGCTGCCGCATGGCCCACCACGGGGACTCGTCGCGCCTGGGGGACAGCGCCGACGGCAACGCTCGCAGTTGTTTTGCTGCGGGATTCAGTGATAATAGACGCAGCCGAGACCATACGAAGTCAGGCGCGATCGGCCATGTCCGGAGCACCTGTAAAAAAGGATTGGCGGTCAAATTCTGAGCGACAGGAGTCGCGCGGGGGAGTGAATGATGACGA
>DATBPG010000143.1:0-5211 GCA_036561485.1 Steroidobacteraceae bacterium | reverse complement strand
GGATGGGGGGGAATGGGAAGCCATTGCCTCCAACCTCACGACCTTCGATAGCCTCTTTACCCGCATCGCCGATCCCGCTCGGGCCCCGGAGGTGCTGATGCTTCGCGACCAGGTGCGCACCTGGCGCTTTTACGATCATTTCCGCACCGACGGGGATTCCCCCGCCCGCCATCCGCAGGTCGGCACTCGCACGACCGTGCTCGGGCACGACGGACGGGATCTGGCGGCGGCACTGCAGACCATTCGGGAGATCGGAGATGCCGAAGCGCTCGACCGTGCCATCGCCGATGCATTCCCCGGCGCGAGCCTGGAGATCGCCGAGCAATCCGGGCGTTTCAGTTTCCGTCTGCGCCAGGAGGGACTCCTGAGAGCTCTGGAAGCCTCGGAGCTCTCGGACGGTACGCTTCGTTACGTTCTGTGGATCGCTGCGCTGCTGAGCCCGCGTCCACCGGTCCTCATGGTGCTGAACGAGCCGGAAACCAGCCTGCACCCGGATCTGCTGCCGGCCCTGGCACGCCTCATTGGCGTGGCTGCAACCAACACCCAGGTCTGGGTCGTCTGTCATGCCAACAGGCTGGCTGCAGCTCTGCGAGAGATTCCCGGTTGCATGAGTTTGGAGCTCGACAAGGACCTGGGCCAGACGCAGCTTGTGAGCGGCTCCGGGTTTGAGACGCCGTCCTGGCATTGGCCGTCGCGGTAAACTGACCACACATCTCTGGCGCAACCACCAGGCCTGGCACAGAGACCGAGTCGTCAGGACGCCCTCGGAAGCCGAGCCGCGCTGGCGCGCGCGGCGAATGATCCGATCGCACTACTTGGTCGACGGCGCCTTGCTGTAGTCGTACCAGACCGCCTCGATGTTGTGGCCATCGGGGTCGTAGGCAAAGGCAGCGTAGTAGCCCGGCCAATAATCGCGATAGCCCGGAGCACCATTGTCCCTGGCGCCGGCCGCAAGCGCGGCGGCATGAAACGCCTGGACCTCTTCGGCGGATTTCGCCTCGAACGCCAGATGCAAGGCGACAACTCGGCTCTTGTGGATCCAGAAGTCGGTGTTCTTGCCGTCATTGAAGCCGGCAGCCTCACCGTATTCCATGTTGTTGCTGTAGCCGAGTGATTTGAGCACGCGGCTATAAAACGCCTTGGACTTCTGATAATCGCTCACTGGCAGACTGGTATGCGCAATCATGCTGACTCCTCGGTGCGCCCCGGCGTGACCTTCGCGGCCCGATGGTACACCCGGAGCCCGGCGCCCCCGGTATCAGCTCGCAGGCGCGGCCGGCTCGCCGCCAGCGGCCGCTGCAGCCGGGCGCGCCTCTGCGGTGGGGGCAAACGCCGAGCAGACGCGATCGAGGATGGCGCGCAGCGCCTCGGAAGCGCCGTGGGGGTCCTGCGCCGCCAGGCGCCCCAGCAACGTCTCGTGCATGTGCAACAGCGGCGCGAAGCTGCGGCCGGTTTCGACGAAACGATGCAGGACGATGCGGCCGCGCACGTCCCAGAGCAGTGAGTCCCAGACATTCAGAAAGGAGCGGTTGCCGCTGCCCTCCATGATGCGCCGGTGAAAGCGCATGGCATAGTCGGTGTAGCGCTCCGGGTCCTCGGCCGCGAGTGCCGCGCGCATCTGCGTGTAACAGTGCTGCAGCTCGGCGATGAGTGCGCCATGGTAGGGTGAGGCCAGATGCAGCGCCCGCGTCTCGAGCGTCGCACGCAGTTCGTAGGAATCGAGAATCTCCTCGAAGTCGGTACCGCGTACCAGCGTGCCGCGAAAGCGCTCGGAGTGCACCAGCCCCGAGCCCTCGAGTTCGCGCAGGGCCTCGCGGATGGGTGCCTGGCTGACATTGAATTCGCGCGCCAGCACCAGCTCCTTGAGCTGCGTGCCTGCCGGATAGGTGCCGTCCAGGATGCGTTCGACCAGAACAATGCGAATCCGATCGCGCATGCAGGTGCGCTTCAGAACCGTCTCACTCATGGCCCGACTCCATGGCCGTAACTGCCCATCACGGCCCGCTGGCACTGCTTGTCGCTGCGCGCTGCGCGCTGCAGGGCCTCATTATGTGCCAGCCCGGCGATCGCCAGGAGCGGCATGCCGCGCTTTCTCCTTCTGGTTGATCACATCGAGTCGCGCGCGCAGTTCAGCCTGGGTGGGCATTTAATAGAACCGCCATCGATCTTAGCGACTGCGACGCTCATTGCAACGCTTGCGTTGGAAGGACTACAAACCCCGGTGCGTCAGGGTCTCGCACTCAGGGTATTCGCGCGAGAATCGAGCGCGGATCGCTCGCGCGGCATGGTGGCGTTGGGAGTTCTATCCGAAGGGCAGCACGACCAGAGAAGCGCTGAAGACCTGGCATTACACGTTCGGCCCCCTCGGAGCCGGCGCGCCCTCGAACCTGCCGTGCGGCGCCGCGTCCCCGTTACACTTCAGCCATGCTGTCCCTGACCGCCACCTCCGCTGCCGCTCCGTGTGGGCCTCGCTCCCTGGCCGCGCGCAGGCTCTGGGCTGGATCGCTCGCCGCGCCGATAAGCGTCATAGTGCTGCTGGCCGGCGGCTGCGCCAGCGCGGCCCTCTCGCACCCACCCGGCGCGCCAGCCGCGGCCGCTGCGCCGCCGGTGCAAAGTGCAGCGGCAGCGACTTCGACACCGGCGGTGCGCCTCCTTTTTCTGCAGGCCCTGCAGCAAGCGCGGCAGGGGTCAGGAACCGTGGATACCGGAGCGCACGATCCGGTGGCGCTGCGTTCCTATGTCCTCTACGACTACCTCGTCGCTGCCCGGCTTCAGCAGGCGCTGCAGGCTGCGAGCGAGCCGGGGCTGGATGCACGCATCGATGCCTTTGTCCGCGCGCATGCCGGTCAGCCAGTGGCGCGCGATCTGCAGCGTGACTGGCTCGTGAGTCTCGCAGCGCGGGGCCGCTGGGATTGGTTTCTGCCGCGCGCGAGTCAGGTCAGCGACCCGCTGCTGTTGTGCCAGCGGCTGGCCGGTCAACTCGCGGTCGGCGCCGTCACCGGCGCGGCCGCCAAGCCCTGGCAGGCCGAGGCGCTCGCGCTGTGGTCGCAGCCGGTGCAACAGCCAAGCGCCTGCGACAGTGTCTTCGATCGTCTGCAGCAGCAGGGCCTGCTGACACCCGAGCGCATCGAGGCACGCGTGCGCGCCGCGCTCACGGCCGGCAATGCCGCCCTCGCGCTGCAGGCTGCCGCTGCCCTGCCCGCTGCGCAGTCCGCACCGCTGCTGCAATGGGCGCGCCTGCTGCAAGCGCCGGCGCCCATGCTGCGATCGCTGGTTCAGCAGCCGCAGCTGCCCGTTGAGCCGCTGGCGCTGCAGGCGGGGTTTCATCGCCTGGCGCTGCGCGATTCGGCGGGCGCCGCCGCGCTGCTGCCGCGCCTTGCCGCGCGAGCGGATATGACACCGGGGCTGCGCGGCCAGCTGCAGCGTGAGGCAGCGCTGGGCCTCGCCTACGATCATGACGCGGCGGCCGTCCCTCTGTTCAGATCCCTGCCCGAGTCGCTCGCCGATGAGCGTGTACAGCAGTGGCGCGTGCGTGCCGCGCTCTGGAGCGCTGACTGGCCGCAGGCGCTGCGCTGGCTGTCGGCAATGCCCCCTACCCTGGCGATGCAGCCGCGCTGGCAATACTGGCGGGCGCGGGCGACCGAGCAGGTGCTGGGTGCGGCCCCTGCCATGCCGCTCTATGCCGCGCTCGCCGATTCGCGCGATTACTATGGCTATCTCGCCGCCGACCGCCTGCATCGCAGCTACGATCTGCGGGACCAGCCGAGCATCGATGACCAGGCCCTGCAGGCCTCGCTGGCGCAGCGGCCGGGACTGATGCGTGCGCGTGAGCTGTTCGCCTGCAATCTCTATGACGATGCCGTGGCCGAGTGGGCCGTGGCACTGGCCGGCAGTACTGCGCAGGTCAAGGTTCAGGCCGCGCGGCTCGCGGCAAGCTGGGGCTGGTATGCGCAGTCGATTGCCACGCTCGCCGCTGCCGGTGAGTGGGATGACGTACGTCTGCGCTATCCGCGTCCGTACGGCCCCGAGGTCGCGGCGGCCGGTGAGCGCATGCGCCTGCCTGCGGACTGGATCCTCGCAGTCATGCGTCAGGAAAGTCTGTTTCGCAGCGACGCAGTATCGAGGGCCAACGCGCGCGGGCTGATGCAGCTGCTGCCCTCCACGGCCCGCCAGGTCGCGCAGCGCTGGCAGATGTCGCTCGAGGGCCTGACGTTGTTCGATCCGGCGACCGCGGTGACGCTCGGCGCTGCGCATCTGCGCGAGCTGCTCGATCGCTTCCAGGGTCAGCTCGCCCTGGCGCTGGCCGCTTACAACGCCGGCAGCGTCTCGCTGTCACGCTGGCTGCCAGCCGCGCCGATGCCCGCGGATGTGTGGATCGAGAACATTCCGTACGACGAGACACGCGGCTATGTGCAGCACATCCTCGAGCACATTGTCGCCTACGCCTTCACGCGCAATGCCGAGCCGCCGCAGCTCGCGACACTGCTGCCCCCGGTTCAGATGACTTCGGCGGTCTCGGCGGCGAACAGCGCACCAGCACGCCGGTGACTCTGGAAAACCTGATCCGGTAACGGACTGACGCGCCCCTGTCGTGCGCGCGCCAGCAGCGCGCGGATGCGCCGGCGCGAGCGCTCGAGCAGCTCCGGAGCGAGACGGCCCGTGCGCTCGGCCGCGAGCAGCGCGCGCGCAAAGCCGCGGCAGCGATCCGTGTCAGTCCAGTGTGCGCACACCATGAGCAGATCCGCCCCGGCCGCGAATACCTGCACGGCGGCGCCAGGATCCTCGAATCGCTGTGACACCGCGTGCATGCCAATGTCGTCGGTGACGATGACGCCGCTGAAACCGAGCTGCTCGCGCAGCAGTGTTTGATTGATGCGCGTGGAGAGCGTCGCGGGGGCCTCGCGATCGATCGCGGGCAAGAGGATATGGGCCGTCATGAGCATCGGGATGCCGGCGCGGATTGCGGCCTCGAACGGCTTGAGCTCCCGCCCCGCCAGCGCCGCCAGATCCTGGTGCAGTACCGGCAATTCCTGGTGCGAATCGCTGTCCGTGTCCCCGTGCCCGGGGAAATGCTTGCCGCACGCGAGCACCCCCTCGGCCTGCAGCGCGCTCATGAAGGCCAGCGCCGACTCGGCCACCCGCTCGGGCGTCTCCCCGAAGGCGCGCAGGCCGATGACGGGGTTGATGGGATTGCTGTGAATGTCCAGCACC
>DATBPG010000142.1:0-6568 GCA_036561485.1 Steroidobacteraceae bacterium | reverse complement strand
CCCGCGCTCCCGGTGCGCCCCCGCCTGCTCCCAGCGAAGTGGAGCAGTTTCTTGGCTTTCGGACCGGCGGGTCCCCGGGTCAGACCGGCGTCATCATCGTCCCGAGCATCCCGCCGCTCAAGCAGCCCTATCTGCAGCAGTGGAAGGCACATGAGGTGGCGCGGCACGAGGCGGATCTGCGCGGCGACCCGTTCTACGACGGCCACGCCCAGTGTCTGCCCGATGGCATGCCGAGCATGATGATGGCGATGTTTCCGATGGAGGTGCTGCAGGCGCCCGGAGAAATCGCCATCGTCGAGGAAGCCTATCGGCAGGTCCGGCACATCTATCTCAATCAGACGCAGATTGCAGTTGCCGATGCCGAGCCGGAGTTCTGGGGACATTCGGTCGGAAAATGGGATGGCAATACGCTGGTCGTGAATACCGTTGGCATCAAGGACAAGGTGACGCTGGAAGATGTGCCGCACAGCGATCAGATGCGCATCGACGAGCGCATCCGGCTGCTGACGTCGGACCGCTTCGAGGATGCCATCACGGTGACAGACCCGATGTACCTGGCACACCCCTGGTCCTTCACCTGGATCTACCAGCGTGACCCGGGCTATAAAATCCTCGAGTATGTCTGCGAGGACAATCGCGAGGATTCTGCCAATGGGCACCAGCACCTGGAGCTGCTGGACAAGTAGCGCGCTGCGCGCACCGACCTGACTGCCCGGCAGCGCCGCGGGTCAGCCCGCGGCTTGCAGCTCGCTCAGCACCGCGGCGGCATGGGCAAAGGCCGTATTGGCGGCCGGCACGCCGGCGTACACGGCCGACTGCATCAGCACCTCGCGCAGTTCCTCTTCGCTGAAACCGCCGGCCGCAAGGCCTGCGCGTACATGCAGGCGAAACTCCTCCCAGCGCCCCAGCGCGATGGTCGTGGCCAGTACCAGTAGCCGCCGCGTGCGCCGGTCGAGGCCCGGTCGGCTCCAGATCTCCTGCCAGGCGCTGCGGGTGATCATCTCCTGGAAGTCGCTGTTGAACGCCGTGCGCCCGGCCAGCGCACGATCCACCCAGGCGTCCCCGAGGACCTCGCGCCGGATGCGAAGGCCGGCCTCGTACAGCGTCTGCGCGGCAGTCTGCAGGCGTTGTGCTTGTATGTCCGGAGCACCTGGATCTGCCGGCGCGGCAGGGGTCGTCTCAGCGGCCTTGCCGCTCCACGCCACTGACTGCAGGAATTCGCACGCCGCCGACGCAAAAGGGCCCGGAGCCTCCAGGCAGGCCAGATGCCCTGCCTCGAGACAGACGTGGCAGGCGTTGGGCAAGCCGGCCAGCAGTTGTGCACCGTGCGGCTCAAAGGGCGTGACCATATCCTTGCTGCCGGACAGCAGCATGACCGGTTGCTGCACCGAGCCCAGCTGCCGCGCCAGAGCCATGTCGCGGATCGCCGCTGCGCACCCCGCGTATCCGCGTGGATCCATCAGTCGCAGTGCTGTGCGCATGCTGTCGATGATCTGCGGATGTGCCTGCGCAAAGTCGTCGCTGAAGAAACCGGCGATCGCTGGCTCTACCTCGGCCGCCATGCCCTGCGCACGCACCCGTTGCACGCCCTCTGCCCAGTCGGCGCTGCGCACCTGCCCGCTGCTGCAGGCGCAGATGACTGCGCCCACGCGCGCAGGCGCACGCAGGGCCAGCGTCAGGGCAACTGCGCCACCGAGTGAGATTCCGCAGACTGCCGCCCGCTGCGTCGAGGAGGCATCCAGCACGGCCTGCGCATCCTCGGCCAGAACCTGCAGCCGATAGTCGCCGGGCGGGACGTCCGAGGCACCGTGGCCGCGGCTGTCCATGCGCAATATCCGAAAGTGCGGCAGCAGCCCCGGCACGACGCGATCCCATAGCGACAGATCCGCACCGAGGGAATTCAGCAGCAGCACCACCGGGCGGCCATCGGCACCCTCCAGCCGCCAGTACAGGCGTACTCCGGCGTTAGTCGTGAACGGCATGGATGTGCGGGTCGGCGCTGTTTTTGGCGTCTCTTCGATAGTGATCGAGGCAACGGCCGACCAGCTCGATGGACTGACCCACGTCCTGCCCGACGCCGCTGGCGGCGAGGTTGGCCGCCATGGCCGCCGTATCCACCTCCAGCGCCTCGACGACGACACGCATGGTTTGCAGCGCTCCGTGAGTCAACTCGAAGAGCGTGGCGAGGGCAGGGGCCTCGGCCTGCCAGCCACCCAGACCGCGCTGGTGCTCCTGGGGAAGCCCGGCCAGAATCCCCGCCGCAAGCGCCGGGGCTCGGATGGCTGCAGACAGCGCGATCTGGCAGCCGGTGGGATTGCGCTTGTGTGACATGCTGGAGGATCCGCCGCGTCCGACGATGCGCGGCTCGAATGCCTCGTGCACTTCGTGCTGCGCAAGCAGCGAGATATCGCGGGCGAGCTTGCCGACGGCGCCTGACAGAACAGCGAGCGCGCAGGCCAGTCCCGCCACACCATCACGGCACGCAGTCCACGGCAGAACCGGGGCCGCCAGCCCGAGCTCGGCGGCAAGCCGCTCCAGCACTTCCAGCGACAGCCCCTGCAGCGTGCCCGCGGCGCCGCCAAGCTGCACCAGTAGCGCCCCCTGGCACTCCCGCCCGAAGCGCTGTAATGCCTGATGGATGTAGAGCAGCCACTGCGAAACTTCTAACCCAAAGGTCATCGGCAATGCCGGCTGCAGCAGCGTGCGAGCCAGCGCCGGGGTGCGCGCATGGGTATGGGCCAAGCTCGCGAGCGCATCGGTCAGCCCGCGTCCCTCCAGCTGGATTAAGTGTGCGCCAGACTTTGCCTGCAGCATCAGCGCACTGTCTGCAAGGTCCTGGCTGCTCGCGCCCCGATGCAGCAGCCGTGCGGCCTCAGCGTCCTGCTCGGCGATGCGTGCACGCAGCCGGGGAAGCAGCGCAAGCGCGAGGGTTCCGGCATGCGCGGCCTCCTCGGCAAGCGTGGCCACATCGAAGCGGGCGCTGTCGCACACTGCGCCGATGAGGGCAGCGGCCGATGCCGGAATCAGCTGCGCGGCGGCCTGCGCACGCGCCAGCGCCGCCTCGAAGCTGAGCGCAGCCCGCAGCAGTGCCTCATCGCCGAAGACAGCCAGCATCTGTGCCGATGAGGCGGGGCGGTCACGCAGCAGAGCGGCCAACGTGCTCCCCGCCGCTAATAGTCGAAGAACACCGTCTCGCGCTCGCCCTGCAGGCGCACGTCGAAGCGGTAGTGAGCTGATGGGTCGCTGCCCGGCACTGCGCCGCCAGCCGCGGCATCGATCCGCTGCGCCATCAGCGTCGCGCGGCGATGCTCGGGCACGAGCCGCAGAATGGCATCTTCGGCGCTGCTCGGCTCATCATCGAAATAGATGCGCGTCATCAGGCGCTTGAGCAGTCCACGGCCGAGCACGCCGAGCGCAATGTGCGGCGCCTGCAGTGCCCCGCCGCTCGAGGTAAAGTGCACGCGGCCGGGGCGGATGGTGCGAAAGCAGAAGCTGCCATCCTCGGCCGTCGCCGCGCGACCGAAGCCGAAGAAGCCCTGATCGATGCTGGCCGGCCCCTGACCGGCAAAACCGGAGCCGCGATAGCAGCCCGACGCATTGGCCTGCCAGATCTCCAGCAGCGCGTCCGGTACCGGCCGGCCCCGTCCATCGAACACGTGACCTGAGATCTGTATGCGCTCGCCCACCGGGGCCGCGGCATCCCTGCGCTCCGGCCCGCGCAGCGCCGCGAAGCCGGTCGGCATCAGATCGGCTCGCCCACCCATCTGCGAGGGGCCCGTCAGATCGGCGCAACCATTCCAGGGTAGTCCGAAGTGAAAGAAGGGCCCGACGGTCTGCCAGGGAGTCTGCCCGAAGAGGCTGGGGTCCTGATTATCGGCTCGCACCGCGGCGGCAGCGGATTGCGATTGCGGCTGCGGCGCCGATGCAGTGTGCTCTGGCGTGCTCATCGACTTCCCGATCGGCTGGCTCAGGTCTGTGCTCGCAACGGCGTCGCGGCGCGGCCGCGCAGCACGATGTCGAAACGATAACCCAGCGCGTAGCTCGGCTGGGTGATGTTGATATCGAAGTGCGCGACCATGCGCTGGCGGTACGCCCGCGGCACCGCGTTGGCGATCGGATCGATCTCGATGAGTGGATCGTCGGGAAAGTACATCTGCGTGACGAGGCGCGTGGCGAACGCCGGCCCCATGAGCGAGAGGTGAATATGCGCCGGACGCCAGGCGTTGTAGTGATTGCCCCAGGGATAGGCGCCGGGTCGCACGGTGGTATAGCGATAGCGCCCCTGCGCATCGGTCAGGACACGTCCCGCCCCGCTGAAGTTGGGATCCAGCGGCGCATCCCACTGGTCGCGCTCGTGGGCATAGCGGCCTGCCGCATTCGCCTGCCACATCTCGATCAGGGTGTTGGCAACCGGCCTTCGATCCTCGTCCAGTACCTGACCGCATACGATGATGCGTTGACCCTGCGCGGGTGCACCGCGCGTGCAGGTCAGATCGGTCACCTGCTCGCCAAACAGCGCTTCCCACTCGTTCGGGCCGCTCTGCTCCGTCGGCGTCTGCGGAATGCGCAGCAGCGGCTCGTGCGGGGCGCGCTCGACGGTGGACGCATACGGCGCAAACAGCGATGGGGGCTGCGCGCCGTCCTCACGCCGGAAGTCCGCGCCGGCGTTGCTCAGCTGGGCGTTCACGGTCTGGATTGTCCCCATAGAAGCGTTGCGCGGCAAGCCGCGCGCGCAGCAGTACGCAGCGCGGCGCCTCTGCCTATCCTACAGCCGGAAAGGCAAAGGAGCCGCTGGCAACCCGCACGATCCCACCCACATGATTACGCTAACAATTTCGCCGGGGACGTCGATGCCAGAGGACTTTACGCAACCGGCAATCCTGGGCACGCCCGACAGCCATGAGGGTCCCGGGCCCCGGATCATGGCTGCGGATTCGCTGTCGGGTGAGAAGGTGGTGAACGAGCGCGGGGAGAAGCTTGGGACCATCACCCACATCATGCTGGATGTGGCCCGAGGCACGATTGCATACGCGGTGCTGTCGTTTGGTGGGGTGCTCGGACTCGGAGACAAATTATTCGCAGTGCCGTGGGGTGCACTGGCGTTGGACGTCGAAAACAAATGGTTCGTCCTGAACATCGAGCCCGAGCGGCTGCGCAATGCACCTGGTTTTGACAAGGACCATTGGCCCTCGATGGCGGATCCGAAGTGGATGTCGGAAGTGCATGCCTATTACGGCCCCGTAGCGCCCTCACGTCGACCTTTCATCTGACGTCGGCCGCATGCGGCGGCATCGAGCCTCCTCGAGCGGCATCGAGCGGCATCGAGCCGCATCCGCCGGCGGCTAGTTCGTCCGGCCCAGGCTACAGCCTTGACGGGCCGCGTAAGTAGCGTTGACCTCGGGTTAATCTCCAACGGAACCCAGGCCCCCGCTTAGCAGTCCCTGATATGGGACACGGGATTAATGAACCATGTGTCGGGTGCCATGGCTGCCTGAGGGCCCGGCGTTGCTGAAGGTACCGTATACTGAATTGATCCGACCAGGCCGTTCGGTGCGTTGCGGCGCAGTTCAGCTTTCGGTCGACACGTCGCACAGCAGGGATACGACGATGGAGCCGACCCTACATCACTGGGCAAATCACGTCGCCGCCACCGCTCTGAGCATGTGGCTCGTCGGCCACGAGTGGACCATCGTCGTCCTGCAATCCATTCACATCGTCATGCTGTCGGTGGTGTTCGGCTGTGCCGTGGTCCTGAACCTGCGGGTCCTCGGCATCAGTGCCAGCGGCCGCCCGATCTCGGCCCTGGTGCGCTCGCTGATTCCCTGGATGTACGGGGCATTGGCGGTGCTGCTGATCACCGGCGCCCTGCAGACGATCGCCGAGCCGATGCGCGAGTTCGTGGCTCCGGCGTTCTGGGCCAAGATGACGATGGTACTCATCGTATTCCTGCTCACCGCCGCTTTCGACCGCGCCGTCAGGCGCAATCAGCAGCGCTGGGACAACGCTTCCTTGCGGCCACGCGCCGCCGCCCTGTTTGCCGTTGTATCGCTGGTGCTGTGGACCGCCATCATCTTCTGTGGCCGCTTCATCGCCTACACCTGGAACTTCTATGCCTGAGCGCCACGCACCCGCGCTCCCCATTCACCCCGCGTCACCACTGCCATGACCCTGCATATGGTTCTGCAGATCCTGCAGAATAATCCGCTCGCCGCAGCCATCCGCGGTGAGTCGGAGCCGATTCAGTTGACGACCTGGCTCTTCCCGCTCGTGGAGACACTCCACGTGCTTTCCATCGCGGTCGTGTTTGGTTCGATCTTCATGGTGGACGTCCGATTGCTCGGGTTGACCGAGCGCGACAGTACGGTGTCGCAGGTGTCACGGGAAATCCTGCCCTACACCTGGACCGCCTTTGGCTGCGCCGTGCTGACGGGCTCGCTTCTGTTCATGTCGAAGGCCGATCAGTACTTTTACAACCTGCAGTTCGAGCTCAAGTTCCTGTTCATGTTCCTGGCGGGTGTAAATATGTTGATTTTTCATCGCGGCGTTTACCGCCACGTGCTCGATTGGG
>DATBPG010000141.1:0-5211 GCA_036561485.1 Steroidobacteraceae bacterium | reverse complement strand
GATCGGCACGAACACCGAGGAGTAGCCAAAGCCGCGCTCGGCGGCTATCTGCACCGTCTCGGGGCTGCCCGAGCCGACGATCGCAATCTTTGGATGCGGCCGCTGCATCGGCCGCGGCCAGGGATTCAGATAGCGATAGTTGAAGAATTCACCATCGAAGGTGCTCGGGCCATCCTGCGTCCACGCCTGCAGCAGCACTTCCAGCGACTCGCGAAAGCGCGCCCGCGCGGTGGCCGGATTGATGGAATTCGCCCAGTACTCCATGCCGGTCCCCAGCGGCAGTGCGATCTCCAGCCGCCCGCCGGACATGACATCCAGCATCGCGTAGGCCTCGGCCAGGCGGTTGGGCATCTCCAGATTGATCGGCACGCCGAAGCAGCAGATCTTGGCGCGCCGGGTCTGCGGAATCAGCGCCGCTGCCATCAGCGTGCACACCGGCATCATGGAATACACGGTGTTGTGGTGCTCGTTGACCACCAGACCGTCGTAGCCGAGCTGATCGGCCAGCACCATCTCGCTCATATAGCGCTGGTAGAGCTCATGCCCCTTCTGCGGGTCGAAAAAACGGTTGGAAAAATCCACCCACAGCGATTCGTATTTCTTGTGATCGGGCGGCAGATGCACATAGGGCATGAAGTGCATCGTGTAGAACTGCAGATCATCCAGCCACTGGGCCATGCTAGCCTCCTCGGAGCGGCAGACGCCTAGGCGCTTGAGACTCTACTCCAATGCACCGCCGCTGCAACAGCGGGTCTAACCGCCTTGCCGCGCCTGCTCGAGGATCATCTGCGCGCCCTTTTCCGCGATCATCGCCGTGGGCGTATTGGTGTTGCCCGAAGTGATGGTCGGCATGATCGAGGCATCCACGACCCGCAGGCGCTCGATGCCGTGCACGCGCAATCGGGCATCGACCACGGCCTGTGCATCGCTCGCCACGCCCATCTTTGCCGTCCCGACCGGATGAAAGATGGTCGTGCCGATCCTGCCCGCGGCCTGCACCAGGGCCTCAGTATCATCGCCGACGGTGTCACCGGGCAGAAATTCCTGCGGCCGGTACGGCTGCAGCGCCGCCTGCGACATGAGGCGCCGCGTGGCGCGCAGCGCATCGGCGGCGACTGCGCGATCCTCATGCGTGGAGAGATAGTTCGGCGCTATCGCCGGTGGCGCGAGCGGATCCGCCGAGCGCGGGCGCACCGTGCCGCGCGAGGTAGGCTGCAGATTGCAGGCACTCACCGTAATCGCCGGGAAGCGATGCAGCGGATCGCCGAATTTGTCGAGCGACAGCGGCTGCACGTGAAACTCGAGGTTGGCGCGCGGCTGCTGCGCAGCGGAGCGCATGAAGATGCCCAGCTGTGAGGGCGCCATGGTCAGCGGACCGCGCCGCCAGAGCGCGTATTGCACCCCCATCCAGCCCCGCGCCACGCGCGAATGATAGATCTCATTGAGGGTTCTGACGCCGCTGACGCGGTAGATGGCCCGCTGCTGCAGGTGATCCTGCAGGTTCGAGCCTACGCCGGGCCTATCCAGGAGCGTCGCGATTCCCAGAGAGCTCAGCCACTCGTGCCGGCCGATACCCGAGAGACTGAGGATCTGCGGGGAGCCGATGCTGCCGGCCGCCAGAATGACCTCGCCCGCCGCGCGCGCCTCACACACCTCGCTGCCGCGCCGGAACTGCACGCCACAGGCGCGTCGCCCCTCGAGCAGGAGCTTCTCGACCTGCGTGTGCAGTTCGACACGCAGATTGCTGCGCGCCAGCGCCGGGCGCAGAAAGCCGCGCGCCGCCGACCAGCGCCGGCCGCGCCGCTGATTCACGTGAAAGTAGCTCACCCCTTCGTTATCGCCGCAGTTGAAGTCCTCGACCGCGGGAATGCCCAGCTGCACCGCCGCCGCGCGCACGGCATCCAGTACGCGCCAGCGGATCCGGGGCGCTTCCACACGCCAGCCACCGCCGGTGCCATGATAGTCACCCTCCCCGAGGAAATGGTCTTCCAGGCGCACGAAGGCAGGCAGCACGTCCTTCCAGCCCCAGCCCGGCAGGCCGAGCTCGCGCCAGCCGTCGTAATCGGCCGCATGCCCGCGCATGCAGATCATTGCATTGATGGCGGAGGAGCCTCCCACGACCTTGCCGCGAGGATAGTGCAGCGAGCGGCCGTGCAGTCCTGCCTCGCTCTCGGTGCGAAACATCCAGTCCGAGCGGGGATTGCCGATCGCAAACAGATAGCCCACGGGTATGTGAAACCAGATCCAGTTGTCGCGTCCTCCCGCCTCCAGCAGCAGCACGCGCACATCGGGGCGGGCCGAGAGGCGATTTGCCAGCACGCACCCGGCTGTGCCGGCCCCGACGACGATGTAATCGTAGTGCCCGTCGAGTTGCACGGCTCGAGCCTCAGCCGCCGATCAGCCCCGCGGTCACATTGATCGCGAAGCCGACGACGGAAGCATTGAAGAAGAACGCGATAATCTCGTGCGCGATGACGATCTTGCGCAGGCCCGGACGCGTTGTCAGCACATCGGCGGTCTGGCAGGCCGCGGAGATCGTGAAGGAGAAATAGGCGAAATCCCAGAAGACCGGCATCTTCGTTTGTGGGAAGGACAGCGGGCGCTCTTTGGCCGCAGCGCTGTAGAACATATCCGCATAGTGCATCATGAACATCGTGGGCACGAGCAGCCAGGATAGCGCGAGCGTGGCGGCGACCAGCACGAAGTGCCAGAAGCGCTCTGCATGCGCGACGTGCCGCAGCGTTGCCAGCAGCTCCACCGTGGCGAACAGGCTCAGCAGCGCCGCGGCCGTCACGAGGACCAGCAGCACAGGGCCCGAAGGATCTTCCTCGATATAGTGCGCGCTGATCTGTTCCGCGCTCATGCCCCGTATCCAGATGAGAAGCCCCGCGAGCAGGCACAGCACCCCGACGTCCCAGCCAGTCAGCACCCGCGTGAGGTACGGCCAGGATCGCGGCGACAGAAAGAAGACGCCGACTCCGAGAAGCAGCGCGATCAGGGTTCTGGGATGGCGGCGGACGACTCTGGGCAGCTGCACCTGATCACTGCCCCGCCCTGGCCGCCGGCTCATATAAGCGCTTGCCCTTGTCCACGACATGCACGGTGTAGATCACGAGTGTGTCGGGTCCGACGACCTTGAATCCGGAGTGTACGGCATCGCGCAGATTGAACAGCGTGCTGCCGGTCTTGAGCATCTGCGGGGCCTGTCCCGGATATTGCACCATAGTCCCATGCACCACGTAGGCAGCCTCGATGCCATGATGAAAATGGCGCGGTGTCGATTCTCCGGGTTTGACGCGCACCAAGGAGGCAATCACCTCCATGCCGGGTGCCCCGGACAGGTCAGCCCGATGCACCTCGGTGCGATAGGCAGAGTCGCCCAGTTGGGCAGCAGAAGCCCCGATCGTGAGCAGAGTGCCGACACCCATCGCGGCCAGTCGCAGCAGCAGCCTCATAGCAGACTCTCCAGCGGCAATTGCATGACAGATCCATTCGCAGCGTCGGGGGCAGCGGCACGGCCGTGCACACATTGCCGCATCAGCGCCGATCGCTCCAGGTCGAGCAGTTGCCGCTTGATCGGCAAGCCGCCGCCGAATCCGGTCAACGAGCCATCCGCGCCGATGACCCGATGGCAGGGCACGACGATGGGCAGCGGATTGGCGCCATTGGCCAGCCCCACGGCGCGGCAAGCGCGGGGCCTGCCGATGCGGCGGGCCAGCTCCCCATAGGAGATCGTCTCGCCGTAGGGAATGCGCTGCAGCTCGCGCCACACCTGCTGCTGGAACGCGCTGCCCCGCGGGGCCAATGGCAGCTCGAAGCTGCGTCGCTCGCCGCCGAAGTATTCCTGCAGCTGGCGGATGACCACCGCGAAGACGCCGGGGTCCGCCCCACACGCACTGTCCACGGCCGGATGCCGCGGCTCAGTGAGCAAAGCTGCTCCGGCGCGAAAGCTGATGCCGATGAGCGCCCGACGATCATGCGTCAGCCGCAGTGTGCCCACGGGCGATGCCAGTTCATGCCAGCACGGTGTGCTCATGGGCGTACCCCGCACCTGCTCGCCGTCTTCTTTTTCGTGCGCCAAATTATGCAGCCTGGCGCTAATCGATGCCCTTGCACAGACGCTGCGCACCCCGCCCGTTGCAACAGAATTGCGTACAGTACGTGGTCTTCGTCTTATACATACCGGTCAGCTTCTTGCGGAATTGGGGGTACATCGTCTGCGCACCGCCCTGGGTAGCGAGCACCGGGATGCCATAGTGCTGCAGCATGTAAGTCTGCGCGGCAGCAATCTGATCGGGTAGCACCGTGGCGGTGTGATAGCCGTCCGACAGCCCTTCCACCACCTCGGCCGGCTGGCAGTACTCGGGCACTTCGTTGCTTTCGCCCGCCAGCACGAGCCGGAAGTCCTGTCCCTTCACCCACGGGGCCTCAAGATAGACCGGATCGCGGATCACGCCCAGCATCATCAGCTCATCCGCATGGCGGGTGATGAACAGGCGCACTGTCCCTTGATTGCTCACCGGCGGACCATTGCGCTCCAGAATGGAGTCGCTCAGATGGGTGGTGTACGTGACCAGCGTATCGCCCTCCCAATGCCCGGTCGTGAACCCCGCGTTCGTATGCACGGCCTGTGGCGGGGGCGGCTGCCGTCCGTCCATCCAGATGGTATTCGGCAGACGATCGTAGAGCGGGGCGCTGAGGTGCCAGGCAACGACGTTACCGAAGTGATCGCGCACCGCGGTAAATGTCCCGCCCCAGGGCCCGGTCACGAGGTATGACATCGACCAGGCCTCACACTGCCGATACAGCTCCTCGTGCTGATCGCCCGAGTACGCCCAGCCAGCCTCGCGTCCCTGCTGGTTGAGCGGAATACCGGCAAAGTTGCCTGGAAAGGGTCCGGAGGCATGCTCACGTCCGTCCTGCGTGCTCTCCACCGCCCAATTGCCGGACAGGTCCACCTGCGCACACACGGCGCCGGCATAGAGCATCACGGCCAGGCAACTGACCAGCGTGAATGCCACTGAGCGCTTTTTCATGGACGGCACCTCAGAAGCTCAGTGAACAGGGCTCGGGGTCCCACTCGGAGCCATCGCGCTCCTTGTGGAATACCGAATCGTAGATGTACGGCTCCTGCAGGTATTGCGGGTCTCGTACCGTCGCGCTGATTGAAAGCCACTCATCACCTTCAGGCTCGGTGTGCAGGTCCCACCA